>CANQSS010000029.1 GCA_947626545.1 uncultured Akkermansia sp. | reverse complement strand
CCGCCACTATTTTACCCCTCTCTTTTCATGACCGCAACTTTTTCTGTCATCTGTTGCATTTAATCTTGCAATCCACATCCCAAAAACCAAGAGATGATTCGAAAAAATCCGCGCAACGCGCGAATTCCTTAAATCGTACATCATAAATCGTAAATCGTACATGGCAAACGCATTTTCTAATGCGTTTGCCCTGGACTTGACATCCATTTTCTATCAGGTAGAATGTTGCCCATGGAACCCACGAAAGTTTCTGATAATCGGGATGAACTTATCCGCCTTGCTCTTCACGAGGACTTCGGCAGCGGGGATGTAACATCCCTCTACTTCGTGCCCGAACAGTTGCAGGCCCAAGCTCTGATGCGTCCGCGGGCGCGAGGCCTGCTTTCCGGTGTAGATGTGGCAGCGCAGGTTTTCCGTACTGTGGATCCCACGCTCAAGATCGACACCCAGCTGCACAACGGCGATGAGGTGTCACCGGATGCTGTCATCATGATTATTCGAGGTTCGGCGCGTTCTATCTTGGGTGCAGAGCGTACGGCACTCAACTTCATCCAACGTCTCTCCGGTGTGGCCACTATGACTCACCGCTTTGTACAGGCCATTTCCCATACCAAATGCAAGCTGCTCGACACACGCAAGACAACACCCGGCTACCGCTTGCTGGAAAAGGCAGCAGTAGTTCACGGCGGAGGTATGAATCACCGTCTGGGACTTTACGACCGCGCCATGGTAAAGGATAATCACCTGATGACGAATGGCGACACCTGCCACCTGCAGAACTGCATCCTCAAACTCAAAGATGAACGCCCCGGCGTGGAGGTCGAGTTGGAGGCCGACAGTCTCGAGCAGGTGCAAGCATTTCTCAAACTGGAGGGGGTAGACTACATCCTGCTGGACAATATGAGTCCGGAGCAAATGCGACGTGCTGTGGAAATGCGCGGCCCTCATTCCAAGCCTTATTTTGAAGCCAGCGGAGGGCTCTCACTGGCAACGGCTCCTGCCGCTGCAGAAAGCGGAGTGGATTTCATGAGCTTTGGATGCCTCACTCACTCCGTCCCTTCTCTGGATATCGGACTGGACTTTGCAACCCTGACTTGCTAAATGGAGCTCAGCGCGAGAGAGGCTCTCATTACACTCAACCTGATACCCGGGCTGGGGTCTGTGCGCATCCGTTCTCTGCTGGAGCATTTCGGCTCGGCGGATATGGTTCTGGCAGCTCCGCAAAACCTGCTGGCACAGGTGCCACGTATTGGTTCCACGCTCGCAGCAGCGATTGCCGACTGGCGCCACTGCACCCATGTAGAGGCCGAACTGGATTGTGCAGCGAAAGCCGGTGTGCGCATCACGACTCTGCTGGAGGATGATTACCCGGACGTTTTACGTAGGATGAGCGACCCTCCCGTGGTGCTCTATTCTCGCGGTACTTGGCAGCAGGATGATGCCCGGCGAGCCGTCTCTGTCGTCGGCACGCGCATTGCATCTCCGTATGGTATTGGCTGTGCGCGCAGTTTTTCGCGCGATTTGGCAGATGCAGGTAGTTGCATCATATCCGGCCTGGCGCGTGGCATCGATACTGCCGCTCACTTGGGTGCGCTGGACGCTGGCGGGCGAACCATCGCCATCCTCGGTGGCGGTCTTGCATCCATCTTTCCTCCGGAAAATATGGCATTGGCCGATCGCATTGCGGATGGCCATGGCGCTTTGGTGAGTGAATTTCCCATGAATATGACACCTTCGCGCAACTCTTTCCCGCAGCGCAATCGCGTTGTCGCTGCTTGGAGTTGCGCCACTTTGGTGGTAGAGGCGGCAGGACGCAGTGGAGCCTTGCATACCGCCGGACTTGCTGCCGACATGGGGAAGAGCGTTTTTGCCGTACCAGGAGCAGTCACCACGAATTCCTCCTTGGGCTGCCACCGGCTTATCCGCGATGGCGCCATTCTCTGCACCTGCGCGGCTGATCTTATCAGCGATATGGGCTGGGAACCTGACCACCAGCTGCAAATCCCTCTCTTCTCCGAGCATGCGATGGCGGCACAGAACGACCCCGTTCTCTCCGCCATCGCTGCCGGATACACCACGCTTGACGCACTCTGCAGTGCGCTCGGCACATCAGCGGCTGAGCTTACACCGCGACTCATGCGCTTACAAATCGAACGCCGGATTATTCCTGCGCCCGGTGGTGCATTTGAACTCTGCCCACCATCCGGTAAACATTAAGAAAAAAAGCGCCGCGCGGTAGAGCTCGATACGTGCCTCACATTCAAATAGCGCGTGCGCAACAAATTGCAATCTCGGTGCCCCATCTCCTCCTGAAGTTGGATGAGATTATGGAACCTTTTCAAGTGCAGAGAAGCAAAAGTGTGTCTCATCACATCTCTTTGCCAGCACTTGATGCCGGCCTGCTGCCGCAGTCGCTTCCACAATCGGGTCCAATTCCGCGGCGCTATGTACTCATTCGGCGGGCGACGGTATTCCAATAGCTCAAGCGCACCACCGCGCAATGGCACGGCTCTCGGTCCGCCTGTTTTGCTCGCTCGTCCTTCGATGTACACCACCTTCTCTCGCCTGTCGATATCCCGCCAATGCAATCGCCGGACCTCTCCGGGCCTTACCCCACAGTAAAGCAACAGTTGCGTAGCCGGTAACATGGACAAAAATTCCTGCTGACGGCACGTGCGGAGTATGGCGCGTATCTGCGCACCACTCAACGGCACAATCCGTTCCTCGTACACGGGCGGACACTCCAGCGACTTTACTGGATTCGCCTGGCACCAGCCGCGACGAATACCGTATGAAAACACGCTGTGCAATACCGCCTTTGCTTTGCGAAATACATGAGGACTATAGCTAAAATGAGTATGCAATAGCTTGTGGCAATCCTCACTCGTTATATTACTCAGTGGTATTCCACTAAACTGCTCATAGCTCAGCATGCGGTTCGTATAGGACCTCAGATCCGCCATGGTGCTTGGGCGGCGGTTGCGTCGCGCTCGCAAGCTCTCTACGGCAGCATACTCAAAGGACACACTACGATCCTGCTCAGCTACACCATTTATTCCCGTGCGTATGATACGACGGAATGCATTGATGATGCCATCTTTATCAGATCGCGTGACCGAAGCTTCCTCCGTAAACTCCACGAACAAACGCATGATGTCCATAGGGCTTACAGGAAGCCGACCGACGAGTTGATTGTGTATATTTTTTTCAATCATTATTCGAACATGCCACAAGCACTTTCCTTTGGCAAGCTTCGGAAATTAGACTGTAAGACAGTCCATTTTTATCGAATATTGCGATTCTCCTGCGATTTCTGCGACTTGGGAAATACAACGTTATAACGGCAAAGAGAAGGTAAATCGCAGGCAATCAATAAATCGTAAATCGTACACAGGCAAACGCATTTTCTAAGGGTCTCGGTCAATTTCGCTGAAGGCGTAAGAAAAAGATTTGGCGTGTTTTTAAGAATAGATAGTCAATGTTATAGATACCGCAGCATTTACTTTGTATGTGTTTGATACCAGCATTAAAGGATTCTATCTTGGCTGAGTTAATTTTGTAACGAATGCCGTTGATGACTTCATTGAAGCATGAACTAATGACGCGTACAGTTTGACAAGTACACCCTCATCGCACAAAATAGGTTCATCGGCACTCCAACCATTGCATTCATAAAGTGTCTTGATCATAACACTATTCTGCAACGAGTGTTGCAGAGAATGCAAGACTGAAGTGCCGTTTTTTATCTTATCTCTTCAGTATCTGTCTCAGCGAATTTGCCGGAGACCCTTTTCTAATGCGTTTGCCTTGTATTTGCTTGACAAATGGTGGTATGTAGTATAGCTTCTCCGCGAGTCCTATGAAAGAACAGATTGCACGAGTACAAGCTGCAGCGCTGGAGCAAATTGCCGCTGCCGGATGCATGAAGGAGTTGGAAAACGCCCGCATTGCCATCCTGGGAAAAAAGGGCACTCTCACCCAGGTGCAGCAAAGTATGAAGGATGTACCCAAGGAAGATAAACCTGCTGTGGGCGCTCTTCTCAATGCCGCACGTGAGGCCATTTCTGCCGCCATGGAAGCCCGTACGCTGGAGCTGCAAAAACAGGCGGATGCTGCAGCTGTCGCTGGCGTAGATATTACACTGCCCGGTGGCTCCCTGCCCGCCGGTGGTCTTCATCCCATCTCGATCGTGCGCGAAGAGGCTGTGCGTATTCTGCGTCGCATGGGTTTCACCTTGGCTGACGGTCCAGAAATTGAAGATGAGTGGCATTGCTTCGATGCTCTCAATACCCCGTCGGATCACCCTGCTCGCAATGAGAAAGACACTTTCTATTTTGACAGCGGTAAGCTCCTGCGCACCCAAACCAGCACAGTGCAAGCCCGCGTGATGGAAAAGCAGGCCCCGCCCGTACGCATTATCTGTCCCGGATCTGCTTTCCGCCGCGACGCTATTGATGCCACCCACCTTTCCGCTTTCAATCAAATTGAGGGACTATACGTGGATCATGCGGTAGGCGTGGGCGACCTGAAAGGCACGCTGGAGTACTTCCTGAAAGCTCTTTTCGGAAACGACACGGCCGTGCGCTTCCGCCCGCATTTCTTCCCATTCACGGAGCCAAGCTTCGAAATCGATGTCCTATTGCAAGCTACCGGGCAGGAGCCGCGTTGGATTGAAATTGCCGGCTGCGGCATGGTCAACCCCGCCGTGTTTGAAAACATCGACCGTGAAACGGGCAAATCTCTCTATGCAAATTGCACCGGTTTTGCTTTCGGCATCGGCTTGGAACGTCTGGCTATGATTCGATGGGGCATCCGTGATATCCGCCTCCTCATCGAAAATGATGTTCGCTTCCTCGCTCAATTCCAATAATCCCTTTTACCCTTATGAATATCTCGAAAAATTGGCTCGCCGCCTACATTGATCTGGACGGTCTGAACACCGCAGAAATGGCCGATATGCTCACCTTCGCCGGTGTGGAAGTCGAGGCCATGCACGAGCGCGGCGTGAACACCGATTTGGTGGTGGTCGCACAGGTGATGCAAAAGACACCCGTAGAGGGCAGCGATCACCTCAACGTATGCATGGTGGATGCCGGTGAAGGTTCCCTGCGTCAAATTGTATGCGGTGCACAGAATTATAAAGTAGGCGACAAGGTTCCGTGTGCTCTGCCCGGGGCCGTTTTGCCCGGTGGCTGGCAAATCAAGGAGGGGAAGATGATGGGACACGCCAGCTGCGGTATGCTGTGCGCTGCTTCTGAGTTGGGCTTGCCGGATAAGGAGCACGGCCTGTGGATTCTGCCGCAGGATTACAAAGTGGGCACTCCCGTGCGCCAGTTTACCCGCACCGATACCCTTTTCGAGCTTGAGATCACCCCAAACAGGCCAGACCTGCTCAGTCACTGGGGCATGGCGCGCGAGTTGGCAGGCATCACAGGGCGCTCCTTGAAGACGGATCCCGGCGATATCCTGCCACCAACGCAGCCGGCAGGTGATAGCATTCGCCTTTCCTCCCCGGAGATCTGCCCGCTCTACACTGCTACCCGTATCAGTGGCGTGAAGATTGCTCCCTCCCCGACATGGCTTGCTGAAAGACTTATTGCCATTGGTCTGCACCCCATCAACAATGTGGTGGATATCACCAATTACTGTCTCTTTGAATTGGGCCATCCCCTTCATGCTTTTGATGCGGCTCACGTGCAAGGTGCGCTCCACATACGCCGCGCCCACTCGGCTGAGCATTTCACCAGCCTCATGGATGTGGATTATGTGCTGCAGGAAAGCGACCTCGTCATCTCCGACGCCTCCGACCGTGCGCTCGCTTTGGCCGGTGTCATGGGAGGAAAGGACTCCGGCGTCACGGAACAGACCACGGACATTATACTGGAATCTGCTTGGTTCCTGCCTTCCAGTGTGCGACAAACAAGCCGTCGCTTAGGTCTGAGTTCTGATTCTTCTTACCGTTTCGAGCGCGGTGCCGCCGCTTGGAATGTTCTGCGCGCAGCGGGACGGGCTGTGCAGCTTATCTTGGAGTGCGCCGGTGGCAAGGCCGAGCCCACTGCTGTAGCAGGCCAAGCGCCCTGCACTGTGCCCGAGCATCAGGCCGCGCAAGCAACTGTCCTGGAGCAGGGATCCGGCGCCAAAGTTTTCTGCGCTCTCCCCCAAGTGCAGCTCGATTGGAAAGAGTTAGATGTGATGACTCATGCCACCATCCCGCACATGGAAGCCGCGCGTATTTTACGCAACCTCGGTTTGAGAGAGGCAACCTCCGGCTGCTGGGATTGTCCACCTTGGCGCCTTGACTTGAAGCGTAGCTGCGACCTGCTGGAAGAAGTGGTGCGTGTGTACGGCATAGGCAATATCCCCCCCACACGCACAGCCATCTATGTACCCGAGACGCCCCAAGACCGCGCACACGACTTCCGCTGTGAACTCTCGCGCCACCTCGCGGGGGCCGGCTTTTGGGAAGTACAAACCTTCAAGCTTATCGCTGAACAGAGCGCTGATCCTATGATTGCCTCCGTGCAGTACGCGCTTCCTATTAAACCCCTGCAAGAAGGGGATACAATCCGAGTGGCGCTGCCTCTTTCGGAGGATCACGCCGTACTGCGTCCCTCTCTCGCACCCGGATTGCTGGCCGTGGCAGCTCGCAATCTGAACCAGGGAATGGATGTGTTGCATTTCTTTGAATGCGGACGCGTATTCCGCAACACTGGAGGAGGCAAAGGCAAAGATATTGAATCCGAAGTATTGGGCATCCTCATGGCCGGCAAGCTCTCCCCCTCCTGCTGGGATTCTCTGAAGCCACGTGCCGTAGAACCACAGCATTTAGTCGCCGTGCTGGAATCCCTGTTGCCTAAGCACACTGTCTCCATCACGCCCGCTAAGCTGGCCCGCGATGCTGCTGCACTGAGCGCCGACATCCTAATAAATGGACAATCCTGCGGCTTTATGGCTCGCGTAGCCCTCAACGTCTGCCGCACGCTGGATCTGCCGCAGAATTGCTATTATGCCGAGCTTGATCTCCGCAAGCTACAGCAGTTCGCCACTGCCCCCTTCAAGGTGAAAGAGCTTCCTCTCTACCCTGCCTCCGGACGCGATGCCACGCTGGAACTTCCTGCCACGGTGCGACACGCCGACGTGCTCAAGGCCGTGGAATCCGCTAAGCAAAAACTGCTGGAAAGCTGCCGTCTCAAGGAAGTGTACAGCGACCCCACGGGTGAAAAATTGGCTACCGACCGCAAGGCTGTCACATACAGTTTCCTCTACCGAAAGCCCTCCGCTACCCTTACAGCTGCAGAGGTGGACACCGCACACGGTGAGCTGCTCAGGGTTCTGGCCGCAAAGTTACCCGAAGTGCGCTACCGCTAATGTGCGGCTCCTCGTTTCTAAATTATAAGCGATCAACAGTTTGCCTGTTCAGTTTCCTTTTAACGCTGGACAGGCAATTAATTTAATCTTTCGAGGCACGGTCTCGGACCTTCTCGAGCGTTTTGTGCGCCTCCTTTTCCATACGGATAGCACGTTTATCATCGCCGGCGCGATGCCAACATTCTGCGATTCGGTTCATCACACCGGCCTCCTTTTTCACCGCAAAAAAGTCATTTGACTCGAACGCCTTCTTTGAAAAAAGCCCGGTGGCCTCTTTAGCACATGTGCGCCATATATCACCAATGGTAAAATCTTTACGTTTCTGATCAAGCTCTTCCTTTTCCCGAATCTTTTGCTCGCACGCTTCCAATGAGCTCATATACAGCCGCAGCAGTTCGTCGAATACTTCGGCGTCATCGACGTATTCGCGCATGTACCCCCTGAAGAACGTCGCCATGGCACCATAATTCTCCTCTTTCACATAGATATCCACTTGTCGTTTCAGCATATCTTGCACTAGATCCAGCCGTCCGTCTTTCACCAACTCTCCCACCTTTTTACTGCTTTTTTTCAGTGCGTACATGCGTACGTTTTCCTTCTTGCCTTCTATCAAATGATCATTTTGCACCTGCTGGGCCAAATCTATCAACTCTGAGTTCTTTTTCCCTTGCTTGGTAAGAGCAATAAACAAGCGCTGCCAAGTCACACGGTCGATTTCGCTCTGCTCACAACGCTCCATCACGTCCACCAAGTTCCGCCAACCAGATGTCAGGTATGGGAAGGCCATCGTCACGTAGCGTGCGCTATTCATCGCCTGTGTGGGTAGGCCACACCTGTTCAAGTAGTCCGCCAGCAACATGCAGTTACCGGCTACTTCCATCTTGTCCGGGGTCAATCGCTTATCCTTCCCTACCAACACAGACTCGTGCATTTCCAACCCGGAGCACGGGTTCTTGTAGCGGCCGGAGCTGTAGCCCACTGACCCTGCAACAGTCCATTCCCCGTCAGCTGTCATCAACCCCACCCACGCATGCGGCCCACGATCACCATCCCCGACAAAAATGACTGCTGGTATTCCCAGACACTTGGCGGTGTAGGCACAGAAATAGGATTGGTCGGCGCAAATGCCTCCCTCTTTTTCAATTTCCTCGAATGTGTAGTGATCGTATGGATCCAGTCCTAAGGTCGCTCGCTTCATCAAATACTTAATGTGTCCGTACGCCTCTCCCCAGCCCGAGCGTTTGTATTTAACGTTGCGCTTCGCCCAGCGAACCTCAGAAAGTGGCAAGCGCATATCCACCACATACATCAAATCCGATATGCCGAGTTTCTTAATATCTGTTCGCAACGCATTGATGGCATCCTGCTGACAAAAGTAGTCGAAAAGTTCTTGGACGCCCATCAGGGGTTCATCAAAATCACGCAACTGACCGGGAGAATTCACCACATCTTTACTCAGCAGAGAACACGCTGCAGCCAAGTTCAGATATTGCACGCGCTTTCTCTCATCCGCGCGTTTCCATAACTCATAGAAAGTTTTGAGTACGCGTGGAAAATCCTCATCCCTACCGTTATTTTGCGCGAAGGCTTGCAACAACCTGTGCAGCGGTTTCGTTTTATCCAACAACAACCACCGTACAAATTGATCTGGCGAGTTTTTCCCCCGCTCCCCGCGCAATCTTCCCGGTTTCACAAAGTGATCCAGCCTCTCCGCCCCCACTAAGCGTGCCATGTAGCACAGATCCACAGCATCAATCAACAACTTTGCATTCCTATACGATGTGTAGATCAAGCGTTGGTCGGTCATGATCTTGGGTACAGCCTCGCGTATCTTTTCCTCCAAAATGGGGGTTAATACACTCACCTCCCCTCGTTCAAGCATGCGATTAATCCACGTCTTCCAAAGAGTTTGAACTTCCAATGTTCCAGATCCCTTGATCAAACTGAGTTCTTCCGTGTACACACTTTCTTTCACGACGGGTTTCGGCGGTTGCGGCGTATCTTGACTTATGTGTGAGACGATATCCTTATCATCAGTTGATTCAATCGCTACGTCCTCTGTGGTATCCTCTGCACTATCCTGTCGACTCGGTTTGTCGGGCTCCTGTGCAGATATTGGTTCCTCCCCGGTCTTTTGATTCACCGGTTGTTCGTCAAGTATTGTCTCCTGATCCTCTCGAATATCTTCCTCTTGAATCGATTGATCCTGCTGGACGAGATCCTGTTGCGCACTTTCCGTCGTTGTTTCTGATGTCCCAGCTGCCTGCCCCTCTTCCGTCGCCGGCTCCCTCAGGACATAGTTCAACCCGCCGACTACCCCTCCGACGAACAGCAAGACCATCACGCCGATCACAGAAACCAAGCTCCGTGCTTTTTCGCGTTTGCCGAGCTTTCTGACACGTCGTTTTTTCATGTTCGTATTATAACAACTTATTTTAATGCTGGGAAGTAAAAACAGCGACGCGCTCTACTTGTTAAATGCCAAAAGGGGCGGCAGAAGAGTCACCGGTTCCTACCGTTCCCCGGTCCAATCCTTTTACCCGTATTACGGTTGCGACTTTCTTGGAGGCGTTCTTCGGCGGTCGTATCTAGCCGCTGGGCACGCTTATCATCCCCACTGAGACGCCAACACTCTGCTATGCTGTGCATGATGTCAGCATCTTTTTGGATGACAAGAAAGTCGTCTTTACTAAAAGCGCTCTTGGCGAAAGTGCTTTCCGCATCCTTCGCACACACGCGCCACATAGCGCCTATTGTATCTCTTTTCACCCTCTCATTGATTTCTTGATTGCTTTCTACCTTCTCGGCGCATATCTCCAACATGCGCACGTAAAGTTCAAGCATTTCGCCGAAGGTGTAAGAAAGTGCGCCGTAGTCCTTAAATGCCCCCTTGAAAAACGAAGCAAGTCCACGATAATCTCCACGCTCCGCATATATTTTCGTCTGCCGTTCCATGCTTTCAATGGCCAAGTCTGTGCGGCCAGCCTGTATCAGTTCGTCGAGCTTACGCGAGCTCTGCTTGAGTGCGTTCATCTTCACATTGTCTTTCTTTCCCTCCATCACGTGGTTCGCCTGTACATACTGCGCCAGATCCATCAGTTCCATATTTTTTTTGCTCTGATGCCCTAACTCCAGATATAATCGAAGCCACGCCATTGGGGATACCTCCTGATTATCACACTTTTCCATCACTTCCACATAATTTTGCCACGATGAAGTGAGCTGCGGATAGGCCAACGTCACATACCGCGCACACCCCATCGCTTCCTGTTGGCAACCAACAAGGCATAGATAATTTGAAAGCACCATACAGTCCCCGGCAGGTTCCCGCCGTTCCGGCGTCAATTTCGGGTCTCTATCCAGCAGCACGGATTCGTGCAACATCAGTCCGGAGCAAGGGTCTTCAAATCGCCCAGTCTTGTAGTCATACGACCCGGTAGTAGACCAACCCTCCTTATCTGAGGTGTAGAGTGCAACCCACGCATGTGGCCCGCGTTCACCATCTCCCGTAATGATAACGGCAGGTAATCCACGTGTTTTGGCAGATGCGGCACAATAATACGCTCGATCATGGCACACACCGCCCTCCTCCTTGATCTCCTCCAAAGTGTAAAGCTTATAGGGATCCACTTTCTGCGTAGCGCGCTCCATAATATACTCAACGCTCGTGTACGCCATCCCCCAATTTTTCCGCTCGTAATTGATCTTTTTCTTTACCCACTCAAACTCTGACATTGGTAAGCGCACATCCACCACATGTAGAAGCTCCGTTACCCCCAGCTTCCAAATATTGGTCAGCAGCGTATTTGCTATGTCGCGGGTTCGGTAGTAATCGTACAGTTCTGGAATATCCAAAAGGTGCTCATCTGGTATTCGCAGCTTTCCCCGACTATGCGCCACTTCCGCGCGTACAAGTGAGCAGGCAATTGCCAAGTTCATATAGCGCACTCGATCACGCCTCGGCGCACGCTTCCACAACTCGTAAAAAACTTTGAGCGTACGGGAAAATTCCTCCGTCTTCCCAGAATTGAAAGCAAACTCATGCAGCAGTCGGTGCAATGGACGCGACCGATCCGTGAGCAACCACTGCATAAATGCTTCCGGCGATGTGTTAGAGGTCTCCCCTCGCTCTTTTTCGGATCGAATAAACGAATCTAATCTCTCCGCCCCCACCAGCCTAGCCATGTAACACAGCTCCACTGCATTCATCAGTAAACGCGAATTCTTGTAGGACGTGTAGTTAAGTCGCTCTCCTGCAATGAGTTTTGGCACAATCTTGCGCACTCTTGCCTCGAGCATAGGAATTAGCTCGCCCACTTTCGCACCAGTAATCATGCAATCCATCCACTTCTGCCAAATCGCGCGTTGCTCTACTCCTTCCGACCCTCCACCGTACAACAAAAGGTTCTCCGTAAAATCATTGGAGGCGACAGGGGGCTCATCTGGCGTTTGTTCCGCCGGAGCCTCTGTTTCGTGATTATCCTCATCTTTTGGGGAATCTGCGCCTTCTATTTTCTCGACCGTGGCATGATCGTCGGCGGGCGGCTGCTCCTCAGCATGCTCTGCCGCACTTTCGCCAGTCTCCCCCGCGATTGTCGGTTCTTTCCTATCCTCGGAAATCTGCCCAACACCTGAAACGTTCTCTTCTCCTGAAACGGGGTCCGGATTCGTGGGAAGAGAGGTTTGCTGATCCTCTACGGCAGCATCCAAGGATATCTCAACCGCCGCCGTCACGTCCCCAGTCGATTGTTTCGATACCTGTCCATCAGTCGTATGCAATCCATGTTCCTGATTTTCTTCCACCACTCGACTCTCCTTCTTTCTCGCCTTTTTTCCTTTCTTTACCTTTTTCGCCGTTCCGGATCTACCTGCTTTTGACGTGCCTACAGTACCAGGCTCATCCTCACCGGACACATAAACCACTCCAACGACTACGGTCAGCAACGCCAAGCCGCACGCCAACGCAACGGATACTATCCACTTTTTTCCCGGCTTGTTCTCTGCTCTACATTGCGTCTCACTCATGTTAAAATTATAAAGTTTGTTCCACACATTGGAAAGTTAAAAAACCAGTCTCAGCGGATTTTCCGGAGAGAAGCAGGAAGAATGCGAAGCTGGTCGCGGTATTTGGCAATGGTGCGGCGAGCAACCGTGATTCCTCGCCCGGCAAGGAGCTTCTCGATCGCCGCATCGCTGAGGGGTGCAGCAGGGTTTTCCGCATCAATAAGCGCTCGAATTTGCGCCCTGATACTCACGCTGGTGTGGTTTTCGCCATCCGTCGACGGCAAGGCAGCGGTAAAGAAAGCGCGCAATTCATACACGCCGTACTCACAACGCAAGTACTTTCCGTTCACAGCTCGCGAGACAGTAGAGGTGTGCATCTGCGTAGCTTCAGCGATCTCTTCCATGCGCAACGGGAGCATATTTGATGGTCCGCGTAGGAAAAAATCGCGCTGTCGTTCGACAATGGCTCGGGCAACTGCAAGAATCGTTTCTTGGCGCTTTTCAATAGCTCGTATGAGCTCCCGTCCCTCGCGAAAACATTGGGAGAGATAGCGACGCAACTCCGCTTTATCACTCTGCTCAGCGAGCATCTCCCGGTATTGTGCCGACAACGCAAGGTGAGGCACCATCTCGCCACTGAGACTCACAGAGAGCTCCTTTCCCCGGCGCAGCACAATGATGTCCGGTGCGCCAATGGGCTGCTCGACGGCTGAAAATAAACTTCCGGGATCCGGATTGAGGCGCGAGATACGGTGCACAGCGATGCCGATAGCTTCTTCATTCACGCCGAGAGCACGCGCAATTTGCGGGAACCGATGGCGCGTGAGATCGTCCCAACATTCGTTGACGATACGGTAAGCGAGACCCTTTTCTTCACCCTCGCGACGCAACTGCAGGAGTAAACTTTCCCTCAAATCAGAAGCTCCTACACCGGCCGGTTCCAAATCCTGCACCACTTGTAGCGCCCTGCGCAATCTTGCCTCAGGTAGGCCAAGCATTTCCGGCGATTCTGCAAAAAAACCGTGTGTATCCAAGCGAGCAATGAGTGCGAGCGCATCTTGCTCCAGCACACGCGGCAATGCGCTCTGCAACACCTGTTCCTCTAAGTGGGCGCTCAGCGTCGTCTGCTGCGGAAGAGACTCCATCATGGAAGCGTGTCGCTCTGATGCTTCATAATCCGGAGCGGGAAGGACATCATCCTCCGGTGGCGGCGCTTCGACCTCCTCGAGAGCCGGGTTGCTGTTGAGCGCATGCGTGGCCATCTGCGTCAATTCAGTTTGCGTAGCCTGCAGAGCACGTAAAAAAAGTTGCATGGACGCCCCCATCACCATGCTCTGTCGCATACCTTGCGCTAACTGTGGATTCCCCGAATTCATGGCGCCGTGTCGTCATTGATGGCGAGCAAATGCTGAAGTTCTTCAAAGCAGTTCTTGAGGGCCTCTGAACTATCAGACGCCGCACGAATGCGGCTACGTAAGGCATCTATACGCTCTCGCAGAGCAAATCGCGCGGCACGGGCGCATGCACAGTTCACATGCTCTTCCAAATTATCCTCCGGATAATTTTCAAAGGCAACAGTACGCAAAGCGAGAGCCTGCTCTGGCGGCAGCTGCGCGGCAAAGGAGCGCAGAGCTTCCTCATCTCCGGGCGTAGGCAAATGTTCCATGAGACGCTGCAATATAATTCCGCCGGAGAGCGTGCGTATCGGCTCTTGCAAATCCTCGATGCGCTCGATCAGCAGTTCTTGCGCTTTTCGGCTGCTGATGGCCATGGAAATGAGACCCGCAATGGCGTTGTGCAGCTGTATGGGTACCACTTCTGCCTGCTCAGCGGAAAGGGGAATTTCGTCCCCTTCTTCTTCACCCTCACGGGAGGTGTGCTCTTTTTGCTTGCGTTTGGCTTCTTTTTGTGCGTTTTTCTTCAATTCACGCACGATCTTATCCACGGAGACGCGGAAAGTTTCCGGGCCGATATTGAGGCGGGTCGCCAAATCCACTACAGCGGCATCACGCCGGATGGGATCCGATACCTGCGCGGTAAGTTCAGCCATACGCGGCACCAGTGCAGCGCGTGCTCCGGCATCCTGCCCGCAGTGCTCCAGTTCATGCGTCACGCGACGAATCAAGTACGGTTGAGCTTGGGCAATGGCCTGCTGCAACGCCTCCGCTCCCTGCGTACGAATGAGCGAATCCGGATCCTCCCCGGCGGGAAGGTCGGCCTGGTACACATCCAACCCCGCGTGTGCCAGCTTGCGGTAGGTCTTCTCGCTAGCCGCAATGCCGGCTTGATCGCCATCGTAGCACAAGGTAGCGCGCTTGGCATATTTAGCGAGCATACGTGCGTGTTCGTCCGTGAACGCTGTGCCCAAACCAGCCACAGCGTTGCGCACATCCGCCTTCTCGTGGCAGGCGATAACATCCAATTGTCCCTCACAAACGACAACGTGCATGCCGGCCCTACCGATAGGAGCGGTGGCTTTGTGGAGGCCAAAGAGCAATTCCCCCTTACGGAATGCCACGGTATCGGCCGTATTCACATATTTTCTCGGGTCTTGGTCTGCCTGCATCACACGCCCCGAGAAGCCCACCACCTCGCCACGCACATTGCGAATGGGAAACATGAGTCGGTCGCGAAATACAGGATATAAACCGCGCTCGTTGTGACTCTCCAAATAGGCATCCACCAATGTGGCCTCATCAAACCCGCGGGAAAGAGCCAAATCCCGCAGTGAACGAAAATCAGGCGGCGCCCAGCCGAGTTGCCACGTCTTGGCAACTTCAATATTCACGCCTCGCTGCTTCAGGTACTCGCGCGCATGCTGAGCCTCGACACTACGGCAAAGTTGGTTGTTGTAAAACTGAGCGGCAAGTTCATTGAGCTGCACAATGCGCGTGCGCAGGCGGCGGCGCATCAGCACCTCGGGATCCTCCTCTTCCTCGATGACCGGAATCCCGCAGATATCCGCCAAGCGACGCAATGCCGTCGGATAGTCCAAGTTCTCGAACATCCTCACAAACTTCACGGCATCCCCTCCAACTCCGCAACCGAAGCAGTGAAAACTCTGCCGGGCCGGGTTCACATGAAACGAGGGCGTTTTCTCGTTGTGAAACGGGCAGCACGCCTTCCACGAATAGCCTGCCCGCCGCAAAGGCACATAACGCCCCACCACCTCGACGATATCGGCCGAGCTTTTGATGCGCGCTTCGCACTCCTCTGTGATACGGGACATAGTGGCTATCGGGTAAGCTGCATCAGGTGGTTCTCGAATCCAGGATATGAGGTTTCGATGTTGCCGCAGCGCAATAGAGTGGTTTTCCCTGCCGCGCACAAGCCTGCGATCAGAAAGCTCATGGCGATACGATGATCCGTGTAACTATCCAGCGTGGCGCCGGTGAGTGCCACACCGCCGGTGATAACCATGCCGTCGTCATGTTCCTGCACCTGCGCTCCCATAGCCTGTAAATTACGCACCACGGTGCTGATGCGATCGCTCTCTTTGACGCGGAGCTCGGCGGCATTGCGGATTGTGGTGTCCCCCTGCGCATGAGCCGCAGCCACAGCGAGAATGGGCACTTCATCGATGAGGTTGGGAATTTCACTGGGTAAAATCTCGGTGCCCTGCAGTTGAGGAGCGTAGCGTACGGTAATATCGCCCATCGGTTCACACTCGCCGCGTTCGTTGCTCACCTGAATCTGTGCGCCCATGCGCCGCAGCACGTGCAGCAGTGCCGTACGCGTAGGATTAAGTCCAACGCCCCTCAAGGTCAGCTCGCTCCCGGGCACGATGCTCCCTGCCACCAACCAAAACGCTGCGCTCGAAAAATCCGACGGCACCTCAATATCGCGTGCCTTCAAATGAGCTCTCCCACGCACCGCTACACTCAAATGGCTCGCTGTCTCCTCGCAAGGGACGCCAAAGTGGCGCAACAAACGCTCCGTATGATCGCGGGTAACGGCAGGTTGCTCGACGCGCGTTTCACCATCCGCAAATAGTCCTGCCAACAGCACAGCGCTCTTTACCTGAGCACTGGCCATGGGCAGGATGTAATGAATGGAATGCAGGGTTCCACCTGTAATTTCCAGCGGGGCGCAGCCCTCCTCTCTCCCGCATGCCCGAATGCATGCTCCCATCTGATTCAATGGGGTAATGATGCGGCGCATAGGGCGACGGCTCAGCGATTCATCTCCCACCATGCGGCTGCTGAAAGGAAGCGCGCTGAGCACACCCGCCAGCAAACGCATCCCCGTACCCGAGTTCCCGCAATCAATATCTGCTGTCGGGGCAACGGGACGCATGCCTGTGCCGGTAATGCAAAAGTCAGCACCGTGTGCGGTGGGACTCACAATCGCTCCCAGCTGCTGCATGGCGCGCAGGGTGTTCAGACAATCCGCGCTGCACAGATAGTTGCGCACGCAGGTCGTGCCACTCGCCAACCCACCCAATATCGCCACGCGGTGGGATATGCTTTTATCGCCAGGCACAGTAATCTCGCCGCGCAGCGGATGTGTGGCCAGGCCGGTACTGATGATATCACTCGCCATAAATCATGAGATGCTCTTTGCTAAAGGCTTCGCGGACAGCCGCATCGAAGAAAGCACGCACGACCAGCTCCCGCTGCGCACTTCGTATGGCACTCTTCAAGGTTTCACGACACTCTTGCGCACTCGGCACGCGCGCCGGAGTGATCGGTCCGGACACCAAGATATGCCAACCCCACTTGCTCTGCACCAGTGCCGGTTCATCCACCGGCAGAGCTCCCGGACCAAATAAAGGCAACTCCGGCAGGGTGCGCTCTGGCGTGTCATACACCTCCCCCAAATCCCCACCGCTTGCAGCAGTCGCATCATCCTCGCTGTTGTTGCGAGCAAGCCGCGCGAAATCCTCACCATTCTGCACTTGCTGCAGCAAGTCACGCGCTCGGCTCTCCACCGCCTGAGGTTCCCGCTCCAATGTGGCCAAGAAAATTTGCTTCACTCGGCGGTGGGCGGGGATCGTCAACTGCTCACGAAGCAATTCGTAGTGTTTGTCCGCATCCTCATCACTCACCGCACAGAATGGTTCCACCGCGCGCTCCAGCAGTGCTGCAGACTTCATGGCCATTGCCAAACGCTGCTCAAATGCCTGACGCGTGTATCCCTGACTCGCCAACCACTGATCAAACTCCTGGGCACTCACTGCCCTGCTCTCCAACCTCGAAAGCTCCTCACGAGCTTCCTCCGTAAAGTCCGGCAAATTCTTATCATTGTAACGCGTTCGTATGCGCAGCAATGTGCGGCGTACCATCTCCATGAGCATTGTTGCTCGCTCGTTCCGGGGTGTCTCTCCACGCCCGCGCAGCCAATTCTGCTCTTGCTCAAAGCGTGCTAGAACCCCGCGAGTGAGAACCTCGCCGTACACGCGTGCCGCCACATCTTTGCTCTCCCCGATCTCCGGATTATGCAATATCCCCCACACCGGTCCGTGCCACGTCAGCAAATCCACAGCCAAATACGCCAGCACAGCGCTAAAAAACGCCAGCTTAAGCGAGAAGATTCTGAACGGTGTTATCTTCACGGGATTGCGGGGGCATTATACCCTCTCCAGGTTTAAAAAGCAATCTTATTCAAAGAAGAAGCAGGGCAAACGCATTTGAAAATGCGTTTGCCTATGTACGATTTACAACACGCGCGACGGCTGTAAGTGCGTATGGACAGCGCGGATGCGCTGCCCGAAGGGCAAACCGGCAGGGTGGTGCCGGTGAGTCAACTTACGATGTACGATTTATTAATAATGTGCGCATTGCGCAGATTTTCTACGTGTTGGGATCGCTTTTTTCTTGGGCCGGATGTGGCGTTTGCCCTGATTTGTCTTGCAATTCGCGCGGGAATATGGCATATATCTGCAAGTTTACACCCGCGCTATGCCGAAAGATACATCCATCCGCAAGATACTTGTCATTGGGTCTGGGCCTATCATTATCGGGCAGGGGTGCGAGTTTGACTATTCAGGGACTCAGGCATGCAAAGCTCTGAAGGAAGAAGGGTATGAGGTGGTGCTGGTCAATTCAAATCCGGCAACTATCATGACGGACCCGGAGACGGCGCCACGCACCTACATTGAACCAATCACCCCGGAATACGTCGAGAAGATCATCGTTCGCGAGAAGCCGGATGCCCTGCTGCCGACGTTGGGCGGGCAGACCGCACTCAACTGCGCGATGGAACTTTACCGCAGCGGGGCGTTAGATCGCCACGGCGTGCGTATGATCGGCGCGAGCGCAGATGCCATCGACAAGGGCGAGGATCGGCAGCGTTTCAAAGAGGCCATGATCAAGATCGGGCTGGACGTACCGGCCAGCGGTACGGCGCACAACATGACAGAGGCTTGGGACGTGGCCAAAAACGTGATCGGAAGCTACCCGATGATTATTCGCCCGGCATTCACTTTGGGCGGAACCGGCGGCGGCATTGCGTACAATAAGACCGAGTTTGAGGAAATTGTCACGCGCGGGTTGGACCTCTCTCCCGTGACAGAGGTGCTCATTGAGGAATCGCTGCTGGGGTGGAAGGAGTACGAGATGGAGGTGATGCGCGACCGTAACGACAACTGCGTTGTGGTTTGCTCCATTGAGAATATGGACCCGATGGGCGTGCACACCGGCGACTCCATTACCGTGGCGCCCATCCAAACGCTGACGGATCGCGAGTACCAGATCATGCGCGATGCCTCCTTTGCCGTGATCCGTGAGATCGGTGTAGAGACCGGCGGAAGCAACATCCAGTTTGCCATGGATCCCAAAACCGGGCGCATGATCATCATCGAGATGAATCCGCGCGTGAGTCGTTCTTCGGCTCTCGCATCCAAAGCCACGGGATTCCCCATCGCCAAACTCGCAGCCAAGCTCGCTATCGGCTATACCTTGGACGAACTCAAGAACGACATCACACGCGAAACGCCCGCTTCCTTTGAACCCTCCATCGATTACGTGGTCACTAAGGTTCCGCGTTTCACCTTCGAAAAATTCAAGAAGGCGGATGAACGACTCACCACGTCCATGAAGAGCGTGGGCGAAGTCATGAGCATCGGTCGCACTTTCAAGGAATCTCTGCAAAAGGCTCTGCGCTCTCTGGAGACCGGACGATGGGGCTTCGGTTTCGACACCAAATGCCCGCAGAACCCTACCCGCGAGGAAATCGCCGCCAAACTTGCCATCCCCCACGCCGAGCGGATCTTTTGGCTCCAAACAGCTTTTACCCACGGCTTTTCCATCGATGAGGTCCACGATTTGACGCAGATTGATCCTTGGTTCCTCGATCAACTACAGCAACTGGCGGAGGCCGGTATGCACTTGGCGGAACTTGATTTGAGAGAGGCAAAGAAGCTTGGCTTCTCCGACCGTCAGATTGCGCTGGCTCGCGGTTGCTCGGAAGATGATGTACGTGCTGAGCGCAAAGCGAAGGACATCGTTCCCACCTACCGCTTGGTGGACACCTGCGCCGCCGAGTTTGAGGCGTACACGCCATATTACTATTCCACGTACGGAGACGAGAACGAGGCACGTCCGAACGACAAAAAGAAAGTCGTCATCCTGGGTGGTGGACCAAACAGGATCGGTCAGGGTATTGAGTTTGATTATTGCTGCGTTCATGCCTCTTTTGCTCTGAAAGAACTCGGGTACGAGACCATCATGGTGAACTCCAACCCAGAGACGGTTTCCACCGACTACGATACGTCCGACAAACTTTACTTTGAACCGCTGACTTTGGAGGATGTGCTCAACATCTGCGACCAGGAAAAGCCGGACGGCGTCATCGTGCAGTTCGGCGGGCAAACCCCGCTGAATCTTGCCGCCGCTTTGCAGGAGCGCGGGGTGCCCATCATCGGCACCAGCCCGCGCAGTATTGAGTTGGCCGAGGATCGTAAATATTTTTCTGCCCTTCTGGATGAAATCGGTCTGAAACAGGCAGAGGCCGGCACTGCCACGAATGAGGAAGAGGCTGTGCAGGTCGCGCATCGTATCGGTTTCCCGGTGCTGGTGCGTCCCTCCTTCGTGTTGGGCGGGCGCGCCATGATGATTGTGTACGATGAGAACGAGCTACGCACCTACATGCGCGAGGCGGTGGATGCCTCACCGGAACGTCCGGTGCTGGTGGATCGCTTCTTGCAACACGCCATGGAGATTGATGTGGATGTGATAGCCGATGGCACAACGAGTGTCGTGGGAGCTATCATGCAACACGTAGAACCTGCCGGCATTCACTCCGGCGACTCTGCCTGCATGATTCCTCCGAACAAAGTTTCCCCCGCCATGCACAAGGAGATGATGCGCGCCGCCAAAGAATTGGCCGCACGGCTCAATGTCAAGGGGCTCATGAACTGCCAGTTTGCCATCAAGGATGAACAACTCTACGTGATCGAGGTCAATCCGCGTGCTTCGCGCACCATCCCCTTTGTCTCCAAGTCGATCGGCGTGCCGTTGGCTAAACTCGCGGCCAAAGTGATGAGCGGCATGACACTCGCGGAACTGAATTTCACCAAGGAGGTGGTGCCCTCGTACTACACAGTGAAAGAGGCTGTGTTCCCTTGGAATCGCTTTCCGGGCATCGACGTCGTTCTCGGACCAGAAATGCACTCCACAGGTGAAGTCATGGGCATTGATCGCGACCCGGAGATCGCCTACATGAAGAGCCAGATTTCAGCCTTCAACCCGCTGCCAAGCTCGGGTCTCGTCTTCATTTCCGTCAACGACCGCGACAAAGAAGTCGTCGTCCCCATTGCGCAAGATATTGCCAAAGCAGGCTTCTCCATCTGTGCCACCAAGGGGACGATGGATCACCTGCTCAAACACGGCATTACTTGCTCGCGAGCCTACAAAGTGCTGGAGGGACACCGTCCCAACATCGTGGATCGCATCAAAAACGGCGACATCGTTTTCGTCATCAACACCCCGGGTTCGCATGATGCACGCGAGGATGAAGTGGCAATCCGCGCCGCAGCCGTGAACAACAATATTTCATACTGCACAGATCTCTCCTCAGCCAAAGCCTGCGCTGCAGCAATTCTGCACAACATGCACAAGGTAACCAGTGTGTGCACCCTGCAGGAGTTTCACGCGTGCAATCTTTAATCCGCTTCGCGTATGGAAAAAAGCATAGCTACTGGGTGGGCGAATGAGTTGCTGGTGCCATGGCATAAGCTGCTGAATGGCGGTTGGGTGTCTTTCGCAGTGTACCTGCTCATTGCATTTGTCATCACGCGCATTGTGAAGCATGTATTCCTGCGCTACATGCGTACACACAAGCATACGCACCCAGCCGTGCGTTTTCTGGCGAAGCTGATCAACTCCATCATTTGGGTTCTGGCTCTGGTGCAGGCTCTACGGGCAGTCGACGTGGACTTGGTGAGCATACTAGGTGCGGCAGGCGTGGTTGGAATTGC
Source organism: uncultured Akkermansia sp. (assembly GCA_947626545.1). Classification (GTDB taxonomy): domain Bacteria; phylum Verrucomicrobiota; class Verrucomicrobiia; order Verrucomicrobiales; family Akkermansiaceae; genus Akkermansia. The sequence goes on along the minus strand of CANQSS010000029.1, from coordinate 5,949 downwards.
CATCGGCTTTGCCTCCCAAACAGCCCTGAGCAACCTTATCAGCGGCTTTTTCCTCATCTCGGAAAGCAGCTTCAAAATCGGCGATTATGTGCGCGTCGATACCTTGGAAGGCACTGTGGAAAGCATCAACCTTCTCTCCATCTACCTGCGCCAGCCGGATCACTCGCTCATCCGTATCCCATGCGAAACGCTCATCAAAAATCCGGTGATCAACATGACGAATGATAAGATCCGCCGCTGCGATTTGGACGTGGGGGTGGATTACTCCTCGGATTTGGCACATGTGCAACAAGTTATCGAGCGTGTCGTTGCTGAGCAACCGGGGTTATTTGTGGACGACAAGCACAGCACCACCATTCAGTTCTCCGGTTTCGGCGATTCCTCGCTCAACCTGCATATCGGCGCGTGGTGCCAAACCCGGGAATACCACACCGTACGCTATGCCTTCGCTACTGCACTTTTGAACGCTTTTGCCAAAGCGAACATCTCCATCCCCTTCCCCATTCGTGATGTCCGCCTGCCGAAAAAACCATGATTCATTTACGATTTACGATTTGCAAATAATGCGCAGCTGAGCTGCGGGGATGCGAAAGCGGCCGACGGCTGGAAGGCCAATTAGCCAGCCCGCAGGGCTGCCCCGCAGGAGCGAAAGCTCATGAGGCAAGCTTTAGAAGCAACGCGGAATTTTCAGAACGAAACGAGTCGCAAAGGCAGGTCACATGAGAGCACGGAGCGCATCTGCGGCAGCGTGTCCGATGGATTCCGGATCGGCTACGGAACCGCGTTGAATGTGACGCAAGGCAAGGCCACTCGGGCAGAAATAGAGTACGCGCAACTCAAGCACGGAACCTTGAATTCTGGCGTAACCTCCCACCGGTACAGAGCAATCCGCATTCAATGCTACCAGGAAAGCCCGCTCGGCACGGACGGTCAGTTCACTCGGTTCATGATTCATGCAGCGTACAAGTTCACACGTTGAGGCATCACAACGCTGCACCTCCACGGCGATAGCTCCTTGGCAGAGGGCAGGCATGAAGCTGTCGCAGTCCAAATCTACCAACGTTACGGTGTCCGGAACAATGTCCCGCAACTCACCTAAACGATTCAATCCCGCGCGGGCGAGGATGATGGCATCCATCTGCTCGCACTCCACAAGCTTGCGCAGACGAGTCGTCACATTCCCACGTAGCTGAACCGTTCGCGCCCGCCCACTCCAATAAGCCTGCACCAATGCAGCACGCCGCACGCTGGAAGTGCCAATGACCGGGGCGTCCACGTTTGCCCCGCGGCGGATGACAAGTGTGTCGTTGATGACCTCACGCGGGAGTACAGCGGCAATCTGCATACGCTCATCTATGACGCCGGGCATATCCTTGCAGCTGTGTACGGCGCAATCGATCTCGCCACATGCCAACGCCTCCTCAATTGCAGCGATGAACACACCCTTATCCGCCGTGCCGGTAGCCTTGTTGACCTCACAGAGAGGAATATCGGTTCGCTCATCGCCGGCAGTGCGAATGGGCACTATCTGTGTCTCCATACCTGGATGTGACGCGCGCAGAGCTTGCTCCACCAACTGGGCCTGCCGTACAGCCAGCTCGCTGCCGCGCGTACCGATACGAAAGAACTTATGCTGCATGGAGGCATTGTAGCGCATGGGACGCGGGCTGTCAAATGAGAGAACCAAGGCAAACGCATTAGAAAATGCGCTTGCCTATGTACGATGTACGATTTTCGATGTACGATTTGAGGATTGCCTCGCGGCTTAGTACACGTCTTTCTGGTAGCGTTTCTGCGCCTTGAGGTCGGCTAGGTATTCAGCGGCGGCCTCCGGACTGCGTCCGCCTTCGCGGGCAATAATTGTGAGCAGCGTTTGCTCCACATCCTTGGCCATGCGGTTGGCATCGCCGCACATGTAGACGGCTGCGCCCTTTTCCAGCCATTGCCATATTTCAGCGCCGGCTGCATCCATGAGGTGCTGCACGTAAATCTTATGATCCTGGTCGCGGCTCCACGCCACACTCATCTTGAGAGCGCCTCTCTCCACGAGCGGAGCGAGTTCATCCTCATAGCAACCATCAGTGGCTTTATACGGGTTGCCAAAGAAAAGCCACATGGGACCGGCGGCACGGTCGATGATGCGCTGCTGCCAGAAGGCACGGAAGGGCGCAATGCCCGTGCCGGGGCCGACCATGATGATGGGCGTCGCGCCGTCCTCCGGCAAGCGGAAATTCTTGTTGCTGTGCACAAACACGCGCACCTTGTCGCCGGTTTTGACGCGATCTGCCAAGAAAGTGGAACACACGCCGTTGCGGGCGCGATCATGCGATTTGTATCGCACAGCCCCCACGCACAGACTCACCTGCCCGGGCACCTGCGCCGGGCTGCTGGCGATGGAGTACAGCCGCGCCGTGAGCTTGGGCAGCACGGCGACAAGCTCCGCGCCGCCGGTGAAGCGGGGCTTCATCTCCTCATCCTGCGCCAAATCCAGCAAATCGCGTCCCCACACAAAGTCCTTCAGCTGCTCCTTGTCAGCGAGGATAGCCTCCAGCCTTGCACTACCGGCAGAAGCATTCCACTTGGCAAGCGTGCTCTTCTTGAGACCGGTGATATCGTACCTGGTGATGAGCGCCTCGCGCAGCGTCATCTGCTCACCCGCTGCATCCACGACTTCTGAGGCATCCAAGCCCAGCGCAGCTATCAATGAATCCACCAACTCCGGGTCATTGTTCGGCAGTACCCCCAACGCGTCGCCCGTCACATAGGTCAGGCCCGAATCCCCCAACGAAATATCCACATTGATTGTCTCCTTCGCACTTCCCGGTTTCGTGATGTGGCGCACGTCCATAATTTCTGCCGGATACGGATTTTTGATGCTGTAAACTTCCATAGTCGCACTGGGTTTGTCCGCACGTCACTCTACCCGATAGACCAAATTTTGTCAAGTTACCTGCCGCCTTGTTTCCAAGGCAACCATATTAGAGAATACGGTTGCCATTAGCTCTCACACCTTTGTCTAAACCAAATCTGCCCCTGTTTTTATATCAATATAATTTTTTACATAATTTTTCGATATTTTTATTGACTTTTTAATCCTATATGGGTATATATGCAATCGTTCAAGGTTATTTATGCGATACTTTTCGCAATTTGCCTTGCTCGATTAACTAAACCCATTAGAGATAGTCATGATTACTGCAATTATCGCCAGCGTAACGCCGTTCGTGGCGGCTCAGCCGGTTGACACGGCTGCTACCATGCCGGAAACTCCTGTCGCGACCTACAACTGGAGCGACCAGAATGCCAAACCCATCCTCTCCGATGAGGATGTGAAGAATGGTTTGACAGGCACTTTCTCCTTACCTCCGGGTCAGGGGTCGGGGTCGGTTGTAGATGACTGGCGTCTTGCCTAAAGCAGGAGAGATCAAACGCCGCCGTTTCCTTGAAAGAGACGGCGGCTTTTTTTATGAAACAAAGCTATGATCCTTCTACTGACCAATAGTCGGGATGTAACCACGGACATCCTTCTGCCCTACCTCACACCACGAGCGGAGGTGTTCCGCTTCAACATCGACCTGTGGCGGGATTACCATTGGCGCATCGGGGCGGACGGCTACGAACTCTCCGATCCGACGGGACGCACCTGTCGTGAGGAGCAGATGGGTGCGGTGTACGAGCGCAAGGTGATGTTTGATCCGCCGGATATTGACGTCCCGGCGCAGGGCAGCGAAGAATCATGGCTGCGGGCGGAAGTGCTGGCTATTTGGTCGGGCATCAAGGACCTGGCGATGGGTGCTGGCAAGCTGGCGCTCATCCACCCCTCTGCCACGGGCAACTGGTACAAGATGCGTCAGATGCGTCTCGCGCGCAAGTACTTCCCTGTTCTCCCATGGGAAATGATCCACGGCGTGTCGCCACAGCTCGGGTCCTCCGTCGTTTGCAAAGCCAACACGGGTACTCCCATGGGCAGCGGCTTCTGCTTTAACGTGAACCGCGTGGATCCGCAGCGCATCGACACGAGTTTCCCCTGGTTCCTGCAAGTGGCGGGCGAAGCGGAATATGAGGTGACGGTGGCGTACATCGCCGGGCGCGTGTTCGCCAGCCGCATGAGGCGCTCCGGGCTGAAGAGCAACGACAGTCGGCAAGCCACGGTGAATGGCGAGGCGCAGTGGGAGCCCTGCGAGCTCACTGCGGACGAAACCGAGCGCGTGTGCGCCCTGATGCGCGAAACGGGGCTCTCTTTCTCGCGGATGGATTTCCTGCGCACGGACAAGGGTCTTACCTTCCTCGAGCTAAATCCGAACGGGCAATTCGCGTGGATGGACATCAAAAACGAGCGCGGCATGCTCACCGCCATCGTCGATGAAATTATGCGGGTGCATCAAAAAAATCTGCCTGCCACCTCGACGTCATGAACAGGGAATCACGTGGCACACCGATGCGAGACGTGTGGCTCGCTCTTGGTTCGCTGGTAGCGCTCTTTGCCGTGGCACTCGCCATCATTTGCGGCGTCTTGCTCTACGTAGGATAAAGCCATTTACGATTTACGAGGTACAAGGTACGATTTGGATGCTAACGCGCGTTACGCGGGGACGGGGCGGCTAGTGGCGCCTGTGTGTGATCCGGTGAGTTCGTCAATGATCATAGGCCGAGCATAAAAAATGGGCGACCGGTAAAGGATCGCCCGTTTTTTTTGAGGGAGGATTGCGCATCACTTGGCGCGCTTGGAGGCAAGTTTGCGGGTTTTCTGCTGCCAGGTCCAGTCCCAACGCGTGAGCGAGGTGAGACATGCGGCGAGCAAATCCACGCAAGCCTGCAAATCGATTTTGTGCGCCATCTCGATGCTCTGGTGTACGTTGCGCACGGGGATGGAAATCGCCCCGGTAATCGAACCGCCGCCGGTAAACTTCTGCAACGCACCGGCATCTGTGCCACCGGCGGCAAGCAGCTCAAGCTGACAGGGGATCTTCTTCTCCTTGCAAAGCGCCTCCATGTACTGCACCATGCGCGCATCGGTAATGAGCGTGCCGTCGTACACCTTCACGCCGGCGCCTTTGCCCAGCACCGTGCACTTATCGTGCGGCGAAGAACCCGGTGTATCGTATGCAATCGTGGTATCGAGCGCAAAAGCAAAGTCGGGCTGCAACTTGAGAGTTGCGGCTTGCGCACCGCGCAGCCCCACTTCCTCCTGCACGGTGAAGACAGCGTAAGTGTCATAATCGGGTTTCACGCGGCTCTTTTTGATGGCACGCACGGCTTCAATGAGCATGTAGCAGCCGCCGCGGTTATCGATACTCTTCACGTTCACGCAATCGCCCATCTCCATGAAGTCGCTGATGCGCGTGATGGCGTCACCAACGGAAACGAGCTTTTCGACCTGCTCTTTCGGGAGACCAATGTCGACCACGTAGTCGGTGATGGCAGGCATCTTGCCGCGCTCATCCGGCGTCATCACATGAATCGGTTTCACCCCCATGCAACCGGGCAGATCCTTGCGCCCATGAACCATCACACGCTGCGCGGTGAGTGTTTTCGGATCAAATCCGCCGAGAGGAAGGATGCGGATGAAGCCCTGGTCATCGATGTGGCGCACAATGAAACCGATCTCATCCATGTGCGCGGCGCATACCACTTTTTTTGAAGAAGATTTACCGCGGATCAGACACGTGATGTTGCCGATGTTGTCCACCTCAATCGTATCCGAAAGCGAACGCATTTCACGCACGATCAGATCGCGAACTTCATTCTCGAAACCCGGGGCTCCGGAAGCCTCACACAGCTGCTTGAAAAGTATCGTATTCATCAGCAGTGAGCATACGCTTGATTGCTGGCAGCGTCAAGGCGAATACTGCCGAAAAATGTGGATTGCAAAATTAAATGCAACAGGTTCTTGGCACAAAAAAAGGGTGCCAAGAAGTTCAAAGTATGCTAGAGTAATTTCTCTATAAC
>CANQSS010000028.1 GCA_947626545.1 uncultured Akkermansia sp. | reverse complement strand
TTCTTCTTAAACTGCGGCACATCTGCCGATATACTCAAATCCTCCACCCTCGCCACCCCATACACACTCCCATCCCCAGCCTCCGCATACATCCCATTCACCAGCCCGGCTCCCCGGTCTCCCTGCTCCTTCTCCGTCCCCTCCGGCGCCTCAAAATCTCCCGTCTCTTCATCCACTGCCGGCGCATCCTCCTGCGCCTCCGCACTTATCTCCTCCCCCGTCGGTGAATCCGCTGCCGCTATCTTCTCCGCCTCCTCCGGCGCTGCCGGGTGGTCAAGCTCGTCTTGTTCTTTAGCATACTGCTCCAGCACCTCCGCCGCCCGCGTGATACTACTCCCCTCCTCGTACGCCTCCCGCACCGCCTCAAACACCGTCGCATCCAACTTCGCCGCCGCGTAATGCCCCGCCACGCTCGCCCCGCTCTCCTCCATCAGCTTCTCCAGCGTCGCCCCCTCCCTCTTGATAAACGCCCGCCCCTCCTTGCTCTTCGCAAACGCATCCCACGCCTTCGCCGCTTGTCCAGCTCCAAGCGTACCAAACGGGAACAAAAACGGCGGGACAACTGCCCGCCGTGATCATTTTGGTTGCGCTAGACGTTATCGTTCACATCAGCCCTCATCCCCTGTATCAGAATCTTCCGAGTCTCCGGAAGATTCTTCATTCTCATCGTCAGAGGAAGATGCACTATCACTCTCCGAACTGTCAGTGCTCTCGTCATCGGAAGAAACATCGGAGCTGTCAGTAGTGTCCAAACTTTCAGTGTCGGAAGAATCCTCAGAGCTGCTATCATTGTCCAGGGACTCCGCACTGCCAGAGTCCTCACCTTTCACGGTGGCCTTTCCGAACTTAGCTTTCTCGGATTCAGCTTTCTTCCTAGCTTCTTCCTCAGCCTTTGCTCTCTCTTTGCGCTCCTGCTCAAACTGCATCTTCTCCTGCTCATTGAGAGGCTTGGAAATCAGATAACGCTTGTCGGAAAGACCGGTAGCTTTCAGGGAATTGATGCGCTCCTGATCGTAGCCAACCTCCGTCCCCCGCCTGCGCTCAGGATCAGCTAAATCCTCCATGATGGCTGCACTGAGGGCGTCTCGCTCGTCAGTATCACACACGAATACCTTATAGGAACCAACGGTCGGAAGATCCCACGCCGGCACGCGTTTGTTGGAAGGGGCAAGCACGCCAAGCATATTCCCCTTCGCATCAGAGAGAATAGCCCACACAACTTCGCTCCCACCCCGAGCATTGGTCGTAGTCAAGTAATACTGGGGATATGCGTAGGAAACCTCTTTAACAGTAGAGTTGTGTAGCCACGTTATGAGAGCGTTGCGGGCTCGCTTCGAGAGGGGACCAACCTCGTAGCAATCCCTGTGCTTGGGGAGGTGAACGCTATTGTGACTGAATACGGAGGTCACGGGACTCTGAGCAAGTCGCATAGCGGCTTTCTCTGGCGTAATTGAGGAGCCGCAGGAAGTAATCAAGGCCACCGCAGCGATGATCCCACAGGCTTGTGCAGTAAAACGGAATTTGGAGAGATATTTCATATCAATGCTACCTCTCTTATTTTGCCAACTGAAAGACGCCATGACAAGCAAAAACTTGCAGTTCACGCATTTTTTTTGTATTTTCGGTCGAAAACAGATCTATTTTCCTTTCCGGGTAGCCAAACAACGAGTGGTTCATCCAATACGTGCCCCGTCCACGGCGACTTATGACAGAGATGCACTCCATGTCACAGCCCGTCGTTGACGCAAATGCACTGCGCATATACAATAAGGGGCATGCAAGACGACAATTCTCAAGAGGAAAAAAAGGACGCAACCGAGCAGCAGACGCAGGATTCCTGCGGATGCGATATGCCCCCCGCGCCTGAGAAAGAGTATGCGGAAGCAGTGGATGAATCTGATCCGGCACAAGCTGCAGCAGCTACAGACGAACTTGCCAAGTGGCGCGAACTGGCACTGCGCACGGCTGCTGAATACGACAATTATCGCAAACGCTGCGTAAAGGAACGTGATGAGTTTACCCGCTACGCTACGCGCGGGCTTTTGGAGGAATTGCTGCCCGTATTGGATAACTTCGAAATGGGCATGCAGATGGCCGAAAAGGAGAAAGGATCCATGATATATATCGGCATGGAAATGGTGAAAAAGCAGCTGCAGGATTTTCTGAATGCGCAGGGAGTGGAACCCATTGCTGCACAACCAGGTATTTTATTCGATCACAACCTCCATGAGGCCATTCAAAGCGAGCCTTCTGACCAAGAGGAAGGAACCGTGCTGCGCATTTTGCGCCCAGGCTACATGCTGCGTGGTAAACTGCTACGCCCTGTCAACGTAGTGACGGCGGCCGCTCCCGCCCCAGAAGATTGACCACTGAAAAGCACTTTATACGACCATGGCCAAAGATTATTACGAGGTGCTTGGGGTGCCGAAGGATGCGGATGAATCCACTATTAAAAAGGCCTACCGTAAGCTTGCTATGAAATACCATCCGGACCGCAATCCGGACAACAAAGATGCAGAAGCCAAATTTAAAGAAATTGGCGAGGCGTACGAGGTCCTCAGCGATCCTGACAAACGTGCTGCTTACGACCGTATGGGGCACGATGCCTTCAAAAACGGTGGCACGGGCGGCTTCGGAGGTGGGGGAGGTTTCGGTGGCTTCACCGACCCCATGGACATCTTTGCCCAAATGTTCGGCGGCATGGGTGGCTTTGGTGGGGGAGGGCGGAGACGGCAAACGAATCCGCGTCGTCCAGGTTCAGATCTGCGCTACGATTTAGATATCACCTTGGATGAAGCTGTGAGCGGGTGCGACAAAGTGCTGGAAATTGAACGGCTTGTTCCCTGCGATGCTTGTGCGGCGAGTGGCTCCAAGGATGGCACTAAAGGGTACAAAACATGTCCTACCTGCCACGGATCGGGCGTCATCACCCAACAGAGCGGCTTTTTTGTACAGCAGAGCACGTGCCCGAACTGCCGAGGACTCGGTCAAATCATCAGCAACCCTTGTTCCAAATGCCACGGCGAGGGTCGCGTACATAAGGATGTAAAAATTACTCTCCATATTCCCCCCGGGGTGGACACCGGCACCAAACTGCGCTCCAGTGGCAATGGCGACGCCGGCTTACGGGGCGGGGAAACAGGTGATCTGTACGTGTTTATTGAGGTGAAGCCGCATGCTATCTTCTCGCGCGACGGCAAGGATTTGACTTACACCATGCCGGTACCCTTTGCGTTGGCTGCTCAGGGTGGGGTGCTCAGCGTGCCTACGCCGGACGGTGCGGCGAAGCTGAAATTGCCTGCGGGCACCTCGAGCGGTACGATCTTCCGTGTGCGCGGCAAGGGAATGCCCGCACTCAAGGGAGGCAGCCGCGGTGACCTGATGGTGGAAATACAGGTGGAAACGCCCACGAACCTCAACGCAGCACAGAAAAAAGCCTTGGAGAGTTTTACGGACACACTGGGGAATAGCAATCAACCGGAAGCGACCGATTTCCTGCGCCGCGCTACCGGCTATATGAAATAGGGACCATGCACCGCTGCTTCCTGCCAGTGCCGGATTTTCCCACCGGGGCTCTGTTTCACGTGCAGGGGGAGGAAGCACACCACGCTCTACGTGTGCTGCGACTGCGCACCGGCGATGAATGCGAATTGTTCAATGGCCTCGGACAAGCGGCTCTTGCACGCATCGAGCGAGCGGGCAGCAATGAACTAGGAACACGAGTGACTTGTCCCCTACCGCCCTTGCCGAACATGGCACGCATCACGCTTGCCGTAGCCGTTCCCAAGGGCGCCAATATGGATCTTATTGTGCAAAAAGCGGTGGAAATGGGTGTGCAACGCATCATTCCGCTGATAACCGAACGCACCATCGTACGTCTTTCCCCTTCGGATGCTGCCGCCAAGGCAAAAAAATGGGCACGCACTGCACTGGAAGCCTGCAAGCAATGCGGAGTAAACACACTTCCCTGCGTCGAGAATCCCATGCCCTATGCTGACCTGCTGCGACAGCAAGATTTGCCGACTTTACGTCTGCAGTGCGCCATCCTGCCGGATTCGCGCCCGCTGCGGGAAGTGCTGGAGCATGCACGCAGCCAAGAAATAGAGGAGGTGCTGCTCCTCATTGGACCGGAGGGGGATTTCAGCCCTTCAGAGTACGAGCAGGGGCGCGCCGCAGGCTATATACCCGTGAGTCTCGGACCGATCATTCTGCGCGTGGAGAGTGCGGTCTTTGTCGCTACGTCCGCTGCGCGCTATGCTCTGGATCCCACCTGATCATCAGCACATTCTTTCCCCGGTATGGCCTACCTGCAGCTCAGTGATGTGCATGTTCACTACCCGGTGAAAACAGGTTGGGGAGTGACAGGGCTCGTGGTGCGAGCCGTGGATGGCGTATCGCTCACCTTGGAGAAAGGCGAGACGCTGGGGCTGGTTGGAGAGTCCGGCTGTGGCAAATCATCGCTTTCCCGAGCAGTCATGCAGCTCCAACCCGTTACCTCCGGCCGTATTGAGCTGGAAGGCGAGCTGATCACAGCTCTTCCCGCGCGTGCACTACGCCGCCGACGGACCGATTTCCAAATGGTTTTTCAAGATCCGTATGCCTCTCTCAACCCACGTTTCACCATTTATAACACACTGCTGGAAGCGCTCACCCGCCGCTCACCATTGAGGCGCAGCGAACGCGAGAACGCCGTGGCACAGCTCATGCTGCGCGTGGGACTCAGCCCTGAGCACATGCACAAATACCCGCATGAATTTTCCGGTGGGCAGAGGCAACGCGTGGCGATTGCGCGAGCTATTGCACCACAGCCCAAACTGCTGCTGGCGGATGAACCGGTGAGCGCGCTGGATGTGTCGATCCGCGGGCAAATACTCAACCTGCTGCTCAAACTCAAGCGCGAACTGGGACTTACGATGCTCTTTATTTCACACGATTTGCTGGTGGTGCACCACGTGGCGGATCGTATCGCTGTGATGCAGCGTGGACGCATCGTTGAATGTGGTGACGCCGAGCAAGTGTTTGCCCATCCGCAGCATCCCTACACGCAGCAGTTGCTCAGCGCTGTGCCGAAACTCTGACTCCATTCTCCGCCGTGTCTGCTTCTCCCATCATCCAACTCTCCCTTCGGTCGGATGGCACGCTGAGCATCCTGCCGCACGGGGCTCAACCACGATTGGAGCACGCCTTTGCCACCTCGCCCGCACGAGGGATGTTGGACTTACTGCGCTACGGTGTTCCACCTTCGGCTGCGCCGGCGCTCTGTTGGTTGAGGGAACGCACGCGCGAGCGTATGGTTCACTATCTGCGTCTGCTGAGGCGCGGTGAAGAAAAACTTTCGCCATTCACGGGAACGGAGCTGGTCAACCTCCTGGAAAGCATGCCCCCACTGGCTGCAGGTGAGGTAAGTGCAGGCGCACTCGGTGCGTGGTTTGAGGGTCTGCCTGGCGCGCTGGCAGAGTTGGCGCAGCGCGAATGTTGCTCCCCTGAAGAATGGCTCTGCAGACTGGGAGAGGGCTGGCGGCAGCTGGGACTGCTCTGCTTCCATCTGGCCGAGAACGCCGGGGAGCAGTCCGACAGCGCCCCTTTTGCTTTCTTGGCTACTTTCGTATATAAGGTGGGGCAGGACGGTAAAGCTCGGCACATGCCACTGGGACATGCCGCGAGCATGTTGGCAAACGATCGTGAAGCTCTGCTAGCCCTGCTGCGACCTCTGCAAGCCGCCGCCACGAAAAATGATTTTCTGAGGGAACTCATCAACTCCCGAGAGGTGTATAAGCCCTGCGCCTGGACGGCGCGACGCACCTTGCAATATCTGCGCGCCATCCCCGCACTCGAGGAGGCCGGTATTGAAACCCGCATGGTCAACCTCTGGAAAACGATGCCGCCGCGCATCGAACTGCAAGTGACGCTTGATACGCAGGAGGGCGGAGGGAAACCGGGCGCTGCTCCATCCGTGAACATCCACTCGCTCCTGCACTTTTCGCCGCAGATCATGCTCGGCGACCACCGACTTACGGACGAGGAATGGAAGGCGCTGTGCGAGGGAGACGAGGGATTGGTGCGTTTCCGCGGCGAATGGGTGCGTTTGGATCGAGAACGTCTGCAGCGTCTCATGGCCAGCTGGATGCAGGCTGTGAGCATGACCCATGCCGGCATTCCCCTGCTCTCCGGTCTGCGTTTTCTGATGGGACGCCGCAGCAGCGCCACGGAAAAATTGCCACCTGTTGAAGACGGCGTTCGGGTGGCGGCCGGGGCAAATTTGGCTCTCGCGCTCAGCAATTTGCATTTTTCTAATGAAGAGCCACTTCTTCCACCGGAGTTGGAACGCACCCTACGCCCGTACCAAAAAGATGGGGTGCGTTTTTTGGCAAACGTGACAGAGGCAGGCTTTGGCGCCTGCTTGGCCGATGACATGGGGCTGGGCAAAACGCTGCAGGTCATCGCATGGCTGGCTCATTTGGAATGCATGGGACAACTTGGGGAGGGTGCAGGCTGTGCGCTTGTCATTGCCCCGGCTTCACTGCTCACCAACTGGCAGCAAGAGCTCGCGCGCTTTGCGCCTCAACTGCGTGTGGCGGTGTTGCACCCTTATGCGCTGAGCCAGACAGACGCCCGTTATCTGCACACCAATCCTGCCTGGCTCACGCGCCGCGCGCACGTGGCGATCACCACCTACGGCATTGCCACCCGTGAAGAGGTATTGGCGAACTGCGATTGGCAAGCCATCGTCCTGGATGAAGCGCAGGCCATCAAATCCCCCCAATCGCTGCGCACGCATGCCATCCTTCGTCTGCAAACCCGGCGGCGAGTCGCTCTCACCGGCACGCCCGTCGAAAACTCACTGACGGAGCTGCACAGTCTCTTCGAATTCCTTAACCCCGGCTTACTCGGCACAGAAAAAGACTTCCACGCGATGGTGCGCGACATGAGGGATGACTATGCTCCTCTGAGGCGACTGGTGCGTCCGTTCATGCTGCGCCGCGTTAAGAGTGACCCCGCTCTGCTGCCGGAATTGCCGCCAAAAACCGAACAACCGGCATACTGCCATCTCACGCCGGAACAGGCGCGCCTGTACGCTAAGGAGGTGGAAAACTTGCGCGCTGTACTGGCGGAAGAAAATGCGCAGACTCGGCTCATGCTTATTCTGCCCATCCTCGGGCGGCTCAAGCAGATCTGCAACCACCCTGCGCAATACCTTGGCGCGTCATATTACGACCCCGCCATCTCCGGTAAATTCCAACGGCTCGGACACCTGGCTGAGCACATACACGAAGCCGGTGAATGCTGCCTCGTCTTCACGCAGTACCGCAGTATCATGCCCTATCTGCACGACTTTTTGGAAGGGATTTTCGGTGCGCCGGGACTCATGCTGCATGGCGAAACACCCATCAATGAACGACAGAGGCTCGTGCAGCAATTTCAAGCACCGGGAGGACCACCGTTCTTCCTGCTCTCGCTGCGGGCTGCAGGCACCGGTCTCACCCTCACCCGTGCGCACCATGTCATCCATTTCGATCGCTGGTGGAACCCCGCTGTAGAAAATCAGGCCAGTGACCGCGCCCACCGCATTGGCCAAAAACACCCCGTTTTCATCCACCCCCTCATCTCTATCGGCACTATCGAGCAAAATATCCATACCATGCTGCGCCGCAAATCCGCCATGGCCGATGCCCTGCTCTCCGGCGGCATGGAAAAACTGCTTCTCCATCTGTCTGCCGACGAGCTACTTGACCTCGTGCGCCCGCAAAAATAGCCCGAAAACACAACACACACGTTATCAATAAATAGCAATAAGCATATCGTAAATAGCAATCACCTTTTTTAATGCGCTTGCCCCGGATGGTTTCCTTACCTGCCACATTCGTGCACAGGAGAAGCGTATCACGCTTTCCCGGGAAGTTCTCCCGATGGCAAGCCCATTGCAACTCCTTGGGCAGTTTCTTCTCTTTATTTTTCGTAGGCAGAATATAGCTGGATTTATCTTTTGACCGGGCATTCTGGGCAGAAGTAGTCGAGCAGCCTTACTTTTCCCGCTTATTTTTTGTAGAAGGGCGACTTCTCATAGACGGAGCGCATGGCGTCCACATCGGTCTTGAACGCAGCATTGATCGCTTCGATTCCTGCCACATTTGCGCAGCGGTAAAGCATAAGCCAACGGCTTCTTCCGGGATTACCAACTGCGGGTTGAGTGATTTTGCCTTGAGGATTATAAAACAGGGTTCCCCCGTAGCTTGCCCCTGGTGTCTGTACTTTGAATCCACTTTCTACAGAAGAGCTCCACCCATTTGGAGGATAGGCAGATTGACCATTCGGATTGGATATCAGATGATTCATCTCTGCGAGCCAGGAATAACGTGGAGTTTCACCTATTGCGTTCAGAATGTGCGTAGCCGTTTGCACAGCAAGAGCCTTTAGCTCCTCCCTGAAAGGCGCGGCAATCTGTTCATGCCCCACGGCGAGCGCCGCCTTGGTGGCTGCCACCCAGTCGGAGGCCATTTTGTCGGTTGCTACCTCCGAGAGTTTCCGCTCCTTCCCCTGCTCGTCAACAAAGAGAGCGTTATCATTCGCGATATGGGGCGCCATGTAGGCAGGGGCATCACTCTGCGTGTAGCAAAAACCCATGTTTTCTGCCAGCCAAGCGCGCCGCAGTGCGACCGACATGCGGCGTAAGGCTGCCACTCCCTCCGCATATTGCGCATCCTTGGGCGAAGCTGCGCCATCTGGAGAAGTGCAGCCCATGGCGGATTTCTGCGACGTTTGAGGCAATTCTTTCCCCTCATTTTCGCCGGCGGGCGGGATGTATTCGAGCACCTCGTCCCGGCCGAGTATCAAGTCACAAAGGTGGACAAGTTGGATTGTTTGCGCATATGAATAGGAGTATTGTTGAACTATGCTGTAGGGCACCTTTTTCCCCATGGAGCTCACAAAGAATGTTTTGCTCTTGTTGACGTTGATCACAGGAATTTCCCACGTGCGATTGTAGGTTTCAACTGTTGCATAACCATCTCCCAAATCCTTAGCCGGTGAACCATCCGCATTGATAAGTTTGCCGGAAATTTCGGCACGCAAAAGGTCTCGCACTATGGGCGGCATCTCCTTAAAGCGCTCCTTCGCTATGTGTCTTGCCATCTGTACAATCGGTTCTCTGTAATGCTTCAAAATTGCATCGTGGGGAATATGTTGCAAGATGCCGGGATTGGAACCGTTCACTATACTGTCACTGTCGACCAATTTTTCTCCATTCGGTAGGTAAATTGTCACATTCGGATTCAGCCATCTGTAACCGTAATTGTACCCGGCATCGTGGTGATCTTGGTAATAAAGCCCGACAGCCGCAGCTATTTTCGCGTATTTCAAATCCTCATTCGGGAGCGAAGCCAGCATCTCGTCCGCCGCTGTCAGCAGAGCCTTATCCTTCTGCTCTTTCATTTGTGCAAGTTTCTGCTTGTAGTGCTTGCGCATCGCTTTCACCTCATCAGGGAAAAGGGCAAGAATGTCTTTGTTCCCCACGAGATTAGCACAGCGCAGCACAATATCATACCACCTGAAGTACCGCTCCCTGCGTTCTTCCTTCTTACGTGCATCCGCGACCTTTGCTTCTTCTCCATTCGCACCCACAAAATAGCTATTCGCCCAATCACCCGCCCAACATGAGACTTTGATGCCACATTCCAAGGAAAAATCAACCTTCTTCTCTGATGCGCTTCGACCATCTTGATAGTAGAGCTTCTCATCCAGTATAGCGAGCAATGACCAGCGCAAATCATCCGGCATCTCCTTCATCAGGTATTTTGCCGTGTTGCACACAACACGTTCAACGTCTTTTTTAAAGAAACTGAGAAGCGCCCCTGGCTTAGTTTGATTAATTTGAAGATTTTTGTCGTAACATTTACCCCATACCGGACTTGCCTTATAGGCTTGCATGAAGGGTAAAGGACGCCCACTGCGACCCAAACGTTCTTGGTCCATTTTCAAAATACCTCATGGCTTTTGAACCATCCGCAGCAAAGCAGAGCCCCAGTTGCTCACACAAAAACGCATCCCGCGATTGAGCCGGCATCCTTCCAACATTCCTCGCGAGTTCGGCGAGCTGCTTGCGTTGCTCGCCTTGGATATCAGAGACATCGACCGGCTTGTATCCCGCCCACGCAGTACCCTGCAAGCTGGTCAAGGCAAGCGAGCCAAATATCAGTGTACGTATTATTGCTCGTATCGATTTCATCACAAAACAGTTTTTTTGGCTATACAAAAAGAATACACAGGAAATAACCTATGCAAAAAAAGGCAAAAAAAGAAGAAATTCAACACCCGCAATATCAATATATTGCGGTCAACAAAAAAAAAGGGGGGGGTAACAAGGTGTTGTGTATTGAGTGTTCATTCGCTTCACTCTCACAGAACAGGAGAAATGCTAACAGGCAAGCTGTGCAAAGTCAAGCTAAAATGCAAAGAAAATCAGAGTGGCAAACGTATTTTCTAATGCGTTTGCCGAGTGCTGAGCTTGCCAACGGTTGGGAAATGTGCTATAAGTGCGCCGTCGCTCGGGTTCGGGTGGTCGCTGCAGGTGAAAACTTGTAGAGGAAAGTCCGGACATCACAAGGCAACGCGCCCCTCGAAAGCGGGGGAACCATGGGTCAAGCCATGGTGACGGATAGCACCACAGAAATTATACCGCCCGTCAGGGTAAGGGTGAAATGGTGGGGTAAGAGCCCACCGCGCTCGTTGGTAACAACGGCGGCACGGTAAGCCCCGCGCGATGCAAGACAAACAGGGGGAGGGTCGCCTGCCCGCCTAAAGTCCCCCGGGTAATAGTCGCACTCTGCCCCACGGCAGAGCACGTCCCCATGGACGCGAGAAAAATGACCACACAACCCGCAAGGGTGGACAGAATCCGGCTTACAGAACCCGAGCGGCATTCATTTTCCTGCTCCGATTACCACATACGCCGTAACTCAGTGGATCCATCGGCTAGCAACGACAGCACATGCTTGCCGTCCGGAGACTTGGTGTAGCGCTTCTCGTAGCGCGTGCACGGGTTGCCGTTTTCGTCCCAAAAATATTCACGCAAGAGTGCACCGTCCTGCCCGTATTCGCATACGCGTTCAGCATACCCAAGTGCTTCATTCACACAGGGGATGCCATCGGCATCATTGTAGCACTCCCACTCCACAAGTCCCTGCGGCGTCGTACGCACGAGTCTTTCTGCGCATGTGCGAGCATGACGGCACATGGTACCGGAATCATCGCAGTAGCGCTCGCGCTGCAGAGTGCCCTCACGTGTACTCTCACGCAGCACGCTGCATGCGCCTGTTGCAGGTTGGTGAGCGTGCTCTCCGGCAGCATTGAACCACGTTGTCGTGATACTACGACCATCCGCAGTGCGACATTCTTCTTCACGTGCGATGCCTTGGGCATTATCAGCAGGTGCCCCAGCAATAAAGTTGGTGCGAGTGGAGGTGTTGTGTTCATCATCGTACGCGAAAATAATCTGCTGTTCTCCCCGAGTATTGGTGATGGGTTCGCCCTTGCCATCGCGGTAATCAATGCGCAGAGGTCTTCCTTGAACATCGTATTGGATGCACTCCATAGCATACCCGGGCATACGTGGCACAATACGCTGCCCGCTCCTATCCTGAAATTCGGTGCAGACCAACCGTCCTTTTTCATCATAACGAAAGACGCGTGCGTGCACTCCTGAGGCGTCAACAGTGGGTTCTCCTGTAGCTGTGTAATTACATTTGCGTACCAGCCGGTCGGACTCGTCGTACTCCATGCGCTGCTCAGCTACATGGCTACCCGGCATGGCGATAGGATGACCTTCTGCGCTAATGTGTACCAATCGCTCCAATCGACCGTTTTTACCGTATTCAAAGCGCAGGTGAGGCACCGCTGGCAGTGTGGTAGCGGGCAATTCATCAATGCCGGTGGGCTCTGTGGCGTCTGAGCTGTTGAACAAGCCGCTATAACAACGCACTGCCTGATTTTCTGCACTCCCAGTCACGGTATGATATATACCCATTCCCAGTACTCCCACCAGCAATCCCATGGCTGCTAGTGTTCCCATGTATCCCCACATGTAACGGAAGAGCGTCCGAATGCGTTTTTTTATATCGGGTATCATCTCAGTAATTCGGAGGAGGTGCTCCCTTGCTGATGCTATTCCCTCCTGCTCTGTTGAATATCTGGTAGCGCAGATAAAATTGTGGTACCCCACGACACAACGGCATACATTGGACAAGGAAGGAATCCTACCGTAACAACCCTGTTACAATGTACAGTGTACGATGTGCGATTTGGGAAATTCGGCGTGTGCAAAGCTGGAGCAGCAGCGAGGGCAAAGGGGGACTTCTCTTCCATCGTCTTTCTTCCATGAAATGCAGGGGGGCGGGTTGAATGAATTTGGAGAAATTTTATCGGGACAAATGTGTCTGTTTTTTGAATTGAAAATGAGAACTTGACTTCAAGCAAGTTGAAGCTGTAGGATAGGGGTAACCAATCCACAGAAACCATGATGAAAAAGATACTCGCAATGATAGCAGGAGTCGCCGCTTTGAGCTGCGGACAAACCCAAGCAGAGCCCTCAGAGCCAGCCAATGGCGGCAAAGTACTGGTAGCCTATTTCTCTGCCACGGGAACTACTGAAAACGCAGCAAAGAAACTTGCAGAAGCCACCGGCGGCACCCTGCATGCTATTACTCCCAAAGTGCCATACAGCGCAGCAGATTTAGACTGGCGAGATCACAAATCTCGTTGCTATGTGGAGATGCACGACCCAGCTTCCCGCCCGGAGATCAGCGGCACTGTGGCGAACATGACGACGTACGACACGATCTACATCGGCTTTCCCATTTGGTGGGACACCTACCCGAGCCTTATTGCCACATTCATTGAAGCACATCAACTGCAAGGCAAAACGCTCATCCCGTTCGCGACCTCCGGAGGTAGTGGAATCGGCGCCAGTGTGGCGAATCTAAAAAAGAATTACCCCACGCTTACATGGAAACGAGGACTGTTGCTCAACGGCGTTAATGTGCAGCAAATCCGCGGCATGTTGAAGTAGAACGGCAATGCGGTATGCCGCTCGCAGCAGCTTGTCTCAGCTCTCGCAGTTGCGGGGAGTGCGTGGGAAAGGCAGCACATCGCGGATGTTCTGCACGCCCGTCACAAACATGATGAGACGCTCAAAACCCACGCCGAAGCCTGCGTGCGGCACCGTGCCGAAGCGGCGCAAGTCCGTGTAGTGCACGTATTCCTGTTCCTTCATGCCGGCTTGACGGATATTGCTAAGCAGCACTTCAGCGCGTTCTTCACGCTGACTGCCGCCCATGAGTTCCCCCACTCCGGGCACCAGTACATCCATGGCAGTCACCGTGCGCCCATCGGCATTTTTGCGCATGTAGAAGGGCTTGATGTCTGCGGGGTAGTCGTAAACAATAACCGGGGCATGAAAATGCTTTTCGGTGAGGAAGCGCTCATGCTCGGTCTGCATATCCATGCCCCAACGCGGCGGGTATTCAAAGCTCTGACCGCTCTTTTCCATGAGTTCTACAGCCTCCGTGTACGAACAGCGCACAAAAGGACAATCCCGCACGGCTTCCAAACGCCCACGCAGTTCCGGATCCACAAAACGGCAGAAGAAATCGAGATCACCGCTCGTGTCGCTCAACACATCGGCCACCACGTATTTCAGGAAATCTTCGGCAAGTTGCATATCCCCAGCCAAATCACAGAAAGCGACCTCCGGTTCAATCATCCAAAACTCAGCGGCGTGACGAGGCGTATTACTGTTCTCCGCGCGAAACGTGGGACCAAAGGTGTATATGCGGCTCAGTGCACAAGCAAAGGATTCGCCCTCCAATTGACCGGAAACCGTGAGCGATGCGGGTTTGCCAAAAAAATCCTTGTCGTAATTTTCATTGGGAGCGAGTGGATCAAGCGTTGTCACGCGGAACATTTCTCCTGCGCCTTCGCAATCTGATGCAGTAATGATGGGCGTATGCACCCACACGAAATCACGCTCCCCAAAAAAACGATGCACAGCAGCCGCCACACGCGAACGCATGCGAAATATGGCTCCGTACAAATTGGTGCGCGGACGCAAGTGCGCCACCGTACGCAAAAACTCCGGGCTATGGTGTTTTTTCTGCAGTGGATAATCGTCTGCCACAGCACCCACCAATTGAACCCGCGTGGCGCGCAGCTCCCATTTCTGCTTGCCAGGCGATTCCACAAGCTCCCCCTCCACGTGCACCGCAGCACCTGTGTTCATCCGTGGCAAATCTCCCGATCCCGGCACACCCGCATCCACCACCACCTGCAGAGATGCCAGGCATGTGCCATCATTCACCTCCAAGAAGGAAAACTGGCGTGCATCCCGACGCGTGCGCACCCACCCCTCCACACTTATTGACGCTGCCGCGCTCTCGCTCGCCAGAACTTGCTTGATCAATGTCCGCTCCATGTGTTCACTATACCACCCATCTTCTCATTTGGCAAGGAAGAGCCAGGGCAAACCTAGGGCAAACGCATTAGAAAATGCGTTTGCCATTTACGATATATAATGTACAATTTATTAACAATGTGCACATTACGTAGATTTTTAAATCGCCAACGTATGCAGGAAGGCTCTTTAGAGCCGTCACTATGATGACCTCTTATTGTCATAATTTTTGATACGTATAAACAATGATATCAGTCAATAAGAGCATTTAATCCGTTGCTAGGCTTCTCTCAGGAACCTCAAACAGCATCGCCCCCCTCTCCTCCTGTTTTCCCCAAACGAAACGGAAAGGAGGATTACTGACGCAGGGCATCACGAATAAGTTGATCGGCACCAGCATCGGGGTATTTTTTGAGAATAGCCGCAATGGCCTTACGCGCCTCTGCCTGCTTGAATCCGAGGGCAACGAGAGCGAGCTCGGCATCCGCTGCAGCTTGAGACGTGACCCCCTGCTGCTGAGCCTCCCACGTGGAAGCAAGGCCGATCTTATCTTTGAGTTCGAGAATAATGCGCTCCGCCGTTTTCTTCCCAACCCCTTTTGCACGAGCGATAGCCTGCACATCTTGCCTGACAACAGCATCCTTAAACTCATTCATGCGCATCCCACTGAGCACTGCGATGGCCATGGCGGGGCCTATGCCGCTCACGTGCTCTACTAATAGGCGAAAGATATCGCGTTCTTCATCGGTAGCAAAGCCATAGAGAACCTGTGCATTCTCGCGAATGTGCAGGTGGGTTTTCAGCTTCACTTGGTCGCCAAGTTGCGGGTTGAGTGCGTCATACGTGGAGAGCGGCACGATCACCTCATAGCCCACCCCGCCTACATCCAGCACGATACTTTGAGGAAGCGATTCAGCAACAATGCCTCGGAGAAATGAAATCATAAAGAATCAGGAGTATTAGTTGAAGAAGGTCGAGACTTTGGCACCGGATCAGAAACAGAAGGCGTCTTGTCGGCGGCAGGAACTTTGGAATTCCCTGCAGCAGGCGGCGAGCCAGGCTCCTCTTTCCCCCCTGTAGCAGGCTTACCAACCTTCCCCTGCCCGGCTGCAGACTGTTTAGAATCGGCAGAGGGAGGCTTCTGTTCAGTCGGCGCAAGCTTGGGCGCCAGTAAATCATCCACTTCCACAAATTGAGAGCCCTGCCTTAGTCCGCCCAGCTCATCTAGCAACTCTCGACAACGGGAGTTGAGTCGCTTGTAATCAATTGGGCCATTTTCCGGTTCTTTGGAGTGTGGAAAAATGAGATAAGAAGCTCCCAGCGAGGACACTGGGCGAGCGTACACATCTGCCTTGGGATTAATGAGTTTACCAAGGCGCAGGGAAGCCTCACCAGCCTTGTGACGCGGCCCGAAATCACCCACAATGGCAGGGTACACTTTCTTACCAACGATGACCACAGCATAATCTCCCGGCTGCGGCCGAAAGCTGTCATCGCGACCTTCTTTCAAAACGAGAGGTACAACGATAAAAGGGTCATACTGTGCCAACAGGAAGCTGTAGCGCTTAATATCCCAGATCACGCGTCGAGCATTATCGATGGCTGCAGCATTGCGCGGTTTATCCTTGAGTAGTCTGGTCAACCGAGCCTCCCAATTTGGGAGTAGCGGGTTGGGCGTAGCTGTTCGTTTACGCCATCGGTATGACGTCATAGGCTGGTAATAATCGCTTCTGCGAATGGAATCGGGCATAGTTGGCAGACGATCGCCATCCGAGCCATCACTGACCACATCCATATCCGCCTGTATCCAAAGCACGCGACGGTGCGATCCCGGGGCCGTAATTTCCAAGATGGTGTCCGTGTCGTAAAAATTGTGGCGGTTGAGCGGCTGAGCAAGTGAGGCAATAGCTCGGCGTGCCTGATTCTGCTTATGCTGATAGAGCGCATGAAACCAACGAGAAACACGCGCCCCCTCTACAAGCTTGCGGTAGTCCCGCAAGACTTCCGGCAAATCAGGGTTGGCAACAAGCAGCTCCCGTGCGTCCGCCGCATGTGGCACCAGCAGATCCATTGAAATACGAATCTGGTAGGCTTGCTTTTTCTCGCGGTCCTTGCTGGCTGTGCTCCCCGGAGAAAAATTCACAGAGCTTCGAAGACGTAAATCCTTGGCAAGTGCAGTAAACTGCTCGAAAGTACCGGTACTCAGCTTTTCCGGCAGAACCGGAGGAAAAGGAGGAAGCGTAAGATTGACTTGTGGCACCACCCCCTGAGGCTTCCACGGCTGTGGGGCAATTTGCGCCGCTGCATCTCCTTCTGACGCGGGTACTGGGACCTCCACTCGTACCTCTACGGGAACTTCCACCCGTTTTTCGACGATACGCACCTCCGGCACGGGTTTTTCGCGCAAAGCACGTACCAGCTCCACCGGGTAGGGAGTGCACAATGCTGCCGCGACTAGCCCCACAACCAGTACCAATGCACCCGTGATCCACCGCCCCCAGCTGAGTCGGATTATCTTCATGGCATACCTCCCGTCTGAACCTGAACACGCCGAGGGCGACATGCTAGTACCGTGCGCAACAACCACAGTGGCAACATTCGAAGCAGGCAACTGCTCGCCCAAACTTTTGCAGAAGGATACACGCGAGCACGCCCCGCTTCAAGCGCACTCAGAGTACTGCGCACCACCTTATCTGCCGACGTATAAAAGCATGACTTGAGTGGCATGTCTCCACGGTCAAACCCGATGCGCTGCGCTACGGAACCGAACTCCGTGTGCACTGGTCCCGGGCACACGGCCAGAACGCGTACTCCCCGACCGGCTACCTCCAACCGTATGCCTTCTGAAAAGGAGGTCACAAATGATTTACTGGCCGCATACAATGCAAAATCCGGCAGAAAGACATCCGCCGCCAACGATGAGATATTGATGATATCCCCTCCATCGCTGAGCATGCGCGGCAGCAACCCGTGCGTGAGCTCAGCCACTGCTAGCATATTCACCTCCATGAGACGCCGTATTTTCTCTCTCTGAGCGGTGGACAGCTCGCCGTAATCGCCCAGTCCGGCACTATTCAAAAGGAGAGATCGGCCCGCAGGGAGAGAACGGAGTCGCTCAAGCAAGACATCGCGTTGCTCCGCCTGCGCCAAATCACAGGGAATGCACAAAAACTCCACGCCGGGATGCAACGTGCGCATACGCTGTGCAAGAGCCTCCAGCCGTTCCCTTCGCCGCGCCACAAGCACCATACGACGCCCCCGCCCAGCCAATGCTTCAGCAAAGCCCTCTCCCAGTCCGGAAGACGCCCCGGTGACGATAATGAGTTCATATCCCATCCGCCCAAATTATCACATTTTTTCGCTCAATCATCAAGAAAAAAGGTATAATCAGACATCGACGGCGTTGCTTTTGATTGCTCTGATTATATCTCACTTTTTTCGAAAATAATCTAAAACCTATTCATGCTCTTGAATGCTCGTTATCTGTAAGAAAAACAGTTAATAACAACCAAGAAAAAGTTGTTGACAAAAGTTGAGATCTTGAGTAAAAAGGATTTGCTTACTGAACAGCAAGATACAAAAATATGGCAAAAAAATCGCACCGGCAGTACCTGGATAAGAACCTCACCCGCTACACAAGAGACAAAACATCGTTCCAAGGGTGGAGAGTTTGCATAAGCCGTCAAGGCACGATGTTCACCCGCTATATACCGGATCGAGTGTACGGCGGCGAAGAAGGAGCGAAAGCCGCCGCCTTAGCACTGAGAGATGAAGTGCTGGCAGCGATAGCCGCTCGGCCTGCTAAAGAAGTGCTGGAAGAATACCGTCTTAAATTCCAACGGACTTCTACGAACAAGAGTGAAAAAGAGACTGCGGTTCCTGCTGAAACGGCACAGTCGGCTTCTGAGGCGATCTCAGCGCCGGCTGAGACTTCCCAGTCTGCTCCCACTCAAAACATATAAAAATTCTCAACGCAATATCTTATGCGCAGGGTTGCTCTGGTGACCCTGCGCTTTTTCTGTGTCCGTTGCAGAGGGGGGAAACACTAACTGAACAGCGTGGTTGCCGAGGAGAGAGCATGTACTGGATAAAGCTCTGCATCTCCCTCAGGGTTACCTCAGAAAGCGCCCTGCTCATACGCTCGGTATAGTCAACACCCAGCCCCAACAGGAGATCTAGAGCCATGGAAGATGCACGCCGCGAGGGTGACTGCAAGCTGAGCAAACATGAGGAAATAGCGGTGGCGCGAGCACGCTCCAATTCTTCCTGAGTGATATTGCGTTCTGCCGTGGCATCCAAAGTAGAATGTAAAGCACTTCGAGCTGTGCGGAGCAACTCCGGGGAGGTCTCAAGCTGCACGGAGAAACAGCCAGAGTCCACCCCCTGCACAATCTCTGACCCCACATGGTAAACCAGCCCGAGTCTCTCTCGCAATTCGGAGTACAAAGGTCCGGACATGTCCGAGCACCACTCATCCAGCAGCGTGAGCATAGGCTGCCACCTGTGTCGCAAAGGTAACCCAGGCATAGCGAGTGCATAGGCGGCTTGGTGCGTCGGCTCCGCTGTGCTGCAATGCTTCCTACGTGTGCGAACGGATGGACTTTCCCTCGTGCTCAAAGCCTCGCCACACGGCATTTCCGAAAATACCTGTCGCACCACGGGCAAAAGCCTCCGCGTATCCACCGCCCCTACTAATGAGAGCACTGCATTGTTCCCACAGAACAGCCGGTTGTGCATCCTGCGCAGCTTGGCCGAGGTCAGCGAACCGACACTGCTCAGTGTGCCCAGAGAAGGCAACCCATACGAAGATAAGCCGAAACAGAGTGAGAGCAGTTCTCGGCGCGCCACACACACGGGAGAAAGCAATTCCTCGCGCAGACAAGCCAATTGATCCTCGCGTGCTGTGGATACACATTGCTTATCCAATGCCGGGTGTAGTGCCACGTCCGCCAGCAAACGGAGCATGTCAGGTCCATCTTGAGGCAAACAACGCAGGGAAAATATCACGCTATTTTTACCGGCATCAGTATGCAAGGAGGCCCCCGCATGCTCCACCCGGGTCGCTATTTCTTCGGTGTTCAGCGTTTTTGTACCCATGGGCATCACCTCGGCAAGCAGCGTTGATATGCCGGCCTGTGCGGCGGTTTCAGCGCGAGTTCCACCCCCCACAGCCAAGGAAATGAACAGGAGTTGGCAGGATGGAATATGCTGCGTTATACAGCGTAGACCATTGGACAGTTTTACGATGCGAGTCTTGCCTATTTTCTCCTCCTTTCCAGCTGTGTGAATTGAAGAATTGCTACCCGTTGGATCCACACTCACCTCCGTAACGCACGGGGAGAGCAAATACTGGCGAGCAACAAGCTGCACATCCTCTGTTGTGATGCGCTGCAAAGCTTCGCCCCATTCATCATAAGCGCCGGTATTATGCGCCGCGCACCACGTACTGGTAAGCACTTCTGCGGCAGAGGTGATGGTTGTCATCTCCCTAGAGCGCTGCACAAGGAAATACTTTTTCATGCGCGCCAATGCGTCCGTAAAGTCCTTATCAGGCAGTCGACGAATGTAGCTCAACAAGGCATCTCGCAGCTCATCACGCCGGGCACGATCGACATCCGCCCGCACTACAATGGCACCCTGCCCCGGCTCGTGCGGCATCAGGTACGCCGCCGTGTCATACGCCAGCGCACGCTCATCGTGAAAAACGCGCTGCAACCAAGCACTGCGTCCATGACCGAGAATACTGGCCAACATACTCAACGGAGCCATGTCGGGGTGCTGGCGATTCGGGATACGCCATGCAAGACAAAGAGAACTGAAACTCTGCGCAAACTCCCGACGGCACACGCGATTTCCCCACTGGCGAACTTCGGGCGCGCAGGGCGGCTGCAGCCAGGTGCGGGGTGGTACATCGTTCATTTCCTCCTGAGCGGCTGCCAGCACATCCTTTGCCGACACATCCCCCACCACGATCATGAACATGTTTCCCGGCACGTAGCACTCTGCGTGGTAGCGCAACAAGTCCTCACGCCGCAGGGCATCGAAAATGCCGCGCAATCCGATGACCGGGTAACGCGCAGGATGTCCGCTGTATAGAGATTCCGCAAGGGCTCGCTGCAATGCTTCTTCCGGATCATCGGCGCACATGTCCATCTCACGGCGAATAACGTCGCGCTCCCTCTCCCATTCTTCTTCCGGGAAAGTTGGATGTAGGGTCAATTGCACAAGTTGGTGCATAAAAGGTCGCCAATGTTGAGCCGGACCATCGATGTGATAGACCGTATGACGACTGCTGGTGTAAGCATTCCAGATTCCACCAAGTGACGCCACGTATTCATTGAGCTCCCTCGCATTTTTCTCGTGCGTTCCCTTAAACACCATGTGTTCTGTGAGGTGTGAAATACCGCTCCCTCCGTACACACCCTCCAGCATAGACCCCGTACCTACTCCCATACGTACGGACACCACCGGAGCGTCATGCCTCTCCCAAATGAGCAACGCGAGCCCATTTGCGCAGAAATATGTCTCTACTCCCTGCATCATGATCCTGTACAAGTCGCCTCGGCGCACATATCGCGACATAGTTGAGAAACCTGATCAGCACCCACAAGCTCAGCACCCACGGCGAATCCAAAATCGAGCGCGCAGGCTGGTCCCATGCCGGTTACCAAATGTTCACCGCGTACTACCGGCGCTTGCGTGAGCGTCGCTACCGCGCTGACGGCCTGCATGACCTCCGGCAAGGGGTAGCATGTCACCTGCTGCTCTCGAGATAACACCCCGGCAGCTGCCAATACCATGGGCGCCGCACAAATGGCTGCAATGAGCTTATTCGGTCGAGCAGCGTGCATATCACGGAGCAATTGCAATACACGCTGGTTTTTCGCCAGCGCCCACGCAGCTCCTCCTCCGGGAACAATCACGGCATCATACTCCTCTGCACTTACAGCATCCAGCAACTGGTCTGCATGCAGACAAATGCCATGCGCTCCTCGCACCGTACTCCCATCCACCCCGGCTAAGGTTACACTCACCCCCAAACGCCGCAATATGTCCGCCGGAGCGATCAGCTCTATCTCCTCAAAGCCCTCAGCCATTACTATCAAAACTCGTTTTTGCGTTTTCATCTCTCGAAAATGGTTATGATCTTTCGCCCCGTCAGGGCACGTGTTCACTATACCCAATCCGCCTCTCTAAGTCAATCGCATCGTTTTCTTGATTTTTCGCCCAAAAAAAAGATTGAAGGAGAAGCCAATTTTTGGTAAAAAGGGGGAGAGTCAAAACCGAACTGCTAGCCGCATTCATCTATGAAGAAACAATACGCCGGGAGTACATCTGCGTTCACGCTCATTGAGCTATTGGTTGTAATGACAATCATAGGCATCATGATGACGCTCGCATCCTCTGTGTTGAGAAACCCGGGCACGGGGCGCACACTGGATTCTGGCGTGGACTTACTCGCCAGTATGATAGAAGAAGCGCGTGCCACAGCCCAGGGGAATGATACCTACACGCGCCTCGTCATTGTGAATGACCCATCCGATACCGGGGAGAATTCCCGCCACCTGCGTTATATGGTCGTCCAAATGCTCAAGCGCAATTTAAAGGAAAACGGCACCTATGACGGCTCAGATGTCTCCATCCAGGGTCAGTGGATTTCCACCTCCGCCGGAGCCATGCTGCCCGCAGGGGTCTATTTTTCCCCGACCTTCAGCAAATCTCTTTCTTGGGCAAAGGGTTCCACCAACAAGATTGGTTCGGGGCTCTCCCCCATCGGCAGAAAAAAGAAAACTCGTGTGTATTACTTTGAATTCGACGAAAAGGGGCATTTTGTTGCGCCGGGCGCCGATCCCTCTTCCCCATCGCAACCCCAGCGCATCATCCTCGTGAATGCTCGTCGAGGTACGGGGGCTGGTTCTACGGATGGACTTGTGCCGCTACAGCGAGACAAGCAGCGCCGTCCTGTTGGGGTAAAAGGTCTGGTTCTATGGCCCACTGGTTACACCACACCATTGCGAACCCGCTCGCAGATGTTTGAATAAAATTTACTCTGATTTATGAATAAGACACACCAGCACAGCGTCGGTGGTTTCACACTCATGGAGACCCTATTGGCCGTGGCGCTTATTGGGATGCTCATTTCCATATTTCTGACTGTATTTGTGCCGGCTCGCGGCATGGTACAGAAAGCGCTGACCAAACAGGAATCTGACCGCGTGGTGAGTATCCTGCGCGCAGAGCTTAACACCGTTCGAGAAAGCGAACGCGCTCAAGGCAACAAGAGCTCTGCAACCGGCAAGTACACCTGCGCTTTCGACAAGGGGTTCTACTGGATACAGGCTTCCACCAAGCCATCTACCTCTGTGGTGGTCTTTTCATACCGGGCTGATACAACGGCGACTCAGCGCGAAGATGGGACCTTCCCCCCCATCCCCGTCATGAAGAGTCGTCCCGGAAAAGACACCCAGCTCGTTTCTATAGCCTGTCCCATGAATGACCCGATTCATCGCAAGGATATTGCGAATGCCGTTGGCCCAGTCTTTCTCGTCAAGTTTACCCAGATTGAGCCGGACAACACCGGCAAATACAAACTTTCTAAATCACCGGGCATCATTTCCAAAGCTTCTACTCCGCAAAGATATTTTTCAAGTGAATCAGATCAAAATCCGTGGGGTGGAGCTATCTTTTTCCGGGCAGATTTTTATCTGATGGTACCTCCCAACCCGGATCGTTACAAAAATCGTCCGTGGTCGCGCGTAGGTCGCCCCATTTTTTCCACAAACATGTCAATTCGCCGCTGACTTATCATTTTTTCGGATATGACATACAAATCATTATGTATTAAGACACTTCGACGAGCCTTCACGCTGGTGGAGCTTATCACGGCCATGGCTATCACCGCCATCTTGGTTGTCGTGATTATGCAGCTTACAAACCAGGGTGTAACGCTATGGAAATCTATACGACAGGATACAAGTACCTCGGCGGCCGCTCGTTTGGCCTTGCAGACAATGGCTCGTGATCTTGAGTCTATCCAGATACGTTCCAATGCCAAGGAATTCCAATGGCTGTACGCCGAGGTAGATGGGGCCATGCGCGGTATGCCCAAGGGGCTCAGCATCCCCAAATCTGCCCGCCTCATCTTCTACTCGTGCCCCCCTGACCGCAATCCTTCCGTAAGTGCTTCTACTTCTATGCGCAACGGTTACAGAGCCTTGCTTGCCAGTCAGCCCGAAACACAGGGGGATGTGAGCGCCGTCTCGTACCGCCTTAAGTTCCGCGACCACATTCTCAATATCCCCTCGCGTAAAGGCGATACCCAGTCTTTTCCTCTCTTTTCTCTTTACCGCCACGTCGTTAGTCCGCGTGACACGTATGAGCGCGTGTTAGGCGCCGAAAATTTGGAGACGCGTTACGCCCAATTCGAACCGCAGGAGGACGAGCATTTCCTGTGCGAGAACATTGTAGAGCTCAATTTGATCCTGAATGTGCAGTACGTCGGCGATGGTGCTGGGACCGGCAATGCGCAAGAAAATGCTTACCGCACAGTGAGCGTCCCGATCCTTTCCAGCACGGCAAAAAGAGGGAAAGATCGTTTTCGTCTGTACAGCAACCGCGCTGATGCCGAAGGCAACAGTTTGGAAAATGCTCGCATTTTATCCGCAGAAATTTCCATGACCGTACTCACTGAGGAAGGCGTGGCCCTTGTGGAACAAGTCCGCCTTGGACAACGCCATGCTCCCAAACTGGAGGATTTCTTTTCGCGTTACACGCACTCATTCTCGCGCTCCGTTTCTCTTCCTCTGCCCCTCTGATTGCGATGAGGCCGAGTGTACAGCAAACTTTCAGTTCCGCAGAAAGTGGTGCAGTGGGTGAATTTCGGCTTCCTCAGCTGCGTTTGTGGGTAGATCCTGTTGCGCGCGGCGGCTACGAAAATATGGCTACGGACGAGCTACTGCTGCGGCAACCGGAGCCTTGGCTGCGCATTTACGGGTGGCGGGATGCGTGCGTGAGTTTTGGCTATTTTGACTCAGCCCTCACCGCACGCTCTATTTTTCCCGGCGCCTCTCACTATATCCGCCGCTGGACTGGCGGCGGCATTGTGGATCACCGCCATGGCATCACTTATACCCT
The DNA here is from genome assembly GCA_947626545.1 of uncultured Akkermansia sp. Lineage (GTDB taxonomy): Bacteria > Verrucomicrobiota > Verrucomicrobiia > Verrucomicrobiales > Akkermansiaceae > Akkermansia. The sequence goes on along the minus strand of CANQSS010000028.1, from coordinate 4,515 downwards.
GACTTTGCCCGCCCCACCTGCAGATGCACCGCCCCATCCGCAGGCATCCGTGCTGTACGAGCACATACATGGGGCTTTGGCGCACGCCTTGCAAAAGGCTGGGGTGGATTGCACGTTGCTCGCCCACGATGCTCCTTCCGGCGGACGAGCGTGCTGGGCAAGTCCCGTGATGAGCGATATTGTGGACTCCGGAGGGCACAAACTCGCCGGAGCCGGGCAACGCCGCTTCCGCGGGGCGATACTGCATCAGGGACTCATCCAGCAGTGTTCACCGCATCCTGGGTGGAAAATCGACTTCGCGCATATGCTCGCCCCCGTAGTGAACATTGTCAATGATGCGACTCCTTGGCTCTCCTTCGATGCCGAATTACAGGAGCTTTGCACCAAGAAATACCTCTCTCCCGCCTGGGAAGATGAATCCCACGGTCGCCGCAAGCCCAGTGTATTGTAATTTTTGCCGTTTCCACCCTCCGCTCACTTCCGGGAGCGAAGGGTGGAAGAAGATGCCGATTCTACGACTGCGGTGCAGGATCAGTCTGAGGTGTGGACTGTGGTGCAGGTTCCTGCGCAGGCGACTCTTCTGTATCTTCCGGAAGCAGAGTCATACGGGCTCGTGCTGTGCGTAAGCCATTTTGAATGGTGGAAGTGGAGAAAAGCCACTCCACGCGTTCTGCGAGTCGTTGCACAAAACCCGAAATGCGTGCCGCGCAGGGAGAATCCGCCATTAATGGGCAATGAGATGCACTCAGCACGCGCGCCAAGGTTGGCACATGAACAGAATTGACCGCGCCGGTGAAAGGTACATCTTCCTTGGCTTCTGTGAGGAGATGCTCATTCAGCTTTGCATTGTTGCCCAACACAAAGTAATCGCTGTTAAGCGCCACTGTAGGCAAGGTTCTCTCGGCGGTAAATGGCAGTGTCAACGAGTAACTGTCGCCCTGCTCACCAAGATTTTTATGATCGATGGGGAAAGCGTGCACAAGGATAGGTGGAAGCCCCAGCTTGCCAAGGGCGTGCCCCAAACTCCTGAGTATTTGCTGCCAGCCGTCGGAAATCGCCTCACGATTTTTCACGGCCGCGCCGACTGCCCACACCTCAGAACGGCTGTCGTTTTGACTTACTTCAGCACCTACAATGGCGAAGGGCGCTCCCATACCCGTGCTTAGAGTCCCGAGTGCCTGCCCGAGCGACTCGACATCTTCAGCAAGCAAGCGCATATAATAGGCCCAGGTCTCAGCCGTGCCGCGTTCACTCTTGCGCAAGGTCAACGCGATGCCGTTGCAAATATCCGGCACAGACGTGAGTATTTTTGTGCGACACGCCATCCAATCAGAAAACTGTGGCGCGTCAAATGCACTACTTTCCATATAGAAGAAAGTACCTGGCGCCGTAGCTCCGGATACAAGTCGTAGCTTCCCCGGCTCGAAGGTCATGCCCTGTGCGCCTCCTACCGTTTCAGCGACAACATCACGTCCCTCTTGCCACATCTGCATGGTGAGCGGCGTGCTCGCGGCGTCCAACGCACCGGGGCACAGCACAAGCCCCGCTACTCCGGCTGATGCAGCCTCGTACGCGCGCCGGTTCGCCGGATCCTCTTTCGATACCTCCCGTAGAGTACTCACCACAGACTGAGCTATGCTCAGGCGACTCAGAAGAGATGATGCGCGCATGGCCGTGGAAAGCGCAGAGCTCATCCATGCCGTGGCGAGCATATGGTGAATATGGGGATCACAGCGATCCAGCTTGGGTGAATAGAGCATCGAAAACTCGGGAGAGGCCGGCAATGATATATCCGCCGGACTTTCGCAAAGGATCGTCAATGCGGCATTCTGTATCATCATCGTGATCAGATAGACTTCCCTCTGTTCCAGAGCAAGTCGCAACTCGGCATCCTGTGGTTCTTCTCCTGTAATATACTTCCATGCTCGCAGCTGTGACATGCGAAGCCCTGTGTACGGTCCGTGCTGCACAAAATGCACCCCTCCTTCTCGCTCGGCAATGTTCTTGAGTTCGTCAACCATTTTCGCGTGGGTTGCGGCAAATTCGCTCTCCCGCCCCGGACGTGGTGTAGCTGCGTAGTAGATGGGCGCCAGGTGAAATTGCTCCAATGCGTTCAGCAACTCGCTCTTGGTGAGACTGCTTTGCTTGCGGAATGCTCGGTGTATAGCCGGCACAAGTTCAGGCCTTGCACGCTCGCACCATTGGGCTTCGCAGTGCTCCATACCTTGTGTACGCGCGGCGTACATGAGAATCGGCAAGGCGGCCTGCGGTGAGCCACCTTGCCCGCTACCGACCACAAGCGCGGCATCCCCAATGCTTTCCAAGCAACGTGACTGCTCCTCATCCATCGGGCAACCAAACAAGCGCATGATTTCACGCGTGCTACTGGCAGCATCACGCAGAGCAAGTACAAACTCGGCTTCTGCGGGCAAAAAGGCAAGCGACGGCATTGCCTCAGCTCGAGCGTTTGCCCGCATGGGCACAGGCTCCGTCGGCGCGGATAATTTCGTAAAAATTTCCTGGGGTGTTTCACTTCCCTGCACAGGAAGCAGTGCCGCAAGCACTGCCAGCAGGACGGTATGTGGTATTAGATGTCGCGTTTTCATCACCTGCGCATCCTACATCTACCCAACTCACCTGCGCAAGGAAATATAGAAAGCCGCCCCCATCAAGCTATGAGAGCGGCCCCGTAGTTCACTGCTAAAATAGAACGGATTACGCCTCGCGGTAGGCAGCCACAGCCGCTGCGATGCGGGCAGAAACAGTTTCCGGTTCGCCCTCTTCTGTCACATCTATCTGCACCACTTTCCCCTGCTTGCGGTAATGCTCTACCACCGGCAAGGTGAGAGTCTCGTAATCCTTGCGCCTCTTCGCAAATGCTTCCGGATTGTCGTCCGTGCGCACAATCATCGGCGTACCGCACTTCGGACACAGTTCCTCACCGTTGCGCGTTGTTTCCCCACACTTCGGACACGCCTTGCGCTTGAGCATGCGTGCCTCAATCAGCTCCGGCGCCACATTCAGATACACCACAATATCCACGGCCAAACCTAGCTCCTCCAAATTCGAGTCCAACGTTTGTGCCTGCGCTACCGTTCGCGGATACCCATCCAGCAAGCAACCGCAATCCCTATTCTTCCCCAGCCACTGCGCCACGATGCCATTCACGACCTCATCCGGTACAAACTGCGCCGCATCCATGTACTTCTTGGCCTCCATCCCCAGTTCACTTTGCGCCGCCACTTCCGCCCGCAAGAGAGCTCCCGTGCTCAGCGGTTTCAAATCATACTTCTCCGACAAAAAAGACGACTGCGTCCCTTTTCCGGACGCCGGCGCCCCAACCAGTACAAATCTTTTCAAGGTTTTCATTGCTCTGTCTGCGTATTCAACGCTCCTTCATTATGCAATTTTTCTCCCGATGATCAAGCCTTTTTCGCACGGCAAACGCATTTGAATAAAATCGTAAAGCTTCTCCCCATCAGTCTCTCCGACCACATCCATCCCCGAACACTCAGAATCCCTCTCCCCAGTTCCGCCATCAGCCAAGCCAAAATTTCTTGATAATCAAAAAGATAACAATTGGAGCATGTTTTGGGTTTTCTATTATATAACCGGCTCCAAATAAAGCTACTACTAATTGAAAAAACCAAGGTAGAAGATCTCCAATACCCCCACTTATGAGGAAAAACAGGAATCCTGCTAGCAGGAGAAAGCCAAATACCTTCCAGCAACCGCTTTTCGAGGAAGAGGGTTGAGTTTCTGGCGCTGGCTTTGGTTGGGATGATAAATTGGGAGGAGATGGTGCTGCTGGTTCTGGGAGGGGCCCTGGTATCGGTTGCGGTTCAGGCTGCGGTATAGGTTCAGCCTGCGGTTGGGGGGATACAGGTGATGGTTCAGAGGGCGGTTGAGGGGACTCTGAGGGCTGAGGAGTGATTTCGGGGGAAGCCTCCTGAGAGGGAGACGTTTCTAGGCAGCCCCACAACATATGGGCGTAGAGAGCAGCACCGAGACTCACTGCTTCCTCGGCTTCATCGAACGTGCGACATTCAAGACCAGTTGCTTGCTTTAGGGCGCTCCCGACCGCCGGGATCTTAGAGGATCCCCCTACCAACAAAATGAACGAGGGCTTAAGAGACAGCTCTTGAATGGAGGAGATCAAATCCTTTGCCAAAGCAGCGCCCTCCTCCAACCTAGAACGAATCCCCCGTTCAAAAGTCTCACGAGCCACGGTAATGGGGGGGTAAGTCTTCCCCTCATGACTTACTAGGGTAATTTTCCTGGCGTTTTGCTGCGAGAGGTCTTCTTTTGCCGTCCGAATTTGCTTGTAAACATTGTATTTCCAGCCAGGGGAGTCTAGATCCGCCTCCAGCATCTGCTCGTATCCGGCGGTCCGTATTTCTGATGCTACGATTTGAAAAAGAGTATCGTCGAAGTCTTCCCCGCGTTACCTCATAATTCAGGACGCCGAAAAGAAAGAATGGTACAATGGGTTAGGATCGGTTACCTCAAAAATAC
>CANQSS010000027.1 GCA_947626545.1 uncultured Akkermansia sp. | reverse complement strand
GCAAAGGCTTTGACCCCGACCAGCTGGAGGCCGACGCCGACACGATTTACTCCGCCCTCTCCTCCGCCATCTCCCCGTCGGAAGAGCCAGACCCCACCGCCGAAAATGCCAAGCACCACTCGGATGGGACGATTTGCAGAGCCTTCATAGGCCCTTGCACCTACAAAGGCAAAGGAGGGCGCGCCTCAAAAGGGAACCCACGAGCCAAAAGAACAAAAAGCAACACACCTCTCAAAGCAGCTCCCGGCGCCAAGCCCCAAGCTAAAGTGGACGCTATCGACCACGCACTGCGCACCACGCTGAAGAAAGGAGGCAAGGTGGAAGATGTAGCAAAGATCGGAGGGAAAAGTGTCACGATAGAACATGGGAAACCCGGAATAAAAAAACTCGATTACAAAAGGGGGTTCGGCAGCAGCCATCAGTACGCCAAACACGGAGACGAAACTAAAGAAAAAACTACTCAACGAAAAGCAGCAATAACTCTCGTCCACGGGAAAAGAAGATGGGATGAGGAACATGGAACTGTAGCCCATGAATTAGGCTCACGCGCAGCTTATACCCGCCCTCTGAAAGACGGGAAGTCAACCTTCCAATCAGCGCACAGGAAGGATTAAAAAAACAGCCTCTGTCAGGAACAGAGGCCAACGGACAGATGCCTCGGAGCGCAACTCCCCGGCTACTCTTGGGCAAGCTCTTTTAGCTTCCCGCTTAACCCAAGGTTGCCGTCCGGACTTTCAAGCTAGCACCTCCTCCCCGCCTCTGTCAACAAAAAAATCGCGCCCGGCAAAAAAAATCCCTTAACACTTTGCCGATCCATGCTATCATGGGGTCATGCCCCTCTTTCCTGCCCCTGCCTATGCGCCTAGCGCAGCCTCTGCCCTCTTCATCTCCACCCAGGAAGCTGCCGAGCTTTTGCATGTTTCGCCCTGGACTATCCGCACCCTCGTGAAACGCGGAGACCTGCACGCCTTCCGACCCGTCATCGGAGGCAAAAAATTCCTCCTCTACGCCTCGGAGGTGCAGCAATACGCCGCACTCGCCCGCGCCACATCCCCCGCCGCACAAGATGCCGAGTGGGAGCTCTTCCGCCGCCAATGCCTCCAAGGCTGACCCCGCCCCCATCCCCGAATTGAAACAACTGTTTCAATTTGTTTCGCGGAACGATATTTCCTTCTGACCCGCGCCACATTTTGAAACAATTGTTTCAACGCGTTTCGCGGAACGATATTTCCTTCTGACCCCGCCCACCCCCCCAATTGAAACAACTGTTTCAAAACATTGCCCGCAACGATAACGCCCAAAAACACGCGTTTTTCCTCGCCCTCTCCGCCCGCATGCGCTACAATGAGCCCATGCACTACCTACGACGCCTCAGCCTCATCTCCTTTGCTGCCGCCATCCTCCTCATGATCGCCATGTGCCATCCGCCGATGGCCTTCTTCCGGCCGATGAAGATTGCGATCTGTGCCTTCGGAATCGTCGCCGCCTGCCTTTTTTGGCGCCGTGGCTCCGAGTGGCGAGCCCTACTCGCAGCAGCCATCGCCATCATTTTCAACCCGATCTGGCCGGTCTATCTCGGCCGCTCCACCTGGCACCTCACCGACTGCCTCGCCTCCCTCATCATCCTCACCTGCCTCCAACTCCCCAAAGCCCACGAAGAGCCCGAGAAATAGCGGCTCACAAGTACAGCTTGGCGTACTCTAGCAGCTCGGCGGCGTGTTTGCCAATATCGGACACCTTTGCGAGGGGAATGCGCTTCTCGTTGCGCTCTTTATCCACGAGGATGAGAGTGGTCTGGTTCGCGGTAAAGAGGAAGCGGCAGAGAGGCTTGCGCACATTGTAATCCAGCAGAACTCCGCAATAGCTTTTCGTGTCTTTCATGCGAATGCGATCTGGGTCGATGATCTGCGCTAGGATGGCGCGCACGATGTGAAAGCCCTCGATCTCCTCAGGAGTGGTCACAATACCATCATCGGTCGCCGTGGATGCGGAGACAGGGGTCTCATCCTGCTGCGGCTCTTCCTGGTCTGTCGGGGTTACGCCGTCAAGTGCCGTTTGAAGTTTTTCGGAGATTTTTAGGTTGACCCACTCTCCGAAGGCCTGCTGCACAAGCGCGCTGAATCGCTCCATCCTTGTGCTGTTCAGGATGCCTTCGTAGATTTGCCTGGCGAAGAAGCGCACAAAATCTTCCGACGGAGTTTCGAGCTGCTCATTGAGAATTTTCCGGATAGCCTTCTTGTATTTCAGCTCGGCGGCGTTGCTCAGGATGTTGTCGATATTAAACGAGCTTTTGCCTATCTTGCGCAGAAACGCTTCGGCTCGGGCGTCCACTTTGCCCAGCTCGAACTCAAAGAAGGGCTTATCGTCCATCTTGTTGGGAGCCTCTATGTCCGTGTAAAATTGCCACACTTCGCCGTTGGTGAGGATACCGATCCTCGCATCAGTGCAAGAGAAGTAGCGGTACAACTGCGAGGCGTGATTGATACTGAGCTCGGCGCCAAGGGCCTTGCACTCCAGCAACACGGCGGGCTTCCCCTCTTTCATCAGCACGTAATCAACCTTCTCCCCCTTCTTGGTGCCAACATCGGAGGTGTACTCCGGGACCACCTCAAAAGGGTCAAAAACGTTGTAGCCAAGAGCCTGCAACACCGGCATAACGAGCGCATTTTTCGTGCCTTCTTCGGTTTGGATCGTTTCGCGCAGGCGAGGCAGCCGATTGGCCAACTGTTGGAGAGAGTCAAGAAAATCCATGACCTACAAACTAGCAGAGATTGCGGCTTGTTTCAAGCTTTTTTTCATTGCGCGCAATACTCTGCCCAAACTAATGGGCTTTCGCCGGTGGATCGATTTTGTTAAGCGCGCCGCGCAAGGCTGCTGCGGCCACTTCTAGCCGCGTCCGTAGCTCCACGTTCTCCTTTACTGCTGCCGATTGCGTAGGCGTCTTGTCACTCATCCCCCAGAGCCAATCCATGGAGACGCCAAGTGCCAAGGATAGCTTCGCTAGCTCCTCCGCTCCCGGACTTCGCAAGCCTTTCAGATAGGCATTTATTGTGCTTTGCGCAATTTTTGCTTTATCCGCCAAAGCCTTTTGAGTCAACGAGTCATCTTTCATTTTGCTTGATAACCTCGAAACAAATAATCGGTTTTGTGAATTTTTCTCTTGACTCATAAAATCACATTTACTATTATCTGGTTTGTGAACGCGCAAGGAATATGCGCGCAACAAGAATCTATCAAACAAGCCATGAAAAAGCAAGCAGAAACTATAAGCCTGGAATGGCTCTACAATCGGGGTTACACGGTTGCGAGCGCGGCTCGGAAATTGCGCCGGAGCACGCCGCATGTGTGCCGCGTCTTGAAGGGTCAGCGCGAGAGCAAGAGTTTAACCCTTGCACTGCTCTCTTTGCCGAAGAGGAAACTCATCCTGCGTGAGCGGGTGGGCAAGTGACGCGAAAGGAGGAAGCCATGAAAGTTGAAGTAAAGTTGGAGTTTGAGTTGGAGGTCCTAGAAAGGATAGCCAACAAAGCAAGGAGGGAAAAGACAACGCCGGAGGAGCTGATGAAGGAGCAAATCTACAAGGCGATTCGTCCGAGGGTGGAAAACAAGAGTGTGCCGAAATGCGCCGACGGATTTTTTCAAACAAGCTTTTTGCGCTACCTGCGAGAAGAATGGAGTGTGAGAGGGTTTAGCCACGTCTATCTGCGACTCATCCGGAGATGGTACGACAAAGAGCGTATTCCCGGGATGCCCATTGGCTCGACGTGGCCCGACCTTCCTGCCGGTTATTCCTGCTACAACCTCAGCCGCATTTGCGGTTCGAAACCAACAACAAAGTAACAACAAACCCAAAAATTAGACCTATGATTATCGAGATAAACGTCAAAGAAGATGACTACAACACGAGGAGAATCGCGGCACTGGAGCTGACAGTCGAAAAACTATCAAAACTCATGATAAAACTCCCGGAGAGCTGTGAGATGAGTCGAGACGAAGAAGCCTCCAAGGCAGCAGGAAGAAACGTCTGGCAGTTGACAGGCCACGGTGAGGAGCCGCTGGGCGCGATCCAGGACTTCCTCCTTGCTGAGCTAAAAAAGTGGGACGGCAAGCTACCCAAAGACCTGGGCTACGACACGGACTTTATGGGAGTCGGCTACAACTCGATCTACCTCGTCGAAAAGACCCGGAGGCCGACGAGATATGTGGCTGTCTATCGCGTCAAGAGGCAATACATTGCCGATGATGGTCAGCAATACTATGGGCACTATTGCATCTACGGGAATGATCCCTTCGCCCTCCTCGCGGAGATCCAGGAAGATGCTGTGGACTTCGACTCCGGTGTCATCTTCGATGCCATCGATTCTACGATGATGGAGTTTGCCATTGTGCGTAGGTGTGACGAGCAACGCAATGTCATGACAGATGAGCTACTCTTGAGCGAATTAGCCAATGCGAATCTCGATGATTTGGATCATATCATCTGCCAATATGGTGAGCTCCGCGAAAAGGGCCTTGCTCCAGCTCCTGGGAAGAGTTTCCGGGAGTTGTTCGACCCGCTTGAGGGGTGGCTAGAACCGAATGTGGAAGGAGGGGAGAGATGATTGGTAAAATTCCCCAAAATGCTCGTTTCTCCGAGCTGCGTTTTTTCCTTATTATGAAAAAAGGGAAATTTAAGGAAGGATTCCTGCAGGTAGGAGACGAATTTATCGGGTTTTTATGGCCTGTGCGTTGTTGCATGGAAGATGATGGTTCAGGTATGTGCGAATTTAAACTGATAGACCCCCATGATAAAGCGATGATGGCATTAAGTGAAATATTCGAGGAAGGAGGCCGCGATGAGTGACCTGCTGGTGACGCTGAAGCTGGGGATTGGTGCACTGATGCCGGTGCTGACGGCGGCGGTGTGCGGTCGATGGATGAGCAAGATGCAGGCGTGGGGCGAAGGGCCTATGGAATGGGGGCTCGCGTGGCTCGGGTTGCTCTGCTGCGCATGGTGCGTGTTTGAGCAGACCTTCTCCAGCTTCGCGATGGGTCGGAGGGTACGGGCCGAAGAAGAGACCCGGAAAGGAGGCCGCGATGGAGAGTGAAGACAAGCTTGCGGCGATCGTGCTGGTGGCGCTCATTCTCGCCTTTGCGGCGTGCGCAATCGTGGCCATGCTGACCGATGGCGGCGAGCAACCACGCACCGAAAAGGAGGAGAGGATCGGCTGGGCTTGTTGGCACGATGAGTGGGCCGACACGCGGGAAAGCCAGAGGCGCTACCTGGAGCAACGACATGCGCGATGAATTGACAGCGGAGGAGCTTGCCATCGTGGAGGCGCTGCGGGACTGCGACGAGAGCGAGCTCTCACGGGAGCTGCCGAGGCGGTGCCGGATGACGTTTGCGCAGCTCGGAGCGCTGTGGGGCATGAGCCGCCAGCGTGTGCAGCAAATCGAGCAGCAGGCCTTGCGCAAGATCCGCCGCCGCATCGCGCGCGAAAAAAACTTACAAACCTTGATATTGCAAATCTATGAGCACAAAAACAAACGATAAGACGGACACGGGGCTTGCCCCGGATTATGAGCAGCAACCGAGCGCCTTTGCCCTGCCGCAGCAACAGCAGCAAGGGGAGGCGGACGATACGGCGCCGATGGTCAACGCCCTCACGGGGCTGATGGACCGGGCGGCGGCGAGCATCAACGAGCTGGCGCGGCGCATGGCCTGCGGGGTGGTCCTCAACGGCTGGCTGCTGGGCAAGGCGCGCATGGCCTCCCCCATGAGCTGGGGCAAGCGATTCCGCCCCGGCGCCAAAGGGGGAGCCTTCGCCATCTCCCAGCAGCGGGCCAACCAGTTCATCCGCTGCGCGGCGGGAGTGCTGGAGCGGGCGCGGGCCGCCGGATGCGAGGCGGATCTCACCGCGCAGCTGGAGGCCGCCGCCGGTGCCTTCCGCGCGAACCCGAACATCATCCCCGAGCTGCCGGCGCTCGCCGGGCTGGAGAGCGATAGCTGGGTCTCCGTGCACGCGATGATGCTCGACCTGGGCGTGGTCTCCCCGCGCAAGGTGCGCCGACTGGCAGCAGATGAGGGCACGGCGGAGCTGCCCGGGCTCGATGAACTCTGCGCGCAATGCTGGGCGCAGGCAAGCCGCATGGTCGGCACCTTCCAGCTCTTCATCCGCGAGGACGCCGCGCAACTCTCGCGCCAGCAACGCGCCACCCTGCGCGCCGAGTTGCAAGCCCTTCTGGCGGACCTCGACCAGCTGGAAAACACCGCCCCGGCCCTGCAATAACCCCTCACGCGCACGCGCGCGCACCTCTTATTCGCACAAAGCCATGACCGACGCCAAAAGCTACATCGCCGCGCGAAACCTGCGCGACATCTTCTCCCAGCTCGGCTGGGCGCCATGGGACATCACCACCGTGGCTACGGACAAGCCGGACCGCATCGTCCTCTCCTACCGCTCCGCCTCCCACGGGCGGCACCGCGAGGTGATGGTGGAGCCATACCGATTCACCGCCTGGCTCAAACCGCGCGCCACGCGCCCGGCTTCCCTGCGCCACGAGCTGGAGACCCTGCTGGACCGCAAGCCCGAGCGCCCCGCACCGCAGCACCAGGGCGAGCTCTTCCCCCCGGAAGCCTTGCCGCGCGCCGTCAAAGAGAGCATGACCCCCAACGAGCTATGACCAACAACTACGCCACCCTCTACGCCACGCTGCGCCTCCGCAAGCTCGCGCTCATCGATCTGGCCATCCTCGACCTGGTGCGCGAGGAGAGCATGACCCCCTCCGCCATCGCGCGAACTCTGCGCTGCTCGTGCGCCCACGTCACCTGCCGCGTGCAGCGGCTGGAAGATCGCGGGCTCGTGCTGACGCGCCAAGGACAGGCCAATCGGCGCAAGGTCTGGGTCTCCCGCGCCCCGGGACAAGCGGCCGAGAAAGGAGGCCCCCATGCCTGAGCTCCCCCAACCCCTCCCCCCGCATCTGCCGGGGGACGAGCCGCCCGCAAACGACGCCTCCCTGCGCGGTTTGACCATGGCGCTGGATGCCCGGCGCGCCGCCGCCCTGCTGGAGGAATGCTGCCGCTGCATGGAGGGCATGCCCAAGCGCGGCGCCGCCATGCAGTGGGGCGTGCAGTGGCTCGCGCGCCAAGGCCTCTCCACCTCCGCCAAAAGTCTGGAGCGCAAGTTCTACGCCTGGCTGGGCGGCGGCAAAAGCCAACTCGCGCTGGTGGACCGCCGCAAGGTGCTCGGCAAAAACACCGGCAAAGGCATCCACGCACCGGCCTTCCAGCTCTACTGGGTCGGGCTCGTGGCGCAGTACCAGCGCAGCGTCAAATCCGCCTACCGCGAGTTATGCCGAGCCTGGTTCGCCGGCCAAGTCATCCCCGGCTACGAAACCGCCTGGGACCGCCGCGCCCTGCCGGAGGGCTGGAGCTACCGCAACCTCTGCAACGCACTCCCCACCGCTGCCGAGCTGGACATCTACCGCAAAGGCATGGATCAGGCGCACGCCCTCATGCCCTCCGTGCGCACCACCCGCGCCGGATCCTACCCCACCGAGTTCGTCTTCTTCGATGACGTGTGGGTGGACCGCCTCTCCCGCTTCGGCCGAGAGATCAACCGCTGCATGCAGCTCGGCGCGCTGGACTTCTTCACCGGCATGCGCCTCACCGCTGGCACCAAATTCCGCCACCGCCGAGCCGACGGCACGCACGTCTACTTCATCCAGGACGACATGCTCATGCAAGTGGCGGCCTACCTGCACGATATCGGCTACAACGCCCGGCGCGGCACCACCCTCGTGGTGGAGAACGGCACGGCGGCCATCACCCCGGAGATGGAGGCCATGCTGCAAGCCCTCACCGCCGGCAAGGTGCGCGTGGAGCGCAGCGGCATGATCGGCATGCGCCAGCTCATCCGCGGCTACGCCGGGCGCGCCAAAGGCAACCCGCGCGACAAAGCCCCGCTGGAAAGCTGGCACAGCCTCTTCCACAACCGCCTCTGCCACGGCCCCGGCTGGGCAGGCAAAGACCGCACGCCCCCCGAAACCGTGCACGGCATCATCGAGGCGGAAAAGCAGCACATCAAAAACCTGCTCGACTTGCCCATCGACCGCGCAGCCCTCTCCCAGGGGCACCTGCCGACCTTCGCCGAACTCTGCGAGGAAATCGCCCGCGTCACCGGCGAAATCAACCTGCGCTGCGACCACGAGCTGGAGGGCTGGCGCGCCGCCGGCTTCGAGCGCCTCGAGTACACCCTGGACCCCGCCAGCGGCGCCTGGGGAGATGTGGATGACCTCGCCGCCGACCCGCAGAAGCTCGCCTTCGTGCAATCCCTGCCGCCGGCCCACAAACGCCTGCGCAACCTCTCCCCCGCCGAAGCCTGGAACCGCAGCCTCTCCCTCCCCGGCAACGAGCTCACCCGCTTCTCCGACGAACAGTGCGCCATGCTCATGAGCCTCGCCAAAGAAGGCGGCATGTGGCGCCACCGCGTGCGCGCCCACAAAGGCTTCTTCGTCTGGAAAGACAAGACCGGCTGGCTGGACTACGACGAGCTGCACTTCGAAACCACCTACGCCGACGCCATGGGCTACGAACGCCCGGCCCCCTTCCGCGACGAATTGCAGGGCGTGCTCAACCCCTTTGCGCCCGGCTCGCTCTACCTCTTCGACGCTCGCGGCGTGCTGCTGGGCACCTGCAAACTCGTGCACAAAGTCCCGCGCGGCGATGTGGAAGCCCTCCACTCCGCCATGGGCCGCGCCGCGCACCGCCAGGCTCTCCAGCTCGAATACATGCAGGAAGCCCTCTCACCCTACGAGCAAGAGACCCTCGCCAAAAAAGAGTGGAACCGCCGCGTCGCCGATTGCAACCCTGCCACCGGCGAAGCCGCCCCGCTCACCATCGAGGCGGAAGAGACCGCCCGCGCAGATGCCGCTGCCCTCCGGCGCGCCTCCCGCCGGGCACCCGCCGCCGCCCTCGCTTCCCCCTCCGACAACCAACCCCAGGGCCTCGGTCTCCAGGACTCCTACGGCCCATCATCCTTCAACTCCTAACCCCACATTTCTACCATGACCAACACACACACCAACACCGACCGGCTGACGGGCGAAGCCCTCAGAAACCACCCCCTCGTCCAATGGCTCGACAACAGGCTCCACACCGTGCACGGCGGCAACAAATCCGCCCTCTGCCGCGAGCTGGGCGCCATCTCCGACAAGGTTGTCACAGCCCTCCTCAAAGGCACCTACGCGCATGATGTGAACGGCATGCTCGCCCGCCTCCAGGAGCAAAAAGACCGCCTCTCCGGCGCGCTACCCTTGCAGGATGTTGACCTCTACCACATCCCCACCAAACTCACCGATCGCGTCGCCGCCGCCTGCGACGCCGCCAAAGCCGCCCACCTCGTCATCAACATCTCCGGCAAGTCCCAAATCGGCAAATCCACCGCCGTGCAAGCCTACCGCCAGCGCTTCCCCGAAACCACCATCCTCCTGCGCATGCCCACGCGCCCCACCGTCAACAGCATGCTCTGCGAACTCGCCGACGCCTTGCGCCTCCCCGGCTCTCGCCACAGCAACGCCGCCCTCCTGCGCTCCCTGCGCTCCGCCCTTGGCCCCCACCACCTCCTCATCGTAGACGAGGCCCACCTCGCCCTCACCCGCCGCCAGGGTGCCGACGCCCTCGACACCCTCCGCGAACTCTACGACCGCTGCGGCTGCGGCCTCGTGCTCATCTTCACCGACGTCGGCAGCGTCCACTTCTGCAAAGGCCCCTTCGCCGGCCAGCTCGCCCAGCTCGACCGCCGAGGCGAGTGGGAAGCCCTCCCCGACGCCCCTTGCGCCGCCGACGTCGCCGCCATCTGGCGCGGCTTCGGCCTGCCGGACCCCGACCAGCCAACCCAGGCCGCCATCGGCGCCCTCTGCCGCTCCGCCTGCTTCGGCAAATACGTGCACCGCCTCCGCTGGGCCGCCGCCTCCGCCGCCCGCCAGGGCGTCCCCCTCTCCTGGCCCCTCTTCCTCGCCGCCACCAAGCACATGCAGTGGCGCCCGGATGCCCGCTGAACCAACAACCCAACCCAACAACAACCAACCCAAAACAACCCCAAACTTATGGCCAAAATCAAAATCCAACCCGCCGCCATCGTCAGCAAAGCTGACTTCATCAGCTCCGTCAACCGCGTCGCCATGCTCGAGCGCGAAACCCAACTCGCCGAAGCCCGCTACAACATGCTCGACCAAAAACTCAAAGCACGCCGCGAAAAATTCCTCGCCTCCCGCGAAGCCGAAAAAAAGAGCCTCCTCGCCGCCTGCGCCGCCTTCGCCGCCGATAACCCGTCCATGCTCGACCCCGGCCGCCGCAGCGCAGAAACCGAGCAAGCCCGCTACGGCTTCCGCATGGGCAACCCCACCGTCGCCGCCCAAAAAGGCTTCACTCTCAAATCCGCCCTCGAAGCCCTCCGCCAAAAAAGCAAAGCCATCCAAAAACGCTTCCTCTCCTTCCCGGACCCCAAGCTCAACAAAGACGCCATCCGCGACTCCATGCCCCCCAAACTCCTCAACGAACTCGGCTTGCACATCATCCAAACCGACTCCTTCTTCATCGAACCAAAAGGCGACCATGAATAAACCCCTCTCCAAACGCCAAAAAGCCGTCCTCTCCCAGCTCGCCGCACGCGCCTGGCGCCTCTTCGGCGACTCCTGGGGCATCCCCTCCGCCGAGGACTTCCGCCACTCCTGCGTCCAACGCGCCTGCTCCAAACCGGGCTTGACGGCATGCACCCAGCAGGACTACGTCCCCCTCTACAACCACCTCGCCCGCCTCCTCGGCCTTCGCCCCATCGAAGACAACACTCCCCACTCCCCCGAAGAAGCCCTCATCTGGACCATCCGCGACCGCATGCGCCACTGGGACATCCCCGCCCCATACGTCGCCGCCATCATCCACTCCAAGTTCAGCATCGCCTACGGCAACCTCGATTCCCTCCTCGCACGCCTCCCAGCCTCCTCCCTCCGCCAACTCCTCTACACCCTCGAAGCCCGCGCCCGCTCCAAAGCCCAACGCACCTCCGCCCAACTCGGCCTCGACTCCCCCGTCGAAGTCCACTCCTCCCCCTCCACTCTCCCACCCACTCGCCTCGCCCAATGGCGCGGCGACATTCTCGCCAAAAATCCCTCAACTCGTTAGCACTTTCCTCCTTTTTCCCCACTTTTCCCTCAACTTCACCTCCCCTCCCATTTTCCCCTCTCTCCCCCTCTCCCTCAACCCTTTTCAACCCTCCTCACCCCTCCCCAACCCTCTCAGCGCTGGACAACGGGTAGCACCAACCGCCAATACACCAACAACAAAGTTTCAACTCACGCCTCCGTGAGGAGGCGACTTCGGTTGGTATGTGCATGGTTTGAGTTGTTCGGGGTTTCAACTCACGCCTCCGTGAGGAGGCGACACCACCTGCACGCGGATTGCGTGCAGGTACTCAAGGTTTCAACTCACGCCTCCGTGAGGAGGCGACATCGTCCCCAATTTCTTGTCCCGACCCACATATCAGTTTCAACTCACGCCTCCGTGAGGAGGCGACGTGCGCGGCACGTGCAGCCGATTTGCCTCAGCGTCTGTTTCAACTCACGCCTCCGTGAGGAGGCGACCAAAGCCGCTCAACAGCGAGCCGTAATCGCAAAGTTTCAACTCACGCCTCCGTGAGGAGGCGACGGGCGAATTCCCCACCGTGGCGGCGGTAGGCGACGGTTTCAACTCACGCCTCCGTGAGGAGGCGACGCTCAAGCCAAAAGGGTTTCCAGAGGCTTTGGAAAGTTTCAACTCACGCCTCCGTGAGGAGGCGACTGCGTTTTCGTCAGTGAGCTTGTCGACGATTGTTTCGTTTCAACTCACGCCTCCGTGAGGAGGCGACGGTTATTAACCTCAGCTTTTCTTTTTTGTCCGCCAGTTTCAACTCACGCCTCCGTGAGGAGGCGACTCTGCCGGCGATGCTCGACTTGCGCATCCGCTTGGTGTTTCAACTCACGCCTCCGTGAGGAGGCGACGCAAATCCACGCCAACGTATGACGCAAAATAACAGTTTCAACTCACGCCTCCGTGAGGAGGCGACCCTCCTCCTCCGTGGCTCCCGGAGGGGTCTCGAAGTTTCAACTCACGCCTCCGTGAGGAGGCGACCGGGGCGAGACGGCGACCCGTGGGAGCTGGCTATGGTTTCAACTCACGCCTCCGTGAGGAGGCGACTGCCTGTGCAGGAATTCACGCATCGCGCCTCCGTGTTTCAACTCACGCCTCCGTGAGGAGGCGACCTTTCGAGTCCGTGAAGGTGAGCGTGAGCCCGGCGGTTTCAACTCACGCCTCCGTGAGGAGGCGACTCTGATTCAGCGATGTCTTGCATGTGCTCACTGATGTTTCAACTCACGCCTCCGTGAGGAGGCGACGCGAGCCGTCCGCGGCGGTGTCGAGGTACGTGAAATGTTTCAACTCACGCCTCCGTGAGGAGGCGACTTCTATCCGAGTTGGACTATGAGTGAACGTGCGAGTTTCAACTCACGCCTCCGTGAGGAGGCGACCGCACTGTGTTAATCTGCGCTCCGTAGCCCGAATGTTTCAACTCACGCCTCCGTGAGGAGGCGACACTATTCACCAATCTCGCACTCACGGACTCGGGCGTTTCAACTCACGCCTCCGTGAGGAGGCGACCGCACAATCGGCGCAGTCTTTCAGCGCGTTCTTGTTTCAACTCACGCCTCCGTGAGGAGGCGACTCCAGCAACGTTGCAACGTTGCTCATCTGCTTCTCGTTTCAACTCACGCCTCCGTGAGGAGGCGACGAATAATCCGTTCCCACTCACACCACGGAGAAACGTTTCAACTCACGCCTCCGTGAGGAGGCGACCATTGGACGGTCGATCTCAAGCTGTGCGTCCTTAATGTTTCAACTCACGCCTCCGTGAGGAGGCGACCGCATTCGCGCGGGCTGATGATACCATGAACGCGGTTTCAACTCACGCCTCCGTGAGGAGGCGACGCGCGCTCACGGCCTTGCTTAAACCGTCGAAAGGTTTCAACTCACGCCTCCGTGAGGAGGCGACCGGTAATATCGCTTTGCACGGACAAGGTAGCGTTGGTTTCAACTCACGCCTCCGTGAGGAGGCGACTTTCCCTTGCGCTCTCATTGCAGCAAGGGCGTTGTGTTTCAACTCACGCCTCCGTGAGGAGGCGACATGATATTGAGCTGACCTACTACGTGCTACCCGAGTTTCAACTCACGCCTCCGTGAGGAGGCGACGGCAACATCCGTCTGAAATTTATCGCTCGCCCACGTTTCAACTCACGCCTCCGTGAGGAGGCGACGAAGATAGAGGCGGATGAAGAGACCGGAATGTCGTTTCAACTCACGCCTCCGTGAGGAGGCGACGATTGCTCGATTCTGGCGTGCGAACGTAGATGGTGGTTTCAACTCACGCCTCCGTGAGGAGGCGACGCGCCTGTCGGAATGATGGAAACGGCTGTTGAAAGTTTCAACTCACGCCTCCGTGAGGAGGCGACGGGTCAAGATGCACATACAACTCGCCATTGCGGAGTTTCAACTCACGCCTCCGTGAGGAGGCGACCCGGCAGCGACTGCGATTTTTCGCGCGTTTGAAGGTTTCAACTCACGCCTCCGTGAGGAGGCGACGTTGCTTCCCCAACTCCACCAATCCGCCGATGGAAAGTTTCAACTCACGCCTCCGTGAGGAGGCGACCCGGTAGCATTGCGAAACACCATCACAGTGATAGAGTTTCAACTCACGCCTCCGTGAGGAGGCGACGATTTCAACGGTCGTCATTTCGCCGGTGAGGTCTTTCGTTTCAACTCACGCCTCCGTGAGGAGGCGACCTTTGCTTGCGAGTAGACGCACAGATCGCCGTCAGTTTCAACTCACGCCTCCGTGAGGAGGCGACCGGAGGGCGTGAAATACGGCCCCGGCATGCCGCCAGTTTCAACTCACGCCTCCGTGAGGAGGCGACAGTCGACGGCATGATTGGCGGCTTCGCGCAGGAAGTTTCAACTCACGCCTCCGTGAGGAGGCGACCCGATATGGGTGCGCAAAATGCTCAAGGGCGAAAGTTTCAACTCACGCCTCCGTGAGGAGGCGACGACAACTCGCCATTGCGGAAAAGCTTGTACGAGTGTTTCAACTCACGCCTCCGTGAGGAGGCGACCGTTTCGCTCACGGAAGACGGGCGCAAACTCATCGTTTCAACTCACGCCTCCGTGAGGAGGCGACGATTCTTCACGGGTGGACGTACACCCGAGAGCAGTTTCAACTCACGCCTCCGTGAGGAGGCGACTTTCACGGTGACGAGGCAATACTTCAAAACGTGAACGTTTCAACTCACGCCTCCGTGAGGAGGCGACGTTGTTCTTTCGGTTTGTGGGTGATCTCAGCAGGCGTTTCAACTCACGCCTCCGTGAGGAGGCGACAAGCCGCCCGTCTGCGATTGCGCCGCATCCTCAACAGTTTCAACTCACGCCTCCGTGAGGAGGCGACGTTCCCCGCTATCGGTAGCCTTGACGGCTGATTGATGTTTCAACTCACGCCTCCGTGAGGAGGCGACAGGTGACAATATGATCGCCAAGTGGACGGCGATTTCGTTTCAACTCACGCCTCCGTGAGGAGGCGACCCGTGCAGACCGCGCCCGTTGCAGTGAACGTTGAGGTTTCAACTCACGCCTCCGTGAGGAGGCGACTTCTGCGAGCCGCGCGGCATTGCAATGCGACTGGCAGTTTCAACTCACGCCTCCGTGAGGAGGCGACTGTCGCCGAGCGACTCGACGACATCACCGATGAAGTTTCAACTCACGCCTCCGTGAGGAGGCGACCCCTCATCGTCTCATTGTTTCCGCGGTGGGAAATTGTTTCAACTCACGCCTCCGTGAGGAGGCGACAAGCAGATGAGCAACGTTGCAACGTTGCTGGATGGGTTTCAACTCACGCCTCCGTGAGGAGGCGACGACTGCGTGCCGGAAGTGTTGGACAAGCTCGAAGAAGTTTCAACTCACGCCTCCGTGAGGAGGCGACGCGACATCATCCTCGATAGCATTTTGATTGATGAGTTTCAACTCACGCCTCCGTGAGGAGGCGACTGCACCGCCCTACGCCGGGAACGCCGAGTGGCGAGTTTCAACTCACGCCTCCGTGAGGAGGCGACGGGCAGGTACGCGCCATGCTGCTTGAACAGCTACGGTTTCAACTCACGCCTCCGTGAGGAGGCGACGCGCGATATAGCGCACTGCAACTTGCCGTGATTGTGTTTCAACTCACGCCTCCGTGAGGAGGCGACTACAACTCGCCGTTGCGGAAAAGCTTGTACGAGTGTTTCAACTCACGCCTCCGTGAGGAGGCGACGGCGCGCCCCACAAACCTTGCTGTACGCTACATCATGTTTCAACTCACGCCTCCGTGAGGAGGCGACTACGTCCACCCGCCCAAAAAACGATGAAACCGCGTTTCAACTCACGCCTCCGTGAGGAGGCGACCTTCCCCTGCGCCTTCATTGCAGCAAGGGCGTTGTGTTTCAACTCACGCCTCCGTGAGGAGGCGACGCGTAATGAGGAGGATTGGCTTGTGTGTTACGCTGGTTTCAACTCACGCCTCCGTGAGGAGGCGACTTTCACCTCCACGCGGATTGCGTGCAGGTATTCAAGGTTTCAACTCACGCCTCCGTGAGGAGGCGACGATCCAGCCGTTTCTCGATGCGTGGGATGCCGTGAAGTTTCAACTCACGCCTCCGTGAGGAGGCGACCTGCGATCCAAGCCTGCGCAGGGACGGGTGCAGGTTTCAACTCACGCCTCCGTGAGGAGGCGACCGATGCCCACGCCGGTGGACTGCGACACCTTCCACGTTTCAACTCACGCCTCCGTGAGGAGGCGACATCCAGGCGCATGCAACGGAGCTTTCCGTAAAGGTGTTTCAACTCACGCCTCCGTGAGGAGGCGACAGGGCTTTCATGCCTTTGCTGACCTTGGTCATCGCCGTTTCAACTCACGCCTCCGTGAGGAGGCGACTTCCGGGGAGTCTAGCAGTTTTGGGGCGCGTTGTGTTTCAACTCACGCCTCCGTGAGGAGGCGACAACGGCGCACTGCCGGGAAGCGCGTTGGTGGGACGTTTCAACTCACGCCTCCGTGAGGAGGCGACAATCGAGGGATTTGATCTCCATCCCACGCACAAAGTTTCAACTCACGCCTCCGTGAGGAGGCGACCCTCCGTCTCGGTTCGGGCATTTTTTATTTTCTGCGTTTCAACTCACGCCTCCGTGAGGAGGCGACCGAGCTCTTGAGCATGCTCCTTTTTCCAGTCCGCGTTTCAACTCACGCCTCCGTGAGGAGGCGACGATATTACGCTGAATTTCGTTGAAGATACGATTCTAGTTTCAACTCACGCCTCCGTGAGGAGGCGACTCCGTCGCACGTCAGGCTGTACACTCTTTTTTCATGTTTCAACTCACGCCTCCGTGAGGAGGCGACTGCCTGTCGGGATCGCGGAAAGAGCTATGGAAAGTTTCAACTCACGCCTCCGTGAGGAGGCGACGGCAGCCGTACGTGATCGCATCGAACGCCCACGGTTTCAACTCACGCCTCCGTGAGGAGGCGACTGATCGACCAGGCTCTGGTGCTCGCTGACCCCGAGTTTCAACTCACGCCTCCGTGAGGAGGCGACTGCCATGACAAGTGAGACAGCAAGTCCTTGTCGAGTTTCAACTCACGCCTCCGTGAGGAGGCGACTTACGTTGAGCAAAAGTCTAGCAAATATGAATGGGGTTTCAACTCACGCCTCCGTGAGGAGGCGACTTGAGCGTCCAGCCGATAGCTCCGTACTCGCCGAAGTTTCAACTCACGCCTCCGTGAGGAGGCGACCGTAGAAATTATTGATGCCGGCAACATCCACCTGGTTTCAACTCACGCCTCCGTGAGGAGGCGACCGTCCAAGGACATGCAATTCATGGTGCTCATTGAGTTTCAACTCACGCCTCCGTGAGGAGGCGACCGAGTCGAGCCTGAAGGCCATCGAGGAGAAGCAAGTTTCAACTCACGCCTCCGTGAGGAGGCGACGCTCCTTGCGGTTGACGAGGTCAGTTTAGCACGCGGTTTCAACTCACGCCTCCGTGAGGAGGCGACTGTGAAGTTACCGGCGTATTGAGCGAGTAAGGGAAGTTTCAACTCACGCCTCCGTGAGGAGGCGACATCCATCTCTTTGCAGAAGGTGACGGCGATTATTGCGTTTCAACTCACGCCTCCGTGAGGAGGCGACGATCGGCGGAAATGGCGCAAGCTTGGGACGCTGAGGTTTCAACTCACGCCTCCGTGAGGAGGCGACTCTCCTTCACCCACAAATGTGTGGCAGCATCGAAGTTTCAACTCACGCCTCCGTGAGGAGGCGACCGGATAATACGGAGTACAACAAGTATCTCATAAGTTTCAACTCACGCCTCCGTGAGGAGGCGACTCATGCTGTCAGCCGGGCAACCGCGCTGTGAGTTGGTTTCAACTCACGCCTCCGTGAGGAGGCGACGCCTCCTTGCGGTTGACGAGGTCAGTTTAGCATGCGGTTTCAACTCACGCCTCCGTGAGGAGGCGACCGGTTATTATCTCAGAAGCCGTTCGAGCCAGCACCGTTTCAACTCACGCCTCCGTGAGGAGGCGACCTCCGACCGCCGCCAGTCACATGGCGCCTTCAAGTGTTTCAACTCACGCCTCCGTGAGGAGGCGACCACCTGTACGCGGATTGCGTGCAGGTATTCAAAGTTTCAACTCACGCCTCCGTGAGGAGGCGACCAAGCTATCCGGAGCCGCTGACTGACGTTGAAATGTTTCAACTCACGCCTCCGTGAGGAGGCGACTAGACTAACTTTCACCATAAACACACATATGAAGTTTCAACTCACGCCTCCGTGAGGAGGCGACAGCGATCCTCATGTTTCACCTCCTTTCCATTGGTTGTTTCAACTCACGCCTCCGTGAGGAGGCGACAATTTCCCGTCCTCAAACGGGCCGAAAGCGGGTAGTTTCAACTCACGCCTCCGTGAGGAGGCGACCTTTCATGCTCCCCGATGAGTTTCACGCCGTCGGTGTTTCAACTCACGCCTCCGTGAGGAGGCGACTCTTTCGTCCACCCGCTCAGCGGCGCTCGCCCCTCAGTTTCAACTCACGCCTCCGTGAGGAGGCGACCAAATGACACCTCAAGGCTCTCAACCTTGCATATGTTTCAACTCACGCCTCCGTGAGGAGGCGACAGGGCATTCTAAAACAATTTAACGCAAAAGAGAAGCGCGTTTTATCCGCGAATGGCATTTTTCTGCTGCTAATATACGCTTTCATCACAATCTAATGAACGATTCTATTAGCCTCACAAAAAACACATGCTGTCAAATGACACGATTTGCGAATGTTTCACGATAAATCACTTATAAATTGTATAAACAGGACTGTCAATCTACGCATGAGGGTGAAAGCAGCGCTGCGCGAACCTTGCTGGAGCAACACGCTATCACCCAGTTCGCGGCGAAAGCGAAAACACCTCCCCACGTATAAGAGAAGCTATCCCCCTATACCATGTTTCAATCCCAAATGCACGACTTTTTGACTTTCCAGATGAATATGGCGTGTTACCTCATAATTTAGGACGCCGAATGATTAACTATAGACAACCATCAAAATAAGCCATGAAAAAGGAAACCATACGAGAGCTCACCGAGTAATATCAAGGCATGTATACAAGTATAAGCTACAAGAAACATTACCCACGCAATAGCGAGAAGCGATGGGCAGGAGACTCACCCGACGTGATCTCAAGCCGGAGTAAAGAACGAGCAAGCCTATGTCAAGGAGAAGAATCTGATGCATTTGTCGAGACCTTTTCGGGTATGATAGGTACGGTTACCAGCAGATCATGGGAGTGATGCAGGAATTGTGCGTGTGCTGGTCACTTTATAACAACCTGTACAGACCACAGCTCAAACAACTCTCATGAGAAAGAATGGGAGGCAAGGTGAGGAGAAGGCACAAGTCGTGTCCACTACCGTTGGCGGAAAGAATCATGCAATGGAAAGGTATAGAGGAACCAACAAGACGAGTGCTAGAAAGAGAACTACGAGCCAACGATCCATTTAAAATGGTGAAAATGAACTAGGATAGACTACGCAGGATATGGCAGATGATACGCGAGATGGATGAGAAGGCAGCGAGTAGCGAACTTGAGCGGAACGATATGGCAAAAAGCTAGTATGCTTTTGGCGCACTGGATTTATGAGATACCGAGCAGGTATAGCCCATTAGTTTGCGCAGAGCGCGTGATCGGTCAAAAATAGAGCACCGGAAAAAACCTGAAATAAGCCGCAATCTCTGCTAGTTTGTAGGACATGGACTTGCTTGACTCTCTCCAACAGTTGGCCAATCGGCTGCCACGCCTGCGCGAAACAATCCAAACCGAAGAAGGCACGAAAAATGCGCTCGTCATGCCGGTTTTGCAGACTCTCGGCTATAACGTTTTTGACCCTTTTGAGGAAACCTCTTTTGATCCGGACCGATGGCACAAGCCCGTCCGAATGCCCATGCCTCAGTCAAAAACAGCCTGCCAATGCGGGTCATCGGCAGCTAGGAAACACATCTCAATTTGCGCCCGCGTGTTCTTGTCTTGGGCGAGGGCAGGAAGCTCATTTATGGAGAAGTAACGACTTTCGGTGGTTTCGAGATTCTCGCGAAAGCATCCGCCGATGAGTTCACAGAGCACAAACACCTTGCAAATGTTGTAAGCATACGGCGGAGAATTGTGCTTGTTTCTGTCATGCAGAGCAATGAGACGCAAAGCGCGAACCTCTAATCCGGCTTCCTCCCTCACCTCTTTTTCCGTATTGCTCCGCACAGACTCCATGACGTCCACCCAGCCGCCAGGCAGCGACCACAAACCGTTGCGTTCGCGAACGAGGAGGATTTTTCCCCCTTGAAAAATCGCCGCGCGCGTGTCCAGCTTCGGAGTTTGGAAACCAGATTCATTGCAGAAGAGATTTCGGACGACCTCCATGGACATGTCACACCCGTCGCTCACCATCTGCGCCGCAATTTCTCGAATGCGCTGAAAACGCTCCTGGTCAAAGCGATCCTTTGAGTAAGTGAGACCGACTTGAGCGATAAATTGGAGTTCCTTTGCCCAATCAATCCATCGTGGGTAGGTTTTTGCAGGCATGGAGTCATGCTACACCAATCGGCAGAGGAGGACAATAAAAATAGTAGGCAGGAATAAGCTCGCCCTTAGCACGTCCGCTCATCTTTAGAGACATAATTTAATACCATCCATGGGAACATTAAGCATTCAAAAATGCCTTCTACACGCTTATTGTGCCAGTCCGTCGACTTCATTTTCGAGGCATTGCGAGTTTTATTTGAAGCATAATGATTCTGGATGAGCATTGACAAGCGGAGAAGGAACGTGTAAGCTTTCGCACGGCGATTTTCCTATTTATTATGATGACATCCGCACAAATACGCCGCAGTTTTTTAGAGTTCTTCGAAGAGAAAGGGCACACTGTCGTTCCGTCCGCCTCGCTCATGCCGCAAAGCCCGGGTCTGCTTTTCACCAACGCCGGTATGAACCAATTTGTGCCCTACTTCTTGGGCGTATGGACACCACCGTGGTCCCCCGCGCGCGCCACGGACACGCAGAAATGCATCCGTGCCGGGGGCAAACACAACGACTTGGAAGATGTCGGGCAGGATTCTTACCACCACACTTTTTTCGAGATGCTGGGCAATTGGTCTTTCGGTGACTATTTCAAAAAGGAGGCCATTGCATGGGCATGGGAGCTCATTGTGGAGCGCTGGGGCTTCCCAGTACAACGCTTGTACGCAACAGTTTACGCCCCGGAGAAGGGAGACCCAGGCGTGTTTGATCAAGAAGCCTACGACACGTGGGCGGCCCTTTTTGCTGCCAAGGGGTTGGACCCCAAAATACACGTGGTGAACGGCAACGCACACGACAACTTCTGGATGATGGGCGAAACCGGTCCCTGCGGTCCATGCTCGGAACTCCATGTGGATCTCACCCCCGAGGGCAACACGCAGGGCGCACTCGTGAACGCTGGCAGTGACAAGTGCATTGAGATCTGGAATCTCGTGTTCATCCAGTATAATGCTGAAAAGGACGGCACTTTCCGTAACCTGCCCTCCTGCCATGTGGACACTGGTATGGGTTTTGAGCGTGCTTGCGCCATGATGCAGTGTACCAAAAACTTCACCGATTTCACACAACGCATCTCCAACTACAGCACGGATGTCTTCCGCCCCGTCTTTGCCAAGCTCGAGGAGATTTCTGGTCATTCCTACGCCGACCTCTATCCACAAGATGCCGGTCCGGAGCAAAAAAACACCCTGCAGGAAAGCACCGCATTCCGCGTTATCGCCGACCACATCCGCACACTTTCCTTTTCTATCGCCGATGGCATCTTACCCGGCAATAATGGGCGTAATTATGTGCTGCGCCGTATCTTGCGCCGAGCTGTGCGCTACGGGCGAACACTGGGACTCACCCGTCCCTTCCTCTCTGAGTTGGTGGATACGCTGGCAGAGCAAATGGGCGAAGTCTTCCCAGAGCTGCGTGAGCGAAGCTCCACCATCAAAGAAATACTGCTGCGCGAGGAAACAAGCTTCAACGAGACGCTGGATCGTGGGCTGGAGCTTTTTGACAAGGAAGTGGCATCGGCGGGAGCTATTTCCGGAGAGTTTGCTTTCAAGCTCTACGACACATTCGGCTTCCCCATCGATCTTACACAGCTCATGGCGCGCGAACGCGGTCTCTCTGTGGATTCTGCCCGCTTCGAACAGCTCATGGATGAGCAACGCCAACGAGCCAAAGCCGCACGCAAGAAACAGGTGGTACGTGCGCTGGATATCCGTACTCACCAAACTACCCGCTTTACTGGCTATGTGCAAGACGCCTGCCAAGCCACCGTCACCGAGCTGCACGAGCAGGGCGACTTCCTCTTTGTCATCACCGATGCCACTCCCTTTTACGCCGAAATGGGCGGCCAGGTAAGTGATGTCGGCACGCTGCAATGCGGCGGCGACAGCTGTCCGGTGCTTGGCGTGCAACAAATCGGTCAAGCTCGCGCTCACCTTATTTCCGTGCAGGACGGCGTACGCCCAGCCGTGGGTGACAAGGTGTTGTTGAGCATCGACACGGAACGTCGCCGAGCCATTGAGGCTCACCACAGCGCCACCCACCTGTTGCACCGTGCACTGCGTACAGTGGTGAGTGCAGATGTGGCACAGCAGGGGTCCTTGGTGGATGCCGACCGCCTGCGCTTCGACGTGAACAGCTCGCCCATCTCCAAAGAACAGCTCCGGCAAGTTGAGGAGCTTGTGAATGACTGGGTGGCGCAAGATTTGCCTGTATCCGCCACCGAGCATGCCATGAGCGAAATCCGCCAACACAAAGAGGTCTGTCAATTCTTTGGTGATAAATACGGCGATATTGTTCGTCTGGTCCAAGTGGGAGGAGCTGATGGCGCCTTCGATGGTGTGTCCATGGAACTCTGCGGCGGCACCCATGTACACCACACCGGAGCTATCGGATTCTTTAAGGTACGCAGTGAGGGCGCCATCGCAAGCGGAGTGCGCCGCATCGAGGCTTCCTGTGGCAGCGCCGGTTACGCTGCTGTACGTGAAATGATCGAGCGGCATCTGCCAGAGTGCAAGGACGCGTTGGAGAAACTGACCACCGCCAACAGCAAACTCGCTGACCTCGGACAGGTCACCGTGCCTGTGCCCGCAAATGATGAACAGCCCGCTGTGAAAGCTCTTGCTGCGCGGGATATTCGCACTGTCAATCACCTTCTTGATCAGTTTTTTGCCTATGTAACTACTCTGAAGGAAGCAGCGCTGGAGGCAGACAAACGCCTCAAAAAGGCGCGCTCTGCCGCCGCTGCCAGCCAAGCGGATGCTCTTTTGGCTGCTCAGCTGACTGGCTCCCGACTCGTGCTCTGTGCCGATGGGGGCACTGACCTGCTCACAGAGCTCTTCAACGGCCTTCGCAAGCGGCAATTCGCTGGTGCTGCTTTCCTCGTAACGGATGACGGCACAGGTCTCTCCCTCGGTGCATTTTGCGGCTCAGAGGCGCAGGCTGCCGGTCTATCAGCGGGAGAACTTATCCGCTCCCTTGCTCCCATCGTCTCGGGTAAAGGCGGCGGAAAGGCTGACATGGCCCGCGGCTCCGGCAGTGATCGCTCCTCAAAAGAGAAACTACTGGAAGCTGCTCGTAAGACGCTGATGTAATTGACCAGCAGGCATGATCTCCATTTCACATCCCCAGTGGGATCCTCCCCTAACTCTCAACAACAGACTGGGGGCGATGTACACAAGCAAATCGCAAAAATCCAGAGTTCTCACAGAGCTATGGGTAGAGGATAATATGTACTGTCTGGTTTGTGGGAATTGCTCTGTTTCCAAATATCCTGCAAATATGCCAGTGGCTGATTTCCTTCGTCCCTCGTGCTGGACCGTCGATGAGTTGAAGGAAAATCCTCATATCCTTGAGATGAAAAAAATTACCCTCGTAGAAGAAAAAATACGACAACAATTGCAGATGCTCCGGGATCGAGGATCGATCCAATTTATTTCTCGCGGCACGTACTGTAAATCACCCACTCATTAACCATGACCGCCTCACCTTTCCCGCCACAGTACCCGGACGAACCGAAGATACCCATCCTGCCGAACATGCTTACGGCGGGTAACTTGCTCTGCGGTTTTTTTTCCATCCTGACCATCTTCAAGGGCATGCAGTTCGACTCCGGCACTCCGGAGGCTTTCGAGTATTACAGACAGGCCACGTACTTGATATTCGCAGCGTGCGTGTTTGACTTGCTGGACGGTCGTGTAGCGCGTTTGTGCAAGGCGGATGGACCTTTCGGACGGGAATTCGATTCAATAGCGGACGTGGTGTCCTTCGGCATAGCTCCGGCCATGCTGTTGGCTCGAGCAGTGCTTTTCCAACTACCGGTGGCATTTTTAGGAGACGCAATAGCTGTGCTCTACCTGCTGTGTGCAGCGCTGCGTTTGGCGCGGTTTAACTGCATGGCCGCCGCCCCGCGCAAACCCAACCAGAGTTCCGATTTTGTGGGGTTGCCGGTCCCCATGGCGGCCGGCGCCGTGGTAAGCACCATGTACTTGGTCATCGATATAACCACCAATCGCAACCTCGTTATTGCCCAACCATGGCAATACAGCATGGCCGTCGCCATGGCCGTTGTAGCTCTGCTTATGATGAGCCGCGTGATCTATCCGAGCTTTAAACACATCACCTTCCGCAAACGTGGCACCATTACAGCCATTCTGCTGGCCATTATCGCAGTAGGAGCTCTCGTCTGCTTCCCGTGGATAGCCCCAGCTCTCTTTTTCTTGTGCTACCTACTTTACGGGCTCATCGTTCGCCCTTTCCTCACCCGACGCATGTTGCGCACATTAGAGGTACATGATGAGGACGACGATGAGGGGGAAGAAAGCGACGAGAAAAATTAACACCTCTCATTCTCATGCCTGCAAAGCGTATTGAGTGGATCGATTTTTGCCGCATCTACACAGCTTTTTGCGTGATTGTGCGGCACTGCGACCGCCACTATGGGTTTCCCGCCTACATCGCTGATCTCTTCAACTACCGTAGCCTCATTTTTTTCTTTTTCCTGATGGCGGGCTACTTCACCCACCGCGCGGCAACCACGCAATGGGTGGATTGGCAACGCACGAAAAAGCTGCTCTGTCCCTACCTCTTCTGGACACTCATCTCCATTGTTGCGCTACAGCCCTTGATGCATTTACCGGAATTGCTGAGCGGGAATTTGGGCTGGCTTTCCCCACGACTATTGTTCAGTGAGACAGGATTGGCATCTTGGTGCTATTGGGACTTCAGCAATGTACCGCTATGGTACCTTCGTACGCTGCTGATCTTTTCCTTTGTCAGTCCTCTCTTACAGCGCATGCCCTCCAAAGCAATGCTTGGGGTCATCATCATCCTCTTCGCAGCGAGTGATGTACTCTGTCAAGTGGATTGCGAAACGGCTGCCAGTCACCGCACGCATGGTATAGCCTGGCTCCCCTTCCGGTTATACGAAAGTGTGCTCGCTCTGGGTTTCTACCTGATCGGGGTACTCGTAAGGCGGTATGCGGACGGGGAACAGTTCACCGCCTTTGTACGCAGCTATGCCTGGATACCCGTCCTAGGGGCTCTTTTCCTTTTACCGGTTGTCCTCCTTACCGGCTTTTATCCCCCGGTGCAAAGTAGTGCGTTAGTGCTGCTAGGCGTAGCCACTATCATAAGCATCGGCGCGCTGTGCAATCGCTACCTGCCCGGCTTTTGCAGCTGGGCGGCACAGTGGGGACCGGCGGCGTTCTTTGTGTACGTCACACACTTCATCTTGCTGCGCTGGCTTCGCGTCATCATCACCGGTGACTACAGTGGACACTTCACGCCGCTGCAAGCAAGCATCATTCCATGGGGCATTTTGTCGGCACTCTTGGCGACTTATACCTTGCTCATGCGTCTTTGCCCACGTCTGATGCAAATTCTTGCCCTTGCTCCTGTCTCGCACTGCCCAGACAGCAAAAAACCAGCGTGACGACGCTCACAAGCACACCCACATGGCTCACGATCGTGATGGGCAAAAGCATGGCAACAGGTCCAAGAACCCACCACGGACTCTGTCCCGCATCACGCAATCGCCGCACTGTGGTGGCCGCTGTTGGCAACATGATGGCTACCGCCCATATCATGCCCAACATGAGTCCCCAAAACGCCAGCGGATGCTCCGCAGCAAAGTTGGCGTAATAAATCGCAAAAAATTGCTCCATTTGCGGTACACATTCGTCTTGCGTAACACGAGTGAACTCACCCCGCTCTGCAACAACCTCCATCCCTCTCTTCAGCGTATCCAGTATCGTAGGATCTTGCAGCATCGCCTTGTAGCACTCCATGAATGAAACAATAAATGGAATAAACAGGATGATTCCTACGAGATGCGTAGTAATCACAAATCCCCAAAACTGAGAACGCGTATCACATCCGCGAAAATCGACGTAGTGGCGGAAGCCGTACAAGAGATTTTTCATGGTTTGAGATCAGATTTTTTTAGGACGATGGGGCTCCAACAAGGTACGGCTGTTGCGCTCACGAGTGCGGGCGTGGCGGCGGGCTTGCCGCTGTAAATATGCCTGCATCCGGAAAGAAGATCCACCCTCTGCTCGCTTGTATGAGCCATTTGCCTGCATGACAGAAGCCTGCGTGTTGTCGCGGAAGCAGGCGTCAAGTATGCTCATGGCATCCTGCGCAAGCTTTTTATCCTCGATCGGGGTGAGCAGCTCCACACGGCGATCCAGATTTCGACTCATCCAGTCAGCGCTGGAAATGAAGACCAGCGGTTCGCCTCCATTGCGGAAGCAGAAAATCCGCGCGTGTTCCAAGTAACGGTCCACAATGCTGACGATACGAGTGTGCGCACGACCTTTTTCCGTGCTTGGATACCAACAGCAGATGCCGCGCACATTCAGTCGTATTTCCACACCTGCTTCTGCCGCCCTCTCCAGCGCATCCATCATTTCCACATCATTCAGCGAGTTCATCTTCGCATCAATACCTGCTGCTTCGCCACGCTGGGCGCGCTTGGTCTCGGTCTCCACCAACTCCAATAAGCGAGACTTCATGAGCGCAGGCGAGGGTTGCAGTTTGCGGAAACGTCGTATTGACGTGAGTCCAGTTACACTGTTGAAGAATTGTGAAATGTCGGCACCGATATCGTCATCCACAGTGAGAAGTGAAATATCCGCATACAGACGCGCGGTGTCCTCGTTGTAATTACCCGTGCCAATGTGGCAGTACCGCCGCAGCGTTCCATTCTCGCGCCGCACAATGAGCAAAGCCTTGGCATGAGTTTTGTAGCCCTTCACGCCGTACACTACCTGCACTCCGGAACGCTGCAACTGCTCAGCCTGAGCTAAATTGTGCCCTTCATCAAAGCGCGCCTTAAGTTCGACAAGTACGGTCACCTGCTTGCCAAGCTCTGCGGCACGACAAAGCGCCGCGACGAAACGAGAGTTCTGCGCTGTGCGGTAGAGCACTTGTTTGATGGCGAGTACATCAGGATCCACAGCAGCCTCTTCCACGAGCTTCACCACGGGCTCGTAACTCTCATAGGGCGTATTGATGAGGATATCACCCCGAGCGATGTTCTCAAACATCGACACATCTGCATCCACGCTGGCCGGATAGCACGACGACCACGGTTCCACCTTCAATAGCTCGTGCCCAGGTTCCTGAGCCATGCGTCCAAAATCCACCATGCGCAGGTAACCGGGTACGCGGTAAATGCTCTTCGGCTCTGCACGCAGCAGCTGTGCAAGCCTCTCAACAAAAGCCTCAGGCGTATTCTGCGCTATCTCCACGCGCACACAGTCCGAAAACTTGCGCGCCACAAGCACCTGGCTCATTTCCCAAGCAAAATCGCCTCCCTCTTCCTCCTGCACAGCAATATCGCCATTGCGCGTCACCCGCAAAGCCGTGCAGTGCAGGATGTTCTCGCCCTCAAAAAGGTGGCCGATGAAGTATGCGGCCAAGTCCTCCAGAAGCACATAGCCATCTCGCCCCAGGCAGGTGGCATGAACACGCCTCGGCAGACAGTTGGGCAGAGTCACCGCCACCATGCGACTCTCTGGCTTATCCACCACACCTAATTCCACGCCGAGAATCAACTCTAAGTTCGGCAGCACCGGCGGATTTTCCACCTCCATTGCCAGAGGGGTAAGTAGCGGCGCTATATCATGCAGGAAACAAGTTTCCAACGTGCCGCGCTGCGCCTCATTGAGCGTGCGCACTTCCAGCGGAGCTACCCCTGCCCCGCGAAGTAGAGGCAGCAGCTCGTTATTAAGCAGTTCATACTGCTCCTGCACCATTTTCCCAGCTCGAGAACGGATACAATCCAGCTGCTCGCTCGGGGTAAGACCAGTGGGGTCAGGTTTTCCCTTGCCGCTACGCGCCACAAGGGTAAGCCCTCCCACACGCACCTGAAAGAACTCATCCAAATTACTCGCCGATATCGCTAAGAACTTCAATCGCTCCAACAAGGGCAAATCCCTCCTCCACGCCTCGTTTAAGACGCGTTGGTTGAACTCCAGCCATGATAGTTCTCGATTTAGGTACATCGCCGTACTGCGGCGCTCTCCTGCAACCGCAGAGGGCATTCTACCACACACCCCTCCGCAGGTCAAGTTCGCAACATACCGCATCAGGGCAAACGCATTAGAAAATGCGTTTGCCATGTACGATTTACGATGTACGATGTACGATTTATTAATAATGTGCGCGTTGCGCAGAATTTTTCGAACCACCAACGTATACGGGGGCTTCTTTAGAACCATCAGTATGATGATCGTTGGATGTCACGATTTTTGATACGTATAAACACTAGAGCAACCGCATTCGGACGAAAATGAGTGTACCGTCTTGTCCCTAATTTGGAACCCAAGAGCTAAAAACCGGACTATCAATCACGTCTAGTACCGATGATGATAACAGCTCAGCACGCCCCTTCTTAAGTTCTATTTGTAAATCAAATAGCAACTTATGTTTTGCGTTGTCATCATACCTCATGAACAACTTTTCAATAGCATCTGCTACTGTGCCAACAAAGTCCTCTTCCAACTCGTCTGTTTTGAAAACAATCCTATCACCATTCCATTCCATTCCAAGAACAAATTCGATCCTTCTACCAACTTCAATCTTCAACCAGTCACTCACAATGCAACCTGCCATTTCTTTCCATACAGGACTATGAAAGTTGATCTTATAGGATAGCGTTTTTCCCTCACCGGGTGACTTGTAGTATATCAAACGAGTCCATGGTTCAGTGGACAAAATAAACCTGATACGGACTTTATCTGATTTTGCTCCACAATATAGAGCGTCTAGATGTGGCTGGATGTCTAGCATTTCCTCCTTTTTTGCGACATAGACACCACCTTCTAACTCACACTCAAACTTAAATGAAAATGAATGGGGTTTCTTCCCATAGTTTTTCATTGTTTCATCATTGAATTGCCGGAATAGCGCATCACAAACAATGGTCTTTAATGACTCTTCTGCTTCATCAGATGGAAATGGAAATAACCAGTCCTCTTTAATTTCTTCTATTTTCTTGGGACCAATCGGCTTTTCGCAAAGTGCATGATGGAGTTTCTCCTTGCAAGATTCTCGATCAATTATTTCCGTAGCGAGTTTCTCAAAGGCAACACTTCCTAATTCCGGATTGACTGGAATTGCCCTGTTTGAACCAGACCAACGGAACACGGATTCACCTCTTCCGTTTTCATCGATGGTGAGAATGAAAGAAAAATCAAATTTCTTTTGTCTTTCCATGATTTCCTTGATTTTTTTCAACCTTCCGCGTTCTTTATGGAAAAACTTGGGGGTGTGGTATGGGTGGTCGAAAACGTGATAGTCTTCCGGGTGATTGTTGATCAATATTTTCCTGTCGATATTCAAAGACTTCATCATGGGCGTATCAAATGAATCGTCAACTTGGATGTCTCTGACACTTGAGGATATGAGTTTGCTTACATTTTGCTTGACGAAGATCTTTAATTGAAACAAATATGAATGACATTCCCTGTCAAATTTCTTATCGTATTCCTCAGGAAAATTCTTATAAAGTTCTTTGTTGATAATCTCTCTAAAATCAGATTTTGCTTTATCCGTGGAGAAGATAACGCCATCATAGTAGTAATCCTTTCCTAATATGAGTTTGCTTCTTTTGTTTAGCTCATGGTCCTTCCAATCCCTGAAAACTCTACCGGATATACGACTAAAAAGCTCAGAAGAACGACCTTCATAATAATATCTCATGTCTTCTAAAAGTACAGATGCGTACTTACAGTTGCTTTCAGAGTGATAGATTATTCTGAAATACTCTGGGGTTTTTCTCTTAGGTGTCACTTTTATCAGGAAATTGACATCATAGATTCCCCCGGTACTTGTGGGCTCCATAATTGACTCTCTATTACATTCTTCAATGGAAAAATCAATTGCCTCACAAGTCTTCTCATTGATTGAAAAGGTAATGTCGAACAAGTACTCGTGGGACTTGTTGTCATATTTTTCTATGAATTCCTTATCAAACTTTCTGCAAAGTACCTTCTTGACGATTTCTATCAAGATTTCTTCTGCTTTTCTAGTTGAGAATACATCTCGCCTGTTCAGGTTGCTCAGGCCAAAAACAAAATCTTTTCTGTTAGTTATTTCTACATTTGTCCAATCATTTACGATCTCTTTGCTCATTTCATCAAATGACTTTCCCTTGTCAACTATGTCCAGCATGTTGATATCGGTATGACCATGCATGTAGATATCGGTATGATAGGAGATTTCAATGTTCTCTCTCCTTGTCCTGTCCGCTTTTCTCCTGACCCAAAACCAATCGCGTTCCGTACGAATGGCAAATCTGATGTGTTTCTCGTTCATTTTTGATTGTGGTTTCGTGTTGTTTTTTGAATGATCTATCATGTTATGATCTCGTTAAGATTCAGAGGAGCAAGGATAAGCTCCGACCGCGCGTAGGAGATCGACGACGTCGGCATGTTTGTTCTCCATAGCAAAGCCCAGAGCAGTTTTGCCTTCAACCGACGCATTCACGTCCGCGCCGGCTTCCAGCAAGATGGGGACGATTTCCGTCCAACCACCTTCAGAAGCGGCCATCAAGGGAGTACGAATCTTCCGAAATAGACCGACAGCCGGCGTGGCATTGACATCCGCGCCGGCAGCAAGCAAGAGCTTGACCAGACTTATCTGGCCTGATCCGGCAGCTGCCGTGAGTAAAGTGAGCTCTACTCTCTCACGAGAGCGATCATTAACGTCCAACCCATGCTCCAATAAGCATTTCACGATTCCTTCATCCACGCGCTTGCGTTGAACACCTCGCGCCAAGGTCCGGTAAATGTAGGTGCCATTGGGGTC
>CANQSS010000026.1 GCA_947626545.1 uncultured Akkermansia sp. | reverse complement strand
AGTCCGATTTCCAGCGACCAATCGTAAACATCATCGGCAGGCGCCCCGGCATCGATAAGAACCTTGATGACCGGAGCCGGAGTGCCGCGTAGAATGGCTCCGAGACGTGTGTTAAGTAGAATGCCGTCATCCCAACATTTCTTATAATCAGCCCCTGCGTCAATGAGGGCGTGCGCCATTTCTGCTGAGCGGGCGCTCAGTATGATGTTCGAGCGCACTTTCTTTGCGAGGTCAGGGTGGCTTGTTGTGAGGGCCTTCACTTTGTCGCAGTCATTGGTATAAACGGCTGACAGAAAAGATGCCGGAAGTTCAGCAGGCTTTGTTTCGTCGGACTTGAGTCCGAGACTTAGCAGCAAAAGCGCGACGTCGTCGGGGGTATTTCCTACGAGAACTGGCTCGCCTTTGTCATTACGTTTGTGCACGTCGGCCCCATGACGGATACAGTAGGCGGCACTTTCCGCTGAGATGTCTTTGTAGGCGAGCACGAGCGCCCCATCGGCATCGGGCGCATTCAGGTCCACCTTCCCGAGCTTGAGGAGTACCGCGACATCCGATACGTATGGAATGGCGCGCTTGAGCTCGGCGTGCAGCCCGGCGTCGCTCCGATCCTTGACGAGCTCATATTCTTTATCTTGCTCTTTTGTGAGGGCGGTTTTCTCGGTAGCTGCCAGACGCAGTAATTCCCGCACAGCAATGGTGGTGGAGTAGTCCCGCGCCGTCTTGCCCTTCTTGTTCTTGATGGTGGCATCCGCACCTTTGGCCACGAGCCAGCAGATGGCGAGTTTGTTGTCCTGCGCGGCGGCGTGCATGAGGGCGGTTTGACCGAGCTTGTCCACGGCGTTCACGTTGCCGCCCTTTTCGATCGCTTTCAGTTTCTTGAGCAGGGTCGCCGCGTTCTTTTCTTCCGTGCTGAGCTTAGTGCTCTTCGTCTGCTTCCCTGTTCCTGCCGGGAAGAGGATCTCCACTCCTTGCTGCGGCACGCTCTCCGATGCATACTCTTTTGCCCTTGTTGCTCCGGCAAGTATGAGGAGACTCGTCAAAGCTAAAACGATAAGGCGTTTAAAATAACTTAATAACAAAAATCGGGGGGGGTAGCAACGATGTGTGACATGACTGCTGAGAAGTAACTGAAAGGAATTTATCAGTTTTATCCTACGAGGGCAAGTGAAAAATTTCACAAAGTTGGAAGTATACATATCCGTCCCAAGAAAAAGCACAACCCATTTACAATTTGGAAATTTGGCGAACCTTCGGCTCGCTGAATTGAGAAGCCGGAACAGTGACGGTCGAGGTTTCGTTTCCATCGTCCATCTTCCATGGAGCGCATGGGAGACAGGTTGAACGGGCTAGAAGCAGGGCAAACGCATTTGAGAGAAGGTAATCAACAGAGACAACAATCTTATTGACTGATATCCACGTTTATACGCATCAAAAATCATGACAACAAGCGGTCATCACGATGACTCCAAAGGAGCCCCTTCATTCGTCAAATTCGCGGCGTAGCCGCCGAACTCTCCAGATCGCACATCGTACATAGGCAAGCGCATTTTCTAATGCGTTTGCCCAAGGCTAGAAGAGATTTTGTGGGGACAAATGCGCGGTACGGCAAAATAGATACTTGACAAAATGGGGGCACACCCTTATAATGCGCGCGTACGAGTTCCGGTCTTCCAGAGGATTGGAGCGGGTCGAGGGCCCGCTCTTTTTTTATGGATGATTGAAAAGCAAACCACCAACGACTTCGAAAAACATGGCCACCACAGATATTACCGCTTTGATCGACTTTTATGTACGCGAGAAGGACCTGACACGTGAAAGTGTGCTGCAGGCGTTGGAAGCATCATTTTTGACTGCCTATGCCAAAATGGTGCCGGGGGCGGACCGCATTCACCATTTGCGGGCAGTTGTGAATCCTCAGAAGGGTACGGTGAAGATCAAGGCGGAGATGACAGTGGTGGAAGATGCCGAGATGCACGATCCTTTCAACGAGTTGAAGTTGAGTACAGCGATGAGTGTGTGCGCCCCGAAAGGTAAGCAGGTGCAGCCCGGTGATACGCTGAGTGTCAATGTGACCCCTAGAGATTTTGGGCGCATTGCCGTGCAAACCGCACGCCAAACGATGCAGCAACGTATTCGCCGCGCCGAGCAAGAAATGCTGGCAGATGCTTTCAAAGACCGTGTGGGCGAGGTGGTGACCGGCACGGTGAAGCGCTACGACAAAGGAGACGTGATTGTGGAGGTTGAGAAGTTTGAGGGGATACTGCCCTCGCGTCAGCGGATACCGGGCGAAGAGTACAACACAGGTGACAAGCTGAGGTTCTACGTGGTGGAAGTGAAGGATGGAGCGCGTGGACACGAACTTATCCTCTCGCGAAGCCACCCGAATTTGGTGCGTCGCTTGTTTGAGAGTGAAGTTATCGAGATAGCGGAGCACTCCGTAGAAATTGTGATGGTGGTGAGGGAGGCTGGTTATCGGAGTAAATTGGTGGTGCGCAGCCACGATGCGAATGTCGATCCCATCGGCGCCTGTGTAGGCATCCGAGGTTCTCGCGTGAAGAATGTGGTGAATGAGCTTAACCACGAGAAGGTGGATATTCTTGAGTATTCGGAGGACCGGCGCGTGATGGTGCAGGAGTCCTTGGCGCCGATTGATCCGGTGAGCATTGAAGTAGATGAAGCCCAGAGGTTGGTGACGGTGTATGTGGAAGATGACAAGGCCGCCGCCAAGGCGAAGGGGCGCAAGGGGCAGAATGTTCGGCTCACTGCTCGACTCATTTCAGAGCCGAATGAGCACTGGGATGTGCGCGTGGAAGCGCGTGGCGGAGACGCCGGAACGCGCGAACAAATGCAGGAAGCCGCAGGCGAGTTGGCACGCGCTCTCCAGATCAGTGATGAGTTGGCTAGGGCCATGGTGGAAGCCGGCTTTACTCGAGTGCAGGATATCGTGACGTGGGACGTACAGAAAGAAGATTTGATGGACACTTTGGATATCACGGAGGAACAGGCAGAACACATCCTCTCCACTGCCAAAAAAGCGTAACTTGAACATAGAGAAAAAGACACATGCCGGTAGAGAAACCAAAAAAGGAAGTTCTGGATTTGCTGGGCGGGAAGAAAAAGGCGGCTGCGAAGCCGGCTCCTGCCCCGACTCCAGCTGCAGCGCCTGCCACTAAAAAAGCCGCGCTGGATTTGCTGGGAGGGAAGAAAAAAGCCGCTGCGAAGCCGACACCGGCCCCAGCTGCGGCGCCTGCCACCAAAAAAGCAGCTTTGGACTTGCTGACACCGCAGCGTAAGAAAGCTCCACAGCCCAGCAAGGCTGCTGAGGCGCCTGCAACACCCCCTGCGGAGAAGCCCCAGCCGGCTCCTGTGCCTTCCCAGCCGGAATATACTCCGGCACCTGTTCCTGCTCCGGCGCCTGCTCCCGTTGCAGTTGTGGCTCCGGGCGGTACAATCAACGTGAAAGCTCCGGTGTCTGTGACTGAGCTGTCGGCGCTGATGGGGCTGAAGCCCTTCAAGTTGATAGCAGACCTTATGCGCATGGGGGTGTTTGCCAATACGGACACCCTGCTTGAGAGTGATCAAGTGGCAGCGTTGTGCGAGAAACACGGATTTTTGTATGAGCGAGTGAAGCGCGAAAAGGGTGCGGGGGTGAAGGCGCCTGTCAATGTGGTGGAGCCGGAAGCCGTAGCGCCGGAAGCTGAGCCTGAAGAGGCGCTCAAGGTACGCACGCCCATTATTACCGTGATGGGGCATGTTGACCACGGCAAAACCTCTTTGCTTGACTACATCCGGCGCACAAAAGTGGTGGCGGATGAAGCGGGAGGAATCACCCAGCACATTGGCGCATACACGGTGAAGCACGGTGACCATACCATCACGTTTATCGATACTCCCGGACACGCCATTTTCACGGAGATGCGGGCGCGCGGTGCCGATGTTACAGATATCGTGGTGCTGGTGGTGGCGGCGAACGACGGTATCATGCCACAGACGAAAGAGGCCATCATGCATGCCAAAGCGGCGAATAAGACCATCATCGTGGCGGTGAACAAATGCGATTTACCGGCGGCAGACCCGGTGCGTGTCCGAACCCAACTCATGGAGGAAGGATTGGTGCCCACGGATTTCGGCGGAGATGTGGAATGCGTGAATGTGTCCGCCGCAACAGGAGAGGGCATAGATGATCTGCTGGAGCTGCTCTGTTTGCAGGCGGAGGTGTTGGAGCTTCGCGCCAATCCGCGCGCCAATTGCCGGGCTTCCATCATCGAGGCTCGCATGGAGCAGGGTAAGGGCAGTTCCGCCACGGTCATTGTGCAGAGTGGCACATTGAAGGTGGGTATGCCGTTCATTTGCGGACCATATGCCGGCAAAGTCAAGACGCTCATGAATGATCGCGGCGAGAGCATTAAGCGCGTGTTGCCGGGTATGCCTGCAGAGGTCTCCGGTTTCCTGGAAACTCCTAACGTGGGTGATGAGTTGGTGGAGATGGAAAATGAACGGGCCGCTCGTAAACTTTCTGAGGAGCGCTTGGAGAAGCAGCGCCGCGAGCGACTGGCTGTGCCCAAACGCTCGCGCATGGAGGATGTGCTTGCCATGATTGGCGAAACCAACCACAAAGCTGTCCTCAAGCTCTTCTTGAAAGGCGACGTGCAGGGCTCTGTGGAAGCCATCAAGAAGGCGATTCTGGATATCAAGAGCGAGAAGGTGGAGTGCGAGTTTATTGGAGCGGCAGCGGGACCAATTTCAGAGAATGATGTGCTTCTCGCATCATCGTCGGACGCGGTCATACTCGGCTTCAATGTGAAGGTAGAGACCAATGCGGTGAGAGCGGTGAAGCGTGAGGGCGTCCAAGTGAAGATATTCTCCATTGTGTACGAACTCATCGACCAGGTGAAAGATGCGATGCTGGGTATGCTGGAACCTGAGACGCGAGAGACTGTGTTAGGACATGCCGAAATCAGGCAGATCTATAAATTGAACAAAGGAAAAGCTGCGGGGTCATATGTGACAGACGGCAAGATGCTGCGTACTGCTGAAGCCCGTGTCCTGCGGGATGGGCAGGTCGTGTTCGATGGCCGCATGTCAACCCTGCGCCGCTTCAAGGATGAAGTGGAGGAGGTGAAGAGTGGTCTGGAATGCGGCATACGTCTGGCAGATTACGACGATTACGAGGAAGGCGATGTGATAGAATGCTACACTCTCGAGAAGATTAAACAGACACTATAAATTACCATGGCAACGCACCGCTTAGACAAGGTGAACGAACTGCTCAAGCGGGAGATAGGCACATTTGTGCAGCGCGAGTTTGAGTGGCCCGGCACGATTGTGTCCATTTTGGATGTTGAGGTAACGGAGGATCTGCGTGAAGCGCGAGTGTGGGTGGGAGTGGTTGGTCGCATGGGAGTTGCCTCTGTACTTGAGAAGCTTACGCGGGCTCGCGGCAGTATTCAAAAGGCGGTGAGTCGGCGTGTGACATTGCGCAACACACCGCGTCTGAGTTTTCGGCACGATGATTCTGCGCAGCGCGGGGTAGATATGGTCAATCTTTTGGATGATATTGAGAAAAACTTGCCAAAGGCGCCCAGGCTGCCGGAGGGCGAGCAGGATCCGGAGCTATGATTTCGTAAAGCAAATACGAGCAGAACATGGCGGGAAAGATTACCATACGCCGAGTTGGATCCATGGTGCCAACGGTATGTCTGCTTCTCTTTCTCACATGTTGCGTGGGTTTGGCGTGGCTGAGTACAAAGGGGTTGCCGGACTTTGCCGTGCGTTTTCTGGAGCGGAAGGCAGCTGAGCAGGGTGTGTACCTGAAAATAGATGAACTCAGGCTGG
The DNA here is from genome assembly GCA_947626545.1 of uncultured Akkermansia sp. Taxonomy (GTDB): domain Bacteria; phylum Verrucomicrobiota; class Verrucomicrobiia; order Verrucomicrobiales; family Akkermansiaceae; genus Akkermansia. Next base: position 27,899 of record CANQSS010000026.1, on the reverse strand, counting down.
ATCCGATGCACGGTGTAGCTGTGTGCGCGAAAGATCTGCATTTCTATACGGATGCAGAACACAGCGATGAGCTGGGAAATGTACGTGATCTGGCCGCGGGACTGAGTCTCAGAAAAATGCTCGCAGGGGAACTGCGTGCATCTTTTATGCGGGTATCCGGCGTGACGCTGACTTTGCCTGTAACAGACCCTGTAATTGCGGAGTTGCCGGTACAGATCGAGAGCGTGGAACTGGACATGAATCAAGGTGATGTGTTGCGCGTTGCCAATGGACGGATCAATATAATGGGAGTACCCGTAAAATTGACCGGCAGTTTGGATCCTGCTGCATTGCCAGAAAATGAGGCTCCACAATCCACTGACCAGACGCGGGTTTCTTCCCCTCCGAATTTAGCAGAGACTATTGAGCGCTACCAAGGAGTCATCAACCGTATTTACAGCACCATCCACGACCAAAAATGGAAGTCTGATGAGGTCCCCTCGTTGAACGTGCATGTAGATTGGCTCGAAGAACCGCGCGTTGCATTGCAAGCCAACGTTCCAAGCTACGATGTAGGTCCGTTCCACTTTCGCGATGCCGTGGCCGACCTCAGTTACGACAAGCAGGGCATCACCATTAACTCCCTGCAGTTTCGTACGGTTGATCCGGAAGCATCGGCTTCCCTCCGAGGCGCCTATGATTTGCGTGAGCGTCATTTGGCTTTCAATGTGCACAGTACTGCAGCGTTGGTGCGCATGCTCCACCATGTGGGTTCCCAAAAGACACGTGCCTTTTTGGAGAAGTTTCGCCACCCGGATAACGACCCTCCGGATGTGCGACTAAGTGGGGATGTGGTGTTTGAAGAGGATTTCACGTTGCGGAGTGCGCAGCTGCGCGGGCATGTGCTGCAAAAAAATCTGATGGTGGGCGAGACAAAGGTGGATGAACTGGAACTCTCCTTTTTTTACGACAACGGTGATTTCAACATCGATAAGCTGGAGTTGCGCTTTCCGGAGGGATCTCTGCAAGCGCTGGCAAGCGCAAAAAACCGGAAGGGCCAGGCGCAACTGGCTGCCGACCTGCCGATACGGAAGATGCTCACGTTGGTGAATGAGCTCTCTCCGGTGCCGGTAGAACTCCCGGAAGGGTTGGAACTGGGCGAGCGTGTGCAATTGCAGCTGCAGGCTCAGCTGGATGCTCCCTCTTTCAAACCCGGTCAGAATACTTGGCAGGATTTTGTGCCCAGCTTCCACATGCTCGGGGCATGGCTGTCCACCGACAAGCTCACGTACGTTGGCTATCACTTGGACAAGCCGTGTTTGCAGGTGAGGCTTGCCAAGATTAGGCAAAAGGCGAGCTATTTGCCCGAGGCAATACAGCAGGTGGAGTTGGCGTTGGAAGCTTCATCGGCAGACTTGCCCCTCAGCGGTGGGCAACCTGTGCATATTGCGGCCCCGCATCTCACCACTAACCTCGGCACACTCTCTTTTAACGAAGATGGGTGGCCTAATGGTGCGGAAAGTGTGGCTCTTTCCGCCGCGGCAGAATCTGTGATCTATGCATCAGACCAAACCACTGAAGAGGCAGGTGTGCAGAGAAGTGACGATGAAGATGCCGGGCGACTTGCCCAGGATTCTGTAGAGGGGAACGCTGATGAGAAAGAGGAGACCACGACGGCGGATGAAGCGGCTGACTCCGGGCATGACGGGGGATATTCAGTGCTATCTCCACGTCTGGAGCTTGAGGTCATGCGGGCGAAACTGCCTTCCTTCCATGCTCCGGAGACGTTGAGCATAGAAGAGGCTCGAGTGCGGCTGAAAACGGGACACGTGCAGGCAAAAGATGTGCAGGTAGAGAGCGCGGAGCTGTTGGTGGATGAGCTGAGGCAAATCACGCCGATTGGGGAGTTGAGCCGACTATCCTCCGCCGGACGTTTGCAAGCAGGTTTCAACAAGGTGAAGTACGGAGAACGTGATATGGGGAAAATTTCCCTGAGCGCGGAGTTGAGTGAGTACACGAGTGGTCACGTTGCCTTGCAAATAGCGGGATCTGAGGATGGGGCCCCTGGTCTTCTGAGCGCCAGACCGGACTGGAGTGATCCCCGGCAAATTACATTGAAAGATGTGCAGCTGCAGGTACCTGCAGAGCTTTTGGAGATGATGTTGAATATTGCAGGGGTGCAGGTGAATGAAGTGGAAGTACCGGATCTGGTCCGTGTGAATGGGGAATTGCGGCTCACCCCGGGAATGCAGGTGCAGGATGCCGAGCTGCACGCAGAAATACCGAAGCTGGTGCGCACTCCGCAGCACATTGTTGCATTCCGCGGTAAACGCATCCCGGTGAGTTTGGCGGCGGATGTGACTGCGAGACGCACGCATGACAGCAAAGATTTGCTCTACGACGTTCATCTGAATGCCAGGCATGCTACGGGCGATTTTGTCGGTCAGATCACTGGTTCTACCGTTGGGGAACTCAAGGTAACCGGTCACAACACAATCCGCCCGGATATTGTGGATCAGCTTATCGACAACAAGCGCGCCCATTCCATTATTCGAGACTTTCGCTTCACGGGTGCATCCAAAGCTGCTATCTCCGACATTTCCGTGCTGGTGAACTATGCAAACGGTGTGCAGGTGGATTCTTTCTGTCGAGTGGATCTGCGCAATACCGAGTATCAGATGAGTGGGATATTGGAGCAGGGGGATGGCACGGAGAGAGTGCGCACTGATCTTCCTCTGCCTTTTGTGCTTGTGAATCGCGCCACTTGCGGCGTGTCAGCCCATGTGCGTATCGGGTGCAAAACTCCAAAGGGTACGCCCATGCCGGATGAAACAGTGGTAACCATTACTGATCCCATGCTGCTTTACAACAACGCCCCTTGGCTACGTTGCAACAAATGGGACGCTGGCACACGTGAAACTAAATTGAGCGGTTCAGCTGTGGTCATTGATGTGGAGCATAGTTTTCTCGAGCTGCGGAATGTGGGCGGCATTGTGTACCCTGCGTACTCGTTGGGCATGTTTTACCCGGAACTTTACGGTTTCCTAGAGGATGTGGTACTGCCGCACCCCGCAGAGGTGAGAACCAACCTCTGCGTATTTCCGATATATAGCGATTGCGTGCGGCCGATGAGCGGCGTGATCAGCGTGAGGTCCAGAAAGAATGCGGGCTTCCGTTTCATCGGCACTACAATACCGCTGGATGAATTTTCGGGCTTCATTAGCCTGTCAGACGATGCGGTGTTGTTGGATCGCATGAATGCGTTGAGCTGGGAAGGGGTCATCAACGCTATGGTGAGTATCGGGATCAAAGGTTCCAAAACATCATTTGACGGTATGGTGCGCGCCAACTGCATGAATCTGCAAAAAATTGCCAAAGCGTACGGCAGTAAACAATCCGCTGCCTTGTGCAGCGGCGAAATTCGCTTCCGCTCGCCGGATGCCGATCTCGATCACCTGAAGGCGTACGGACGCATCGATATAGAGGATGGTGATTTGATGTCACTGAACCTTTTTCGCCCGGTTGGGGAACTGATTACTGACCTGCCCAAACACCTGCAACGCTTGGAAAAGCAGGCACGAGGAGATAAGTCGGACGATAGCAGTCCAAGCTTCTTCATGAGCCTTTTCTCTCGAGTATTTCGCAGTCTGGGGAAACTCGTTGGGCGCACAGGTGGCCGCATTACCAACACCGCCAGCAATATCCCCGGTATGAATCACCTTATCTCATATGATCTGAAGGAGGCTCATGCCGATTTCCAGATTGCTGATGGACATATCTTCACCAACAACATGAAGGCTATCGGCAGCAATTTGAATGTGCGGCTCAACGCAGACATTGATCTGGATACGCTGTACATACGCGGCGACTTATGGCCGAAGATTTCGAGCCTGCCGACCGTTCTCCTATCTCCGGTAACGGTGCTGTCGGATTTCATGATGGACATTGAGCTATACGGTCCGTTGGAGGATATAAAATGGCGTGTGGCTATGGGAAAGTCCATCAAGAAAAAGCAAGCCGATCAACAGACGAAAAATACAAAAACGCCTCCGCCGACCGCAGCTCATCAATAAAGTGGCTACACTTTGCGGCGTGCCCACGTGAGGTCGTGCAGCATCAGCTCCAGGATAATGTACTCTACGGCAAGATCGGTCACGATGAGATACCAAATGCCGGTGAGAGTGAGTGTTTGAGGCCAAAAAGTGTTCCAAATCATTAAACAAACAACGCGGATAAGACCCATGCAGATGTAAGATACATACATGACGCGCCGCGTATCGCCCGCCCCGCGCAGGCACATCTTAATCATGAGCATACCGGCGTAAAAGGGCTCTGCGAGCAGAAAGACTTGTACTACCGGCACTGCCACCTTCATGAGGCCTAGGGAATCTGATGCAAAAATGCGCACAAAAAACTCGGGAAACAGGAAAAAAATAACTCCCATGGAGCCGGTAAAAATCACGCTGTAAATGATACATTTGCGGATGGTCGCCATGGCAAGACGCACGCTCCCGCTACCCAGATACTGTCCCACGAGAGAGGCTCCCGCCACGCCAATGGCGAAGCTGGGCAGGAAGCTGAGCGACTCGATACGGATGGCGATGGTGTGCGCGCCCACAGAGGCATCCCCCAAACGTGAGATGACATGCAACACGTAGATTTGGATGAGCCATATTCCGCCTACTTCTACGGCTTGCGGCAGCCCGATGCGCAATATTCGTACCATCATCCCCCAGTCCGGCGCCATGGAGCGCACATCCAGAAACAGAGGCGGCACGTAGGAGGGACCCTGTGCAGCGGCGTACTCATCAAGCGTGGTGTTGTGCAGTTTGGCGCGGATTTGCGGGGTGTGGCGCGCCAGTATGTAGAGAAGGATGCCGGCGGAAATTGCCATACCAGCTACCATGCCTAGGGCAAGACCCTCCACAAACAGACCGCACACGTGCACCAGGAAAATGCTAAAGACAACATTCAGTCCATCCACCGCCAGCATGATGAAAAAAGGAGTCTTGGTATTCCCAGCACCGCGCAGAGCAGCATTCACCGCAAACACAACACCGGAGAACACCGCTACCCAGCAACCTGTGTACATGAAGCGCAGCGCTACCTCTTGCGCAAAATCTGACAAATCCAGCACCTTTGTCACCAAGAAATCCGCCGTGGCGTACATGAGTACCGCAGAAAGCACTCCGGCGATCAATCCCAGTGTGGCAGATTGGTTGGCGGAGTAATTCGCCTCGCCGAAGCGTCGCGCTCCCGTCATGCGGCTTACAATTGCCGTGGCGCCCATGCCAACCGCTCCCTGCATCAGGAAACCGAGCCACATCACATAAGTCGTCACCCCAATGCCGGAGGCGAGCTGTTCTTTTACCACACCATCCTCACTCATTCCCGTAGCGAGAATCAGTGATGTAGCCGAACAGATAAAGCTCATTACTTGCTCCAGTAGAGGCCATAGCCCTATAGTGACGATTTGGCGCGGCAGACTCAGTCCGGCAAGCTTTCCGCCGAGCTGACCCTTTGCCAGCGCAGCGCGTATTTTGCCTTCTCGTCCATCTCCTATGCTCATCGCGCGGGTATCAGAGAACACTTCTTCTGCCTTGAACAGTTTCGATCATGCCTGTATATACGGGCCACCGAAAAAAATGGGTGTAAATCGCATTTACACCCATTGACAGAAACCTGGAGCATAGGGGATTCGAACCCCTGACCTGTTGCGTGCGATGCAACCGCTCTACCAACTGAGCTAATGCCCCGCTTAGCGGCGCGCTATTATACGCGAAGTTGCGTGGAAGTGCAAGCATTAATATTGGCGAATGTGCAAGAAAAATGATCTTGCATAGCCTCAAAAGTAAGGTTGCCGAATTGAGATGTGAAAAAATCCGGGTTTCCCCTAGAAATGCGGTGCTCTCGAAATACCATGCCAGATTCGTATTATACAAGGGATAATCAGGGATGAAGGCGCATGAAAACATGGAAAAGAAAAACCCCGAGCAACGAAGACTCGGGGTTTTGAAAAATGTTTGCGGAAAGCATTAGCGCTTGCTGAACTGGAAACGCTTGCGGGCGCCCGGGCGACCTGCCTTTTTGCGCTCCTTCATGCGAGAATCGCGGGTGAGCAACTTTTGCTCACGCAACACGGAACGGAAGGCCTCGTCGATCATCACCAGCGCTCGGGCGATGGCCAAACTCATGGCACCGGTCTGACCGTGGATTCCACCGCCTTTCGTGACAAGCTGCACATTGTACTTCTTGATGGTATTGGTCGCATAGAAAGGCTGCAGCACGACATTCTGGAGGGCATCAGTAGGAAGATATTCCTCCATGCTGCGGCGGTTGATAGTAATTTTACCGGATTTGCCTTCTTCAACCGGGGTGAGCCAAGCGTGAGCAACAGCTTCCTTGCGACGGCCTGTGGCGTTGTAGGGTGTAGTAGCCATGGTAGTGAAAAATCAGGAAAGGGTGACGGGAGTGGGGTTCTGAGCAGCATGCGGGTGCTGGTCGCCGGCGTACACCTTGAGGCGCACGGCTTGAGCGCGACCCTGGCGGGTGTGAGGCACCATGCCAAGCACTGCATGCTCCAGCATATACGTTGGTTTCGTGCGACGAATTCTGGCAGGAGTGAGTACCACCTGGTTACCCACGTAGCCCGTATAACGCGTGTAAATCTTCGCTCTCTCCTTATTGCCGGTAAGCAGCACTTTGTCCGCATTCACAATCACAACGTAATCCCCGCAGTCGGTATGGGGGGTAAAGATAGTCTTATTTTTCCCGCGCAGGATATTGGCGGCTTGCACAGCCACCTGACCGAGCACCTTATCGGCGGCGTCAATCACATACCATTTGCGCTCGATATCCTGAGCTTTGGCAGAGAAGGTTTTCATAGATCTAGCTAATTCCGTTCGTCAGGCACCGACCGGGGAGAAACTTCCACGAGGGGTGCGGGGCAGCAGGTTACTCTCATTTTTCCCATTTGTCAATCGTATTTTTTGAATTCGGAGGATTTTTTGAAAAAAACGGAGAGAATGGACAGAAAGCGCTTGCAAAATCGGCGTTGCCGCTCTAAACTATCGCGGCTACGTGCATTGTCGTAGTCATTCATCCACAAGAATCTTATCATATGCCTACCCCCAACGGACGCAGACCAAATCCCCAGCGCAACGGCTCTTCCCACGCACCGCAGAACGGTAATCGCCCAGCAGCTCCGGTGAAGCAGAAGAAAAGCTCAGATGATGGTGAGGGAGAGATAGAGATGGAGGGTGTTGTGTCTGCCGTATTAGCCGGTACTATGTTCCGTGTGCGCGTAGCAAGCGGACACGAGTTCCTGTCGCATATCTCCGGCAAAATGCGTAAACGCTTCATTCGTTTGGTCGTGGGGGATAAGGTGCGCATTGAAGTATCGCCCTACGATATGAGCAAGGCGCGCATCACGTTCCGCCTGAACTGAACCATCCCGCCTGCGGTCAGCTTCGGCAGGGTGAAGCAATGATACCCACGGAGGCTATGAGTAAAAGCATAGAGCAAGTATTGCACGATTGCTTCGGTTTTTCGCAGCTGCGCCCCGGGCAGGAAGCGGTGGTGGATGCTGTGGTGAAGGGGCGCGATACGCTGGCCATTATGCCTACCGGCGGAGGAAAATCGCTCTGCTACCAATTGCCGGCGCTCTGCCGCGAGGGACTCACCATCGTTGTGTCGCCGCTGATTGCTCTCATGAAGGATCAAGTGGACGCATTACAGGCGCGTGGAGTGGCAGCGGCAGCAGTTAATTCATCTTTGACGGCGGAGGAATATCGTCAGGTGATCAGCGCGTTGAGGCAGGGTGATCTGAAGATTCTTTACGTGGCTCCGGAGCGTTTCACGCAGGTGGGTTTCATGCGTACCCTGAGTGAGCAGCAAATTACCTTGCTGGCGGTGGATGAGGCGCATTGTTTGAGCCAGTGGGGGCATGATTTTCGTCCGGATTACCTGCGCCTAGGGCGCGTGCGCGAGCAACTTGGCAATCCTCCCATCGTAGCGCTTACCGCAACGGCCACGGATGCCGTGCGTGCGGACATTATCGAGGCGTTGCACCTGCAGGACCCCGCCGTTATCATCAGCGGATTCGGTCGAGCCAACTTGCGCTTCGCCATCTCGCCATGTGAGGGCAAGCGCGAGAAGTTTGCGCGCATTCATCGTACGGTCGCAGAGTGGAAAAAGGGCATTATCTACTGCTCCACTCGCAAAAACGTGATGAGCGTATTTGAGCAGCTGAGCGCAGAACATGTGAACGCTGTGGCTTATCACGCAGGCATGACCGATGAGGAGCGTGAGTTTTCCCAGAACGCTTTTATTTCGGGACGAGCCGATGTAGTGGTTGCCACAAATGCGTTTGGTATGGGCATTGATCGTTCGGATGTACGTTTTGTCATTCATTTTGAGATACCGGGCAGCGTGGAAGCCTATTACCAAGAAGCCGGGCGTGCCGGGAGGGATGGTGAGCCGGCGTACTGTGAGCTGCTTTTCAATCACGCTGATTTGAAGACGCAAGAGTTCTTCTTTGAAGGCAGTAATCCAAGCATCAGTCTCATTCGCTCACTCTACAGCATGCTCGCGCTTCGTTGTGCCTCTGAGACCGGTGAGTTGGAAATGACCGTGGATGAGATGGCGCAGCAACTCGGGAGGGATGTGAACCCTATGGCCGTGGGATCGGCGCTCTCGGTGCTGATGCATGCAGGAGCCATCACTCGCACCGATGTGCCAGGCAAGAATGTAAAGAGTACGAGACTCACTGACCCCTCAGTTCCCTTCAATGAGCTAAATATTGATCGCGAGCGAATCGAAGAAAAAGCCCGCCGAGACCACAAGAAAATAGAAGCCATGACCCGCTATGCGTACAGCTCCGGCTGTCGGCAAAAGTGGATTCTGGACTACTTTGGAGAAGCCGATACCGAGCCGTGCGGTTGCTGTGACGTTTGTCTCGCTAAACCACCCGACGATGCCCGTCAGCTATCCGGGGATGCCGCCGACACTGTGCGCAAAGCCCTTTCTGGCATTGCTCGTTCGTGCGGCAAAAACTGGGATGGAACTCGTCGCCCTATTTATGGACGCAGTAAAATCATGGCCATGTTGCGCGGAGCAAAGTCATCTTTGCTTAACGACCACCTTATGAGTCTTTCCACATACGGTCTTTTGCGTGATTATACAGACGCTCGTATGCGCGCTCTTTTCCGTGCTATGCAGGATGCAGGCTTATTGGAGAGCACCGGTGGCGAGCTCCCCTTGCTCTCCCTTTCCCCGCTTGGCGACCGTGTGATGCGGGGAAAAGCCCCAGTGGTTATCTCCACCGATGGTTGGCTGACGCAATCTCTACCTCGTCTAGAAAAGCGAGCCGGTACTGCTCGTAGCATTTTAGAAGCTCTTCAACTCAATCGCCCGGATCAGGAGCTCTACACCAAACTTGCCTCTCTGCGAGCTGAGCTGGCAGAGAAGTACCGCATGCCGCCCTACCGAATCCTCTCAAACGCAACCTTGCGTGCCTTGGCATCCATCCGCCCCACTACCGAAGCTGGGGCTATGCGTATCAAGGGCATTGGGGAGTGGACGCGTCGACACACTCTGCCAGCTATTTTGGAGGTGATTCAAGATCATTTGGAGTAGCCCGCGAACCCACAAAAAAAGCCGACTCCGTACTCGGAATCGACCTCCTTTTTGAACATCCCCACGCGGATTCGAACCGCGGTTCTATGACTGAGAATCATATGTCCTAACCCCTAGACGATGGGGACAGATGCTCACCCCGCTACCCGGCAGAAATATCCCGCCCGGACACGAAAGCGGACGTAGTTTAGCATGCCCTAGCGCATTGTCAAGCACAATTTTTTCATTTGATTCTTTATATTCGGACAAAAATGAGTGTACCGAAAAGGAAAAAGCAAGCATAAGATTTATCTTTTGGACAAAAATAGTGTACCATCATGCCTGAATGGTGAACACAGAGAAGGAACAAGGAGTCAGTGCGAATATCATTGAGGTACGTAGTGAGTACAGAAAATGCTACACGCTTTCAAGGGGCGAACCGGTTTTTTCGCGGAGGTGACAGGCACGTTCAGATACAGAGGAAAGTGCGCCATCTTTCTTCTTGGAAAGAGAAGCAGGGACAAAGAGTCCGAGAAGCGATGTCAGGAGTTCATTTGGGCGCCATGAATGTGGCATATTAACTAATTCGGTGATTTCTCTCTGCTGATTGACTTTTCTCAAAGGAGATTGCTGTAGGAGACAAGCATTTGGACTTGCGAATAAGGGGGCGGTATGCTAGGATGGGCGGCGTGAAGGTTATTGTTGTCACCGGGGGAATTGCATCCGGGAAAAGTACCGTGGTGGAGATGCTGCAGGAAATGTGCGGGCAGGGGATGGTGTTGTTCGATTGCGACCGCGCAGTGGCGGAGCTGTATGAAAGCGGAAAATTGGCGCGCGATCTCGTCTCTGCTTTCGGATCGGAGGCGCTGAATGAGCAAGGGGCTGTCAATAGGGATTTCTTGCGCAACATCGTTACGTCTGATCCGCAGGGACGGACAAAGCTGGAGGAGTTGGTACACCCTAAGCTGGCGCAAATGTGTACTCAGGCACAGGCCGATGCGAGACAGAGCGGGAAGGTGCACACATTTATCGCAGACATCCCGCTCTACTTCGAAAGCAAGAGCGGGGTAAATGTGATGGCGGACAAGGTGTGCACAGTAGCGCTCACCCCGGAAACCCAGCTGCGGCGGCTTATGGAGCGCAGCGGTTATTCGCGCGAGGTTGCCCAAGGCATGGTGGATGCCCAGATATCCACAGAGGAAAAAATTGCCGGCGCAGATTGCGTGTTCTGGAATGAGGGATCCATTGACCAACTTCGCGAACAGGTTCACCTCTTCTACCGTCAGGAAATCGAGAAGGATGCCAAGGCCTACATGGCCGCAGCGGTAGAAGTAGATCTCAATGTGCTGCAAACGCTCAGTTTCCCGGAATTGCAAAAAGAAGCTGAAGGTCTTTCCGCCCGCTGGCTCACAGGGGATCACACCCGCCGTCAGCTTGTTTCAGGGCTGGTGCGTACGTATTCTACGGAAGGTAACCAGGTGTACGCTACGGGGATTATCGACCGTGGTCGCTTCCCCAAGCAGGGCATGTTGCGTTACCCCTCATGCAGTTTTCGTCCGGGGGAAGATGATGTCCTCATTTCCTCGGAGCTCATGGCGCGTTATGATCTACGCTACGGTAACCAGGTCAAAGTAAAGCTGCGCGGTCAGCAGCGCTGGGAGTACCCGCTCCAAGCCACTGAAATCGTGGAAATTGAGGGCGTACCAGCGGCGGATTACGTGCAGCGAACTGACTTTGAGCAGCTCACTGCACTCATCCCCACACGCAGACTTATTTTGGAGAACATCGACAACCCCTCGCCTGCCATGCGCCTGCTGGATTTGGTGGCGCCGCTTGGCATGGGGCAACGCGCACTGGTGGTGGCTCCGCCGCGCGGGGGCAAGACGATTCTGCTCAAATCGATGGCGCGGTCATTGCGGGCAAATTATCCGGAAGCTGAGCTGTTGATTTTGCTGCTTGATGAACGTCCGGAAGAAGTGACAGACTTTGAGGAAACGGTGGATGCGCCGGTGTATGCTTCCACCTTTGATGAAAGCTCATACCGCCATGAACAACTGAGTGATATGGTGCTGGAGCGTGCACGCCGCCTTGTGGAGCAAGGAAAGGATGTGATTATCCTGCTGGACTCACTTACCCGTCTCGCCCGCGGCTACAATGCGCATGCCACCGGAGGGCGCACCATGTCCGGCGGGCTGGACTCCCATGCTTTGGAAAAACCGCGTAAGTTTTTCGGCGCCGCGCGCAATGTAGAAGAAGGGGGTAGCCTCACCATCATCGCCACTTGCCTTGTGGACACGGAATCTCGGATGGATGAAATCATCTTTGAAGAATTCAAAGGAACCGGCAACATGGAGATCCGCTTGGATCGTGAGCTCGCAGAGCGCCGCATCTTCCCCGCTATCTCCCTGCCACAAAGCGGCACCCGGAATGATGATCGACTCTACCACCCGGATGAGCTCGCCCGCGTGTTGCAGCTACGCCGCCAGCTCGCTACTCATCCGGGATGGGAAGCCTTGGAGCTCCTGCTAGCCAACATCTGTAAAACGCAGAACAATGCAGAGCTTCTGCTGCGTGGTCTCGTTATTTAAGCTCCGAGTTTGTCGCGCCAAAAGGCAATGCGCTCAGCAGTGCGTTGCACATTGGGAGAGCCGGGGTTGGTCCGCAAAGTGAAGGCTCGGTCAAGGTTGAATACGGCACATGGATCATCTCCAAAGTCCGGAGAAATGCTGTGAAATTGCTCGACGCTGAGCTGCGAGAGCGGTACCCCTTCTTTTTCCGCCAACGCCACGGCCTTGCCCACCAATTCGTGCGCACGGCGGAACGGCACCCCGCGGCGAACCAAGTAATCAGCCAGATCTGTGGCAAGCAGCAGCGGATCTGCCACAGCTGCCGCACAACGAGCTTCATTGATGCGCATCGCTGCAATCATTTCTGCATTCACAGCGAGAGCGTGCAACACCGTATCGAAAGAATCGAAGAGCGGCTCCTTGTCCTCCTGCAAATCGCGATTATAAGTGAGTGGCAAACCCTTGAGCGCCACCAGCATGGCCGTCAGGTTGCCGTACAGGCGTCCCGTTTTCCCTCGCGTGAGTTCGCACACATCCGGGTTCTTTTTCTGGGGCATCAGACTGGAGCCCGTGGTATGCGCATCCGACAACGTGCAGAAACCGAATTCGGCGCTGCTCCACAGCACCAAATCTTCACTCAGGCGACTGAGGTGTGCCCCGATGAGCGCGAGACAAAAGAGAGACTCAGCCATATAATCGCGGTCGGCGATGGCGTCCATGGAGTTTTGCGTCACACCGTCGAAACCTAACTCGTCGGCAATTGCCGAACGATCCAAGTTGATGGTGGATCCCGCAATCGCCCCGGAACCCAGCGGGCAGACGTTCACCCTCCTCCGGCAGTCCGACAGCCGCTCCACGTCCCGCTGCAACATCTCCACGTAGGCCAGCAAATGGTGCGCCACGGTCACCGGCTGCGCGCGTTGCAGGTGAGTGTAACCGGGGATACGCACGGCGGCATACTGCTCAGCCTTTTGCACCAGCACGCGCTGCAGCTCTGCGAGGGCGCGCAGGGCATCGTCTATCATACTGCGACAATAGAGACGCGAGTCAGTGGCTACCTGATCATTGCGAGACCGAGCAGTGTGCAGCTTGGCGCCGGCGGGGCCAACACGCCGCGTTAGTTCGCTCTCGATATTCATATGCACATCTTCCAGCTTCGTGTCCCAATGGAACTTTCCCGCCTCAATGTCTGCCAAAATCTCTTTCAATCCGGTCTCGATAGCCGCAAACTCATCTGTCGTAAGCAATCCGGCCTTCATTTGAGCACGCGCATGCGCAATCGATCCTGCTATGTCATACCGGTACAGCCGCCAATCGTACGACACGGACTCGCTGTATTTGAGCACGAGATCTGCTGTTGCTTGGGAAAATCTGCCTGTCCACATGACTCACGCAGGTTACACCATTTTGTGCCCCCGAGCAAGCGGAATTTGCTATGGCAGTGAATTGCAGATCGTAAATAACAGTCGCATTTGCCTTGGTACATACCACAGTCAGCCAAAGCAGCAAACTGGGGAGTCGCTTCCATTTTTCACGGAGTATCGCCCTCCTTCTCCTTCCTTTCGAGCTCATGCAGCAATTCTAGAATGCGACGATCATTTGCGCGCAGCCGTTGCATGCTCACAAGCAGCAGGAGGGTGACAAGTACCAGATAAATAATGATTACCCAGCAAAATGTTTGCAGAGTCATGATAGCAGACTGCACTCGTGGGCTGCGTACGATGCGTTCGGCGAGCATATCACCGAGTTCTCGTGCATAGGCGCGGCCTTCCTCTTTGTACTGCTCTTTGATGCCACTGACACTTTTCTCCAGCGAATCAATGAGTACGCGACTGAGAGCGCTGGATGGATCGGCAGGAGCAGCATTCGCATCAGGGGCATCAGGGTCTTCTCGTCCTTGTTGCAGCGTTGTCTGCACAGCCTGCACCCCGGCGCGGAAAATGTTGTTGAGTATCCGCTTACCATCGGCATCTGCCCGTACAGGCAGACACAGCAGCGCCATGCAAAGGATGAGGAGAACACGTTTCATGATCCGTGTTTAAAATTAATAGTGACCGCCGCGAGGACCATTAGTCCAGCGCCAAGCCGTTTCCACAATCTGCTCGGCATTTGTGTAGCGCGGCTTCCATCCGAGCACTTCCTGAGCTTTGCGGGAATCAGCGATGAGGTAGGGAGGGTCGCCTTCACGGCGGGCGCCATAGGTCACCGGAGCTTTCTTGCCGGTCACCTTTTCTGCGGCATCGATGATTTCCTTCACCGAGAGCCCCTTGCCGGTGCCTAGATTAAAGCTGTTTGTATCTCCGCCTTTCATCAGGTAATCCAGTGCACGTAGATGGGCATCCGCCAAATCATCCACATGCACATAATCGCGTACGCAGGTGCCATCTGGCGTGTTGTAATCCGTACCGAATACGGTGATGCCATCACACTCGCCCTTTATGGCCATGAGGATGCGGGGGATAAGATGCGTTTCAGGTTCGTGATCTTCTCCGATTGCGGCATCTTCGGAAGCGCCGGAAGCGTTAAAGTAGCGCAGAAACACCGCTTTAAGTCCATACGCCTGCTCGCAATCACGGCACACACGCTCCAACATGAGCTTGGAAGCGCCGTAAGGATTGATTGGGGCTTTGGCCGCGGTTTCGGGAATGGGCATCTCCTCCGGCACCCCAAACACAGCTGCGGTGGAGGAAAATACAAAGCGTTTGGTGCCTGCCTGGATCATAGCGCGCAGCAGGGTGAGCGGTTTGGCAATATTGTTCTCGTAGTACTTGAGCGGGTTTTTTACGGACTCACCCACTTGGATGAAGGCAGCGAAGTGCACCACAGCATCAAAATGCCCTTCGGCCAGCAGAGGATACACCACTGACGCATCACCCAAATCACCCTTCACAAGCTTTACACTCGGATCCACCAAAGCCGCCGGGTGGCCGTAAATCATGCTATCGAGCACAGTCACATCCGCCCCGGAGCGCACAAGCTGGCGCACGGTATGGGATCCAATATATCCGGCTCCGCCGGTTACTAATACTTTCATTGTTGTTGAGGTTAGTTTGTATAAAATCTGTTTATGCTCCCGCATGCATCTCCAGCAGCATATTTTCCAGTTTGCGGATGTCTGCCGAGAATCGGCGTATGCCCTCGGCGGTCTTTTCTGTGGCCATGGCATCCTCATTCATCAGGAAACGGAAGCCTTTCTCATCTGCGGGAACACGTGGGATATCCATTGTGGCCGAGACCACGGGTGTGAGTTCGCAGCTTACTGTCCCTTGCCCGGTGGACAACTCCCCAAGGAGGGTCGGCGAGATCGTCAGTAAATCACAGCCCGCCAGCGCTAATATTTCCCCGGTGTTGCGGAAGGACGCACCCATGATTTGCACCGGGTAGCCGTGCTTCTTGTAATAATGGTAAATGGAACGCACGGAAAGCACGCCGGGATCCGTCTCGGCGGTGTAGCTTTCGCCTGTGTTCTTACTGTACCAGTCCAAAATGCGGCCTACAAAAGGGGAGATCAGCCTTACCCCCGCTTCTGCGCAGGCCACTGCTTGCACCAAGCTGAAGAGCAGCGTAAGATTGCAATGTATCCCTTCTTTCTCCAGCTCACGCGCAGCACAAATGCCCTCCCAAGTAGAAGCAATTTTGATGAGCACGCGCTCACGATCTGCCCCGGCTTGCTCGTAGAGGTGGATAATCTCGTGGGCCTTGTCAATAGTAGCCTGTGTGTCGAAGGAGAGACGAGCATCTACTTCACTAGAGACGCGGCCAGGTACACGTTTGAGGATCTCGAGACCAAAGGCGACAATCACGCGGTTCATGAGCTCTCCTGCCAGAATTGAACCGCTTAGAGGAACATCTCTCATATCCCGCACGACCTTCTCCAAAATCGGGCGGTATTCAGATACCTTGGCAGCAGATAAGATAAGTGATGGATTGGTGGTTGCATCCTGTGGGGCGTACTCTTCCATTTGCCGGAAATCACCGGTGTCTGCCACCACTGTCGTGTATTGCTTGAGCTGGTCAAGGAGAGTCTTCATAGGAACACAGCCTATCATAGTACATGCCTTGTTCAAGTCAAGCTCATTTGCTTATTGTACAGTGTCGCTTTTTTTGCGAGACGGCGTACAGATTCATCCACCGGAAATGAGGGTGAAAGGAGCTCCGTGTGGGTGAACCATCTCAGAGCGCAGGATTCAGGGCTGATGCAAAAATGGTCATGCGGGGCGCGCAGAAGGTAGCGCACGTCGTAATGCCAATGCTCAGCCTCGTTAGTCTGCGGGTGCATTGGAATGCGGTGAATATCCACATCAAAAATCTCCGTGCTCACGGGAACAATGCCGGAGATTCCACTTTCTTCCTGTGCCTCGCGTATGGCTGCGTGCAAGGTGTCAGTATCACCATCAGCATGTCCGCCCAGCTGCAGCCACTTGCCGAGCTTTCGGTGCAGTGTCAGCAGAGCTCTGTTTCCATCCGGACTCAACAGCCATGCGGAGCTTGTGATATGTCCGGAAGCGTGGGTGCGATAAAAGCAATCGGGAGTGTTAGCCACAAAGCGCATCATGCTGCGGGCGCAGGCAGCTTGTCCGGGGTACCTCCGGGCGTAGTCAAGCAACTCGTCGCATAATTTCTCGCGCGTGCTCTGGGGTGTTGTCATGGTGTGCCGTCGAGCCTGTATCATTTGCGCCCGGAATTCCCGGGGATGTGATCGATTTGCTCTTCCCCACGGCTGCGGAGGCGTTGTGGACTAGGGGCCTTGAGGCGCAAGGAGCGCAGACCCAAGCGGGTGTTCATGCGAATGGTACGGAAAGAATCATCCGGTAAATCATGACCGAGTCCAGCTGGGGAGGCCGTCTTCACCGTTTCAACCGGTACGGCAATTTTTTCCACCATTTTGGCAAACTCCTCTCGCTTGGCATCAGCAGCATCCTTTTCGTCCTGATCGCTGTTTTCCTCAATTCGAGCCGTGGCTTCCTCGACCTCCTGATCCTGCGGCAGGTCCATTTGGGGGTCGGCCTCTTTCAAGCGTTGGGCCTCTTCAGCCGGTTTTACCGTCCTCACCAGGTCCGTGCCGGGGCGTCGAGAGTTGTCCTTATTAGTGCGTAGGAATTCCTCAAACTCCTCATCCGGCATTGCTCCGCCATGTACAGCACGGTCGTACGAGCGAGCAGCTTCTGGCACATGTCCGGTTTCTGCGTACAAGCGGGCCATGTTGTAATGGGCATCGGCCAGCTCAGGGTTGATTTTCACAGCGGCAGCGTAGTGTTTGAGAGCACGGTCGTATGCACCGCTGATTCCCTCGATATTGGCCAAGTAGAAAAAGGCTTCTGCATTTCCGGGATCCAGTTGCACGGCGCGCGAGAACATACGTTGCGCTTCATTTAAGCGTTCGAGGCGGTAGAAAGCGATACCGCTCAGGTAATATCCTATGGACATATTGGGCGCTAGGCGAGTGGCGCGTGTAAGGTAGTTGAGAGCAACGCTACTTTTGTTGTTGTAAAGCAGAATGGTGCCTAGATTGATCAGTCCCGGCAGGTGATCCGGCTGCAGGTCGTAAAGCGTCAGATACATCTGTTCCGCCGACACATAGCGCCCCTTGGCAAAGGCCTTATTTGCCAGGTCTACAAGCGTCTGGATTTCCAGATTCACGCGCACGGCGTTGCCCTGATCATCAACCCCGGCGGCGATTTTTTGCTGCACATGCTCGAGGAGCTGTTTTTCGGTTTCGGTCAGATCCGGAGAACTCTCCTCCTGCAATTTGTCCAATGCTTCGAGGACTTGAGGATCGTTGTTACTCAGCTTGCGGTAGGTTTCGATAAGAAAGCGGCGGCTTTCTTCCTGCATCGCCAAGGTTTTGCGCTGTTTGTTAATTACAGCGCGTAGCAGCTTGTTTTCCTCTTGTGCAGCGGGGTCTACTACAGGCTGCTTCTCGCGGGCTGCCAAATCCGCCTCCAAATTATTGAGCTGCTCGGTGAGCTCGGAAATGCGGCGGCGATAGCCCATGTTCTCATCGTAAATGTTGTTGAGTTCTTCACGTAGTCGTGACGCTTCGGCGCGTGCCTCTTCCAACTGGCGAGAGAGCACTTCATTCTGGTCGCTTGCGCCAGTTTGCATGGCTTCCAGTTCGCTAATTTTCTCCTGAGCAGTCTTAAGTTGCTCCGCCAGCGTGAGATTTTGATCAAGCAAAGCTTTCGTTTTATCCGGGCTATTTAGCTCCACTACGGCGCGAAGCTGCTCATTCTCGCGGGAGAGGGTATCACGTTCACGGGTGACACGCTCCAAATTCTGCAGGGTTTCGGCAAGTCGATTTTCCAAATCGCCGGAGCGCTCCTCGGCATCTTTCAACGCAGCCTGAGAGTTGCGATATTTACTCTCCATATCCGCGAGTTGGCGAGAGAGGGAATCAACCACGCTGTTACCTGCGGCTCGCTCCGTAGTCACCTGCGCCAAGAGTTTCTCGTAGCGCTCTTTATACAGACTTTGCTCATTTTGCGCCGCCACCAGCTTCTTCTGTACCTCTTGGAAACGGGTGTTGAGTTCGGTGTAGGCACGCGCAATGCGGCGGCATTCCTCCTGGGCCCGCATGAGCGCTTGGTACAGCTTGCGTTCCTCGGGATTATAGCTCGAGGGCTCTACAGGAGTGTAGATACTTGCACCGCTACCAGTGGGAATCTGATGTTGTGGGAGCTCCACGACGTTCGGCTGGAGTCGCCGCTCTCCCGGCAAGGATTCTTGAGCTCGTTTGCGGTACGTCTGCATATTCTCCGCCAGCAGGCGGCGGCGCGTACTCACCAAGTTTGTTTTCCAATTCGGAAAGTCACGCACGATGGCAGCCAGTACGCGCTCAGCTTCCTGTCCCTTGCGCAAAGCCGCGTTGTAGCTCTGCCTATCAGCCAGCATCTCGGATTCCCGGCACAGGCGATAGGCATTCAAATACGCCTCCCCGGGGTCACGCACCCTGGAAGATACACCGCTAGGTCGACGCACTGGGTCCTGCTGAGCGCTCACCTGACCCGCACACAGCGCGAGAACCCCCACAGCCGTCAGACAGCAGCTGAGCATTTGTCTTACTGGAAGAATGCGATTCAACCTGCGTGGAGTGAAAAAATCCCGAGGCAGGGTTGGCCCTGCGCTCGGGAGATGATTTTATTTTTGCGTCCCTTGCGCGCTCTTATCAGGCTTGAGGGGCGTTTTGGTCCTCTGCTGTGGCGTTTTCATCGGGCACCTGCACCAGGCGCAGCGGTGTGCGCGAAAGCAGTTCACCATCTAGAGTCACATCCACAGAGTACGTACCCGTCTTCGTAAAACGAAGCCCTTGGAAGTTCATCACTAGGTTCCGCGTCAGGAAAGAGGCTCCCTCCGGCAGACCAACGCGCAGATCAGCCATGATGGGCATGCGCTCCTTGTCCAGAGGCACTCCATCCTCATCCACGATCGTTATGCCCAGCTTATGCTCGCCCGCATCTTCCGGCACGAGGCAGAAGCGCAGTGCCAGTGAACATGCAGGATGCACCACTGGAAATTGGCGCGCAAACAGCGTATCAAACGCTCCTTGCACGCATAACTTACCCTGATAATCGGCTGCGTAATCGCAAAGTACAGAGACTTGTGTGTCCATATTTATAATGATTGCGTTGAGTTTGTCAACTTCCCCGCATTACCTGTTTGTGGGGTGCGTTGCTCACACATTTCTACCATAAATGAGCCCCATTTCAAGCCCAAAGTGCTTCATGACACCAATTTTTGTTTTCCTGCGCGTCACCTCAAAAACCAAAATCCGGGTCGGACAGCATGAGAACGATGTCCGGCGAGACGCGGGAAGAAAGGCGTAGAATACGGGGCGCAGGGAGTCTCGGATACCCAAAAAATCCGGTTTTTGATGAGACAACACCGCTGACAGGATGCGTATAGTCGTGGCATCAAAAGAGTGCCTCTCGTTGAGGGTGCCAACGTATCATCTCCTGCTTCAATGAAATCGTCAACAGCTCTCGCTACGACATCACTCGGTACGTGTCGAATCGATGAGTGCCTGGATCAGGTGTATAAAAACTTGGTACAGTACATTTTGCTTGCCCAATCTGAGTCAGCTCTACCTGTCAGCTCGTCAGGGAGCAGATCCCTCGCACCACTACTCCCTGCTCAAGCAACCCTAGTTTCCTTTTTGCTCCCGTGACAATACTGATCCTTCCTCACTCTCCTTCTCGCTCTTCCCCAGCAGCATGATGACTTACTCGCAACTGTACTTGAATATCTTTGCTACTTTCGTGATAAAAGCCATTCGCTCCTTGCGACTGCGCAGCATCCTGCATTTATTGCGCGCTTCAATGATGTTCGCAATACCTTCTTGTTCTTTGTCTGCGTTTATCATACAGACATAATGGTGCACTATTTTTGTCCAAACGATAAATCTTTTGCCCTCTTTTTCTCCGTTCGGTACACTTATTTTTGTCCGATTGCGGGGGGATGAAAAAGTAATCTTTGCGCTTGACAAGGTAAAGTTCGTGTGCTACCTTGTCGTCCCGCCTCACCTCGCGACTGCGTGGGGATGCGAAAAATCAACCACATCTTTTACTATGGTATCAATTCGTCTCAACCGCCAGGGCACCAAGAATCGCCCGTACTACAAGATCGTTGTTGTGGACAGCCACAAGCGACGCGACGGTGCATATATCGAACAGCTCGGCACCTATGACCCACTCGTTGAGGGGGTGAACTACAAGATTGATTTGGAGAAGGTGGATAAGTGGATCAAGACGGGTGCCAAGCCGTCTGAGACCGTGGCGTCTATCATCAAGAAAGTTCGCGCAGCGCAGGCCGCGTGAGTTCGTGTGCGAGCAACTGTCCTCGGCAGTTGCCCTTTATCTCCTTTTCAGAGTACCTTCCACAGTTACGCGCTGTGGAAGGTGTTTTATTCCCGTTTAGCCCCTGAAAATTATGCAATGGTTGCGCTCATTTAGCCTGTATCTGGCCCCTATGGCCGGAGTGACGGATGCCATCTTTCGCGTTCTCTGCCGCGAACTGGGGGCGGATGTGGTGGAAACTGAGTTTGTATCTGCCGAGGGCGTGCTGCAAGCTTGGCAGCGCACCAAGCGATACGTGCAAATAACGCCGGGAGACCGCCCGGTGGGAGTGCAGCTTTTTGGGGCGAATCCCGCCCGCATGGCGCAGGCGGCGCGTATCATCGTGGATGCTGTACGACCGGATTTTCTGGACATTAACGCCGGTTGCCCCGTGCCAAAGGTTGTGGGACGCAACGGTGGGGCCTCACTGCTCAAGGATTTGCCGTTGCTGGAAGAAATTGCGCGTGCAGTTGTGGCTGAGCTACGAGATGACTGTCCGGTGACTGCCAAAATCCGCCTCGGCTGGGATGCTCAGCACATCTGTGCGCCGGAAGCCTGCCATCGTTTGGAAGATGCAGGCGTGTGTGCCATCACTATCCACGGTCGCACCCGTGCTCAGCAGTACGGTGGCACGGCGGATTGGGACATGATTCATCATTGCGCGTCCCTCGTGCGCATTCCCGTCATCGGGAATGGCGATATCACGACACCGCAAGATGTGCTGCGCGAGCGCGATTTGAAGGCTGTGGCGGGGTTGATGATAGGTCGTGCGGTCATGCACGATCCCTGGATTTTTCAGCGAGCAAAGGCACTGCTCGCTACCGGGCATCTTTTGCCGGAACCCACTACGAGGGAGCGCATCCAGCTGATGTTGCGTCACGTACGCCTTACCCTCGAAAGCGGCATGTACGGCGATGAGGCCTGCACCATGCGCACCATGCGTGCACGCATTTTGGCATACACCAAGCAGATACCCGGTTCGAAGCCTCATCGCGCGGCGCTTGCTCGCGTAGGATCCTATGCAGAGCTCAAGGAGCTCGCTGCAATTCTGCTTGCGTCGCCTGGGAGGGGGTAGTATAATCCGCGCGTCATGAAGAACTACGCCGCTTGTTTATTGCGCTACCCGGAGATGGGTATTACACTGGACTTTTCGAAACTTTCTACCGATCCGGATGCCGGAATGGACGCGCTCGTGCAGCGAGCATATACTGAGATGGAGGCTCTGGAGGGTGGAGCCATTGCCAATCCGGATGAAAATCGCATGGTTGGCCATTACTGGCTGCGGAACAGCTCATTGGCACCTACCCCCGAGTTGCGTGAAAAGATCGATGAGCCCCTCGCGCAGATCAAGCAGTTTGCGGCAGATGTTCACGCCGGACGTATCACGGCCCCGGGCGGCGTTCCTTTTTCAGACTGCCTCGTCATTGGCATCGGCGGCTCGGCTCTCGGTCCAGAGCTTGTGGCAGATGCCCTCCCGACGCAGGGACTTGCCATGCATTTCTTGGACAACACGGACCCGGACGGTATGCATCGCGTATTGAATCGCTTGCCGTTGAAGAGTACGCTCGCGGTGGTCATTTCCAAGAGCGGCGGCACGCCGGAAACCCGCAATGGCATGGTTTGCGCACAAGCCTTCTTTCGTGAGCACGGATTGTCCTTCGCCAAGCAGGCCGTAGCCGTCACTGGTGTAGATTCCCAGCTGGACAAGGTGGCGCAGGCGGAAGGCTGGCTGCAACGCTTTCCGATGGAGGATTGGGTGGGTGGCCGCACTTCCGAAACATCTGTCGTTGGTATGCTGCCTGCCGCGCTGCAGGGAGTGGATATTGATGCTTTTCTCCAGGGTGCGGCGCAGATGGATGCCCACACTCGCACCCGCGACACCAGCCGCAACGCTGCCATGCGCCTTGCGCTTGCCTGGTACGCTGTGGGCGGCGGTCATGGCTCTAAGGACATGGTCGTTCTTCCCTACAAAGACAGTCTCGTACTCTTCTCCAAATATCTGCAGCAGCTCATCATGGAGTCTTTGGGAAAGGAGCTGGATTTGGATGGCTCTGCGGTACACCAAGGTATCTCGGTTTATGGCAACAAGGGCTCGACCGATCAGCATGCTTACGTGCAGCAGTTGCGCGATGGATTGGACAACTTTTTCGTCACCTTTATTGAAGTGCGCCGCTGCATGAATGACGATGTGGAGGTAGAGCCGGGATTCACTGCCGGCGATTACCTGCAGGGCTTTATGCGCGGAACTCGCAAAGCGCTGGCGGAACGTGGGCGTTCCAGCATCACGATCTCCATCCCCACAGTGTGCGAGACCTCCCTTGGTGCCCTCATAGCCCTTTTCGAGCGTGCAGTTGGCTTCTACGCGAGTCTCATTCACATTAACGCATACCACCAGCCCGGCGTTCAAGCCGGTAAAAAGGCCGCCGGATCTTTCCTGAAGCTCATGGCGCAGGTGCGTGCTCAACTCACAGCTCAACCGGCAACAGCTGCTCAGATTGCCGCTGAATTGGGTTCCGATGAAGAGGATACTTATCACGCATTGGTACACCTAGCGGAGAGCGGTAAAGCGCAGCAGCACATGGCTGACGATGTGCAACAGGATACCTTCTGCTCGGTGAGCTGAAACGCGCCTAATTTTCCTTACATTGGCCATGAGAGATACTTTTGCCCAGATGATACGCTTTGGGTTGGGTATCTTGGTGCTTGCCGGGCTGCTCTATGGGCTTGATATGCTTTATTTTGCCCCTCGCCGTTTGCCACCCTGCGTGCAGAATCAGTTGCCGCCCGGCCACATTTGTCTGGAGACACTCTTCTCCCTCCAAAAGGATCCGCGTAACCCAAAGCACTACAAAGTTGTGTGGGTGGATGCACGCAGTGAGAGCGACTTTGAGCTCAATCACCTCATGTTCCCGGACGATCGCATGTTCCCGATTCGTCCGGGGGTTGCCATGCAGCAGCTTTTAGATGCAGCTATCGAGCGTCTCATGTCCGCTCACGCCCGGGGAGAGTGCATCGTGGTTTTTTGCACGGAGAGTTGCAACTCCTCCGACCAAGTGGCGCAGGAACTGCGCGATACGGGCCTTATCCGGGCTCCCATCTATGTGCTGGAAGGCGGTTGGCCTGCTCTTAAGCGCGCGGGCATCGCGGAAGAGTGAGGCAGGGCAGGGGAACGTGCAAGGTCGGAGCAGTAGCAGTGGCAAAAGGAGGCTCCATTTTCCATCGTCTATTTTCCATGGAACGCATGGGAGAAAGATTGAATGGACATGGGGAAAGTTTATGGGGTTACCTCCCCTGTTGGCCGAAAATCGCTTCCTCGGCGAGCTGACGACAGCGCAGCAGGTCTTGTTTGCCACTCGCCAGTACCGGTATAGACGAAACTGCCACTAAATACCGCGGCGCCCACAGATTAGGCAGGCCACGCTTTGCAAGCTCTGTGTGCAGCATAGCAAGCACCTCACGCTCTATGACGGGATCTGCGTGTTCGGGTATGGCAGAGAGGAGCACTAAGGTTTCGCCCTTCTGCTCATCAAGAACGCCGGTGATTGATATCTGGATTCCATCCTCGGCGTTGAGCTTAAGGATTTCGGAAATGGCTGTTTCCACACCCTCGTGGGGCACCATTTCACCACCAATCTTGGAAATGCGCGAGAGACGGCCAGTCAGTGTTATGAAACCGTGGAGATCCATCTGCCCGATGTCACCACTTTTGAACCAGCCATCTTTGAAGATGGACTTATTAAACTCGGGCTTGTTCACGTAACCTCGGAAAATATTGGCTCCCTTGATCCAAATCATCCCGCGTTGGGTGAGGGGGAGAATCTTCTCGTCATCCTCCAAATCGGTGATGCGCACTGCGATGCCAGGCAGGAGTTGTCCGATGGTACCGGACTTGATGCTCGGTATGGCGAAGGCTGAGCCCCGAACGCGTTCTCCATCCGGCAGGTTTACCGAGCACACAGGGGTCGCCTCCGTGAGTCCATAACCCTCCAGAAGCTGCACACCGCAGCGCGTCATAAATTCCTTCTCCAGCTCCGGTTGCAAACGCTCTGCTCCTACAATAAAATAGCGTACGGTAGCGAAAGTATAGGCCTCCGCACGGCGCAGCATAGTACGTGCAAAGGTCGGCGTGGCACACAGCATGGTAAGCTTGTGTTTTTCAACAAGCTCGCAGAGGGTGCTCGCCTCTGTCGGATTAGGATAGGTGCAGATAGGACGCCCCTTGAGTAGGGGTAAGACCAGCGCTATGGTGAGTCCAAAGCTATGGAACAGGGGCAAACTGCCCAAAATGCGTTCCTTATCCAGTGACAATCGACAGCAGCTCTGCGCAATATTGGCCATTATCATGCGGTGAGTAAGCGTCACTCCCTTTGGTTCACCGGTTGATCCGGCTGTGAAAAGCATCACCGCTTCGTCCTCTCCATGACGCGCATCGGTGTTATGCATTTTGCAGAGCATACTCGCCGGTGCCAACCGCGCCATTAGCACATTTGCAATGAGTGATAATTTTGGCAGAGAGCGCAGAAAATCTTCCACGAGGATGATCTGCTCCATTGGAGGCCATGAGAAGTTAGGCAACTTTTTCATGAACAGTCGAGCCGTCATGAAAGTTTTGAGTTCAGCCTGGTTCACTGTGCTCTCGAAGGATGCGCGTGAGGTTGCGTAGTTGATCATCACCGGCGTGACCCCTGCCAGCATGCAGGCCAACAGGCAGATCGTACCAGCCGGTCCCGGTGGCAATATGACACCGATGCGCTTGTCCCCACGCTTGCGCAGACGCTGGGCAGCAGTCACAGCCACACCCAGTATTTTGTAATATGGCACGGAGGAGTGGCTCATGCCGTCTATCATCACTGTTCTGCCGTACTTGTGCAGGGAGCGAACTAAGTGGGTGGTTAGGGATTCCTGTAAGAGCGGTTGCGCTGAGAATACCTCCATTCCCTTTTCCATCCAAACTGAAAGCAGCCGCGCTCCCATGCTCTTTGTTCTGGCAGGTAACTGAGGCAGCACATAAAATTCCTCCCGACTGTCTTTTTCCGGCTCCTCTCGGTACAACGTATCAAAGCCCGTACCGTAATACCCCAAAAAGAGCGGTACAACCGGTATACTCATGTGCTCCACGCACTCAAGGAAAAGGGAAGGAACATCGGTGAGCGCCCCACGTACGCGTGCCAGCTGACCTGGAAGAAAAATGACGTTTTTCCCCCGTTGGAACAGGTCGTGAATATATTCCCGGGCTGACAGAGGCGTGCCGTGACGAAAATTGAAGCGATGGAGGGGAATATGCTTTTTACTCAAGTATTCCTCGACATCCGGCGCTGGGGGGAATGCATCATCCGTGATGTAGCAGAGCCTGCCCTGCAGCAGGTAATTAAGTGTTTTGCACGCCTGCACGCTCAGGCGGTTGGGCATGTAGAATCCGGGAACTACAACATTTTCTTGCCCGTGTACATTCAGATTGGTCATAGTCGTCGCTGCTGGGCGGTAGGAGAGCTGTGCGCTCTTGTGCAGGGAGCATCCAGCTCAGTTTTATCATGCTTTGAGGTGTGAAAGAAGGGCGAGCCTGCTTGCGGTCAGGCCCGCCCTGTTTCAAGGGTGATTTATCTCGTACAGATTAGAACACACACGTACATGTCACGCTGCCAACAACGCCGAAATTGCGATATGGAACCAGTGTGCTGTCGTTAGTATACGCGCGAAGTAGAGATGTTTTAGCTGCCTTCTGAGCGCCGGCTCCAAGCCAGTTAAAGCTCACCGCCGGAGTAATGACGAAACGCTTGGTGGCAAAGAATGGCGTTGAGAGTTTAATCCAGAAAGCCTGCGCGCCATTTGCATTAGCATTGTGGCCTTCGTCAAAGTAATTTGCCGTTGCGCTCATAGCAAAGGTGAGCAAGCCCGCCATTTTCATGTGCTCATCCCGCCCGATAATGGGAGCCTTGAAGGTCACATACGGCTCGAACCACCAGCCCTGTACGCCTTGAAAACTCAAGCGCAACGTGTGTCCGGCCTCGGCCCACTTCGCCGGCGTCCATACCGTTTCCAAATAGACTTCATTCACGCATGAGGCGCTTTGCTGGCGGAAGTGCTTGGCAAAAGCGCCCAGTAGACCGCCATGTACAAACTCATGGCCCAATGACACATGTCCCTTTTTGCCGCTGTACTTCACGGCGGTCAGCACCGCAAATTCATTTTCCACATTGCGCTGCTGTATGTGGGGTTGCCCGTATAAATCCATCAGTCCATTGACCTTTGCATATGGCGCTGGCCCGTACATCGTGTGACCAGAGCTCACGGCCCTATATGCAATTGCACTGTCGATGCTCCACTGCTGTTGCTTGCGGCCTATGTCGTAATTGAGCTTCAAAGCTGCCAGCTCCGAGCTGTCGCCTTCGGCCACAGAGTGTGAGATCACAAGGCCACGCCCCACGTAGTTGGTATCATAGCCCATCGTAAAAGAGCCTGACAGGCGCTTCGCAGAGAGAGCCGGAAGCTGAGCAAATGCCTCTGCGGAGATCGGCTCCGCCGCCATTACTGGCGTCAACATTGCCGCCACTGCAAGTACTGAGTATCGAACTTTCATGTTACGTAGTATAGGGTGTTTTGACCGTTTCCTTGTCTCGCAGCTCACTGAGAGCCACTCGAACAGCTACATACGGCACCGGACGTATTATAACGGTCCTACCTTTCATGTCAAACCTAATTTTCACCTTGTCTTACAATTTGTTATACAACATTAATTCCTATGTACGGCAAAAAAATCTTTTTCAGGCACACTTTAGTCTTGCACCTGTCGGGAAAGTATGCTTCAATGTCCCGGACAGCATTGTACCGTGACGCGCACGTGGCGGAATTGGTAGACGCGCTAGTTTCAGGTTCTAGTGGGTAACACCGTGGAGGTTCGAGTCCTCTC
>CANQSS010000025.1 GCA_947626545.1 uncultured Akkermansia sp. | reverse complement strand
GAGCTCTCAAAGTCCTCATTCCTACCGGAGCCATCAGGCCACATGTTGTAGTAAGCGTGCATCACCTGCCAGGAACCAATGGGCATGGAAGCCTCGGTACCGGTTGGCAAGCCCTCGCCCTCTGCAATGGGGCAATCCTGATCACGGCGAGCTTGAAATGGTGTGCCGCGCAGGTCACGTTTGTTGAGCAGTGTATTCAGGTCAAGCTTCAAACCGCCATCGCGCACATTCGTGAGCAGGGAGTAGGAAAAGGTTGTAGCATCGAAGAAATAGGGCTGACCAGCCGGCATTGTGCCGCGCTCCACAAGAGGAAGCGTGCGCAGAGTGAGAATCTTCTCGGGGGTATCAATCTCCTCCGGCATAAAGGAGAAGTTCTCACTGCCTTTGAAATCGGGAGCAGGCGTATCCCAAGTGCGACGCAGAATCTCCACGGGGTCGCTCGTGGGCTCGCGGTCAGCAATAGCGATGTTGGCTTTCTGATTCTCGCCGCCAACCCACCAGGCAAAGCAAGTTTCATTGCGACCCGCAGACGGCATGGTGATGAGATCAGCGTACACGTACTGCTGCTCGCTCACCTTGGTTCCGAGTGTACCCTCGCCGACCATGCAGATGCGGTAGCCGGGTTTGGAACGCGCCAAATCCGCAACGGCATTGAGCTGGCGCTGGGTGGTGACATCGTTGCAAGAGATGAGCCAGCGGCGGAACATGGTCGAGCGCCCTTGGGTGTACGTAGAAGCAATGGTCGCACCGTTGCTCCTGCTGTAGAGAGGGACCTTCCAGCTATCCCAGACGCCCAAGATGTGCTGCGGGCTCGACTCTGCCTCGGAAAGGATGCCGGAGGATGCGGTAACACGCTGATCCGGCCCCAACTCCATCTGCAGGTCTGAAATGGCCGCATCCAGACCGATAAGAGCCTGCTGCCGCGCCTCTTCCTGCAAAATGACTTGTGCCGCA
Organism: uncultured Akkermansia sp.; assembly: GCA_947626545.1. Classification (GTDB taxonomy): domain Bacteria; phylum Verrucomicrobiota; class Verrucomicrobiia; order Verrucomicrobiales; family Akkermansiaceae; genus Akkermansia. The sequence continues at coordinate 33,714 of CANQSS010000025.1, read as the reverse complement.
ATGCGGTTCTGCGAAGATGCAACAGCCAAAATGCCCACCGCAATCAGCCCGAGCAGCATCATGAGCGTGAGACTCGCCACCAACGCGAACCCCCGCCCGTGCGCGCGCGCCCTGTTACCCTTTTTTAGCGTATTCCTGGAGTATTTCATATCCGATTCAAGTTGTTCTAATCCATCGAAACGACCCAACTTCCATCTCTATCATACCATATTCCGCAGGCGAATCAATGAAAAAAAAATCCAGGGCAACCCACATTAGCCACACGTGTCCCAATAAAATCTTCTCCGGGCTCATTCAACCCATTACTCATGCGTTTGCCATGGGGCGCGCTCCACATACTGTGAAGCGCGCCCCTCACTCGCTGATTCTATGCGTCAGAAGCTGATGCGATAGCCCGCCGAGGCATCCAAGCTGGTCCATCCGCGGCGGCACTCCACAGAAGCATCCATGAAAATGCTTCCCGAGGAAGATCCCAACGGTATCGTGAGCCCCGCTCCCACTTCCACTCCGATGGCTCCCACCTCGGCACTCTCTACCTCCGCGCTTGTCGCCGCTCCCAGCAGGGTGTTGTCAGCCGTGCCGGAGCGGTCACCCACGTCAGCCTTCAGCAGCAAACGCGCCTCGAAGACCGCCGTGCGATTGAATGTGTTCTCGCCAACGAGGCTCTGCATGCGCGCACCCAATCCAAAGGTGATCGCATCCTGTGAAATATCATCCACATGCAAACCTGCATCGCTGCCCGTTTCCGTGTACCCCTTGATGCTGGCATGTCGCGCCTCCACATTGAAGACGGGTTGCAATGCAAAGGTGCCGCTCGCAGAGATGAGTCTCGTGTAGCCCACCTCATACATGGCGCCCAGCACGTAGCCATCCGTGGATCCTCGGGTCCTGTAACTGCCCGTGCCATAGTTCACCGTGCGGTCCAGCTGCACATCGGCCTTGCCCCCGCTCATCACAAAGGTGTGGATCCACGCGCCGCTTGCCGCCCGCACAAATCCGCTCAGGTATGTCATATCCACATTGCCCGTGGCCGCATCCACCGATTCCGGCTTCAGGTTCCCGTACATGGCGGTGATGGCCAGTCCCATCGTCGCCTGCGGGCTCACGTCCACATCCACACCCACTGTGCCGCCCCAGTTGTTGAGCGTGTAACCCGGCGCCTGACTGTCTGCATCCATCTTGTGGTAACCGCCTTCGCCGTTGATCCACGCATGCCAGAGCGGCAGTTCGTCGTAGCCGTCGTAGGTCACCTCACCGGCCATCGTGGTGGTGCGGTTGCGGATGGTCTTGATCTGCCGGTGCAGGTCTTCCATCACTGCCGGTCCTATCGTTGCAACCGAGGAACCCGCCACGGATGCCAGGGCGTTCTGAAGCGATTCCATCTGCCCGTTGTCCAGCTGGCTGATGAGTCCGTGCACCATGCGGGCGTAGTCAGATTCGCTGTCGGTCAGCACGTCGATGAGCGAGTCAAGTTCCGACTTGTATTTAAGCGATTCCCACACCATTGTCGCCCCCGCCATCGCATTCTTTTCCCCATTCGGCATGGCTCGCTCAAACTTGTTCTCCTTGGCCTCCTCCAGCTGGACGGTCACGGTTGTCCCTTCGACAACAACTCCCTTCACATCTGCAAAGATGAAGCCGTCGCCGCGCAGCTGCACGTCGATGTCCTCTCCTCCTCCTTTTACAGCACCCCATTCGCCCAGCGTCAGCTCTCTGCCCCCGCTACCGTTCCAGATATCCCCCGCCGCAGCTTCCAGCATCACCATCGTGTTCTCACCGAAGCTCAGTGTATTGCCCTTTACGGTGCTGCCTTCCAAGTTGTAGTTCGAGCTGTTCACCTTGAGATTGACGGTATTGCCGCTGCCAAAGTTCACATCGCCCAGCACCACTTGCTCGCCGGCCTTCGACTTGCTCACATCCAGCGTGAGCCTGCCGCCATCCTGCACTTCCACATCCCAGGCGTTGGCAGTGCTGCCTCCTGCCGCACTCGTATCCACATTGTCCAGAGTCACATCCGCATTCCTGCCGATCGTCAGTTTGCCCGCGCCGTCACTGCCATCCGAGTTTGCGAGCTTGCCGGAGAACACACTCGATCCGGCCTCTCCCGTGATGGTCGTGTTCCCTCCCGCAGCGCTCTTCAGCGTTCCCGTGCCATTCAGCGCGGTGAGTGAGTTCTGCGCGCTGCTGCCCAAGTCGAGCAAGCTGTTGCGGCCGCTCAGCGTCGCAGAGCCTCCCGTCATGGTGGCTCCCTCGGTCAGCTTCACCTCGCCTCCTTGCACCGTCAGGTCGCTTTCCTTCATGGCTGCATCAACCCCGCTCACTTCCATGCTCGCGCCCTCCTGCACTTCCACATCCACTCCGGAAAGCACTGTCCGTTTACCATCCTCACCCAGTGCTACATTCTTCCCTCCTCTCAGCTTCAGACTGGCTCTCTGCTCTCCCTTCACGGCAAGCGTCAGTTTTGTCGAGCCATCGCCCGTTATGGAGGTGCCCTCCAGGTCGCTCTCGCCATTCAGCACGAGTTCCGCTCCATGGCTCATCACGATTTCTCCCACTTTCTTCTCACCCTCGGTGATGCTGCCCCTCACGCTGGTTCTGCCACCATCCAGCAGCAGGCCTCGGTAATCTTCTCCCTTATCCTTCTGCTGTCGCACGTCTGCGTAGTCGAATGTCAGACCATGGAAGGTGTTTTCAGCTCCGCGCAGTTTCAGGGCTCCCGCCGTGATGGTGGTCGTCCCATCCTCCAGCGTGTAGTTGCCTCCCACGGACAGCGTGCCCCAGCCGGTCTTCTTCACGTCCACACCCTCTCCTGCATCAATACTTCCGTTGAAGGTGGTGTGCTGCCCCTCCACGGTGGTCTCGCCCAGCTCCGGTTCCTCCTCAGGGTGCTTATCTTCATCTTTGACGCCGACCTTGGCATTGTGGAATGTCACTTCCAAGCGGTTCGCCCCCGTCGGGTCGTTCTGGCTGCTGTTTCGCAGGTGCAACTGGCTGCCGGTCACGCCCAGCAAATTGTTCACGGTGGCTCTGTTGTCCTCCGGGTCATCTGCCGTTTCTCCATCCAGGTTCAGCGTCAGCTCAGCTCCCGGCGTGGACAATACGGTGGATTTCGATGTGCCCAACACCGCCGCATCGGTCAGTGTACTCGTCTCTTTTACCACAAAAACATCGGCCGCTGTTCCCGCCAACCTGATGCTTCCTCCCTCTACTCTCACTTCCGCTATGTCCAACATCTCCAGCAGCTCCGCATCGCTTCCCTTCAGGTCGCTCAGCGTCACTTCTCCGATCGTGAGATTGCCTCCCTGCAGCAGGTGCAGGTACACATCCACCATCTCCCCGTTCTCACTGTCCGCTTCAGCCAGTTTCCCGATAATGCTGCTCACCGCATCTGACGACAACCAGAGTTCCACGTTCTCCTTGCTCTCGGCATTCAATGAAAAGTCGCCCTCCCCGGTTATGAGCGCGTTTTCTCCTTCTCCAACCGCCGCGCTGTCGCCCACGTTTTCGGCAGCAAAGTGCAGCTCAAGCTTGTGGTTCGCATCGGCCGTATAGCTGCCGGTGATGCCGGTGAGCTGCCCGTGCTCATTGATCGTGATGCCGTCCAGCTGCTCGCCGCTCATCCCCTTGACGTTCACTTCAGCGCCCCGTCTCGCGGCTCGCGCTCCGTACGCCGCAGCCACGGTCTCTCCCGAGGTCGCGGTGTTCACGTACAACTTGGCGCTCCTCTTGTCCCTGATGCCTCCGGCGGCCAGCTCCACGTTGGCCAGCGTGATCTCCCCGTTCACCAAGGCGCTTCCCTGCCACGCCGCCTGCTCTCCCTGATTGCCCAAGGTGACCTGCCCTTTCAATTTCGCTCCGTTGCTCGTTGTTCGGGAGGTGATGACGAGTTGTTCTCCGTTTTCTCCGCCCCCTTCAAGCGTCACGCTTCCCTTCACATCGCCACTGTATACGGTTTCGCCTGCGAAGCTCACGGTTCCGCTGCCGCTCACTGCGTTGGTCACCGGCTGCTCCAACGCTTTTCCACTCAATTTCCACGTGCCTCTGGTCTCAGTTTTCAACTCGCCCGTGTAGCCGGAGATATCTCCGCTCAGCCCGGCGGTTCCGCTCCCGACGCTCATCGTCTCCTCTCCTGTCACGGTCCCGGCGAGCGTCACTCCGCTCAGCGTGGCCTCTTCCATCACCTTGACTTGACCGGCATTGACGTTCACATTGTTGCCGCTCAGGTTGCCGCCGTTGAGTGTGAGCGTGGTGTTCGCTCCGCCCAGGGCATTCGCATGCCCCGCTTTCAAGGTGGCTCCGCTGTCCACTTGAATGCCTGTGACTGTGTTGTTCTCACCGCTCAGCGTCACTTCTCCGCCGGTGATCTTCAATGTTCCACTGCCGCTAATCGTTCCGGAAAGTGTTGTGGCGTTGCTCACGTTCAGCGACAAGCTTCCCTCATTCACGGTGATGCTCCCTCCATGCGTGTCTCCCGTCCCTCCTTGCCATGCCAAGGTGAAATCGCCGACGCCGCTCTTCTCGATGCCGATCTCATCCAAGGCAAGTTTCAAACCGCTATTGCCCTCCACTGCCGTACTCGTCGATCCCCAAATCACGCCATCGGTGTACGTCGTACCATCCACACTCACCTTGACGGCGGCTCTGCTGCCCTCTCCGGCGCTGGCTACCTGACTGCTTACATCGGGATTCGTCAGTTGGGTGTCGCTGTACTCCAGCACGCCGCCTTGAAATTTGATCTTGCTGTCGTCCGGCAAAGCTTCGTCATGTGCCAGAACAAGGGTGCCTCGGGTCCTCAGCTCGATCTCCGGAATGGAGGTGTTCTCCAGCTTGAGGGTCAGTTTAGCCTCGGTTCCTCCGTCACCCACTCGCAGGACGCCGCCCCTCTCCGCGTCAATATTGAGTCCCCCCGTTCCGTCCCCTGTTTGCTCAAAGGTGTACTCGCCTCCGTCCACATAGACGTTCCCGGGCGTTACCTCGCCTTCAATCAGGACGCTTCCTCCCTCCGCTGCTCCCTGTTCGGTGAAGCGCACGTCTCTCCCGTCGGGCGTTTTATCTCCCTCCCCCCATTCGCTCCCGGAACTATCCGACCACGTCCCTCCTCCGTTCCACTCCATTCCTATCGTCGCTATGGCGAGCCAGCCGTTCCGATTTAATTTCAGCTCCTTGTCGTCTGATCCACTCACAGTGATGTCAAAGACTTCTTCCCACGTCTTGCCGTCCGTCACCAAGGCGTCCCACACGCTGGCAAAGGTGCTTTCCTCAAACAGCTGGTATCCCCCCATATCACCGTTGTCTCCCGTCAGTTCAATGGTCAGTTTTCCATCTGCCCCCAGTGTGATGCCTCCGAAATCCAGTTTGGCCTGCCCAGTCATGTCGATGCTGAGGCTGGCGCCCTGAGTACCGGTGAGATCCAATGTCTCTGCCTTCAAAATGCCTCCCTTGAGCGTCACTTTCGTCCCGCTCGCTATCTTGAGTGTGTTCAGTCCTTCATTCGCTCCGTTGCCGATGGTCAAGTTGCTCTGGACATCCAGCTCGCCCGCCGCCGCTTTGAAGGTGCCCACCTCCAGAGCCTCCCCGCTGATAGTGATCTTGCCGGCCGTCAGCTCCAAAGCGCCGCCGTGTTTTCCTCCGCCTGATATTGTCAGGTTCCCGCTCACTAATCTCAGCGTGCCATCGGTTCCCTCCCCGGAGAGAGCTCCGCTGATGGTCGAATGGTCGCCCTCGATTTCCAATACTCCCTGCTTCACTTCAACCCCTCCCGACAGCGTGACTCGCCCGTTCTCCGTGTCCGCTACCTCAATCAACCTCTGCGTGCCGGCTCCCTCCTTCACGATTGTCACGCCGCTCTGGACGTTCACCCCGCGCACTTCTTTCGGTTCACCATCCACCACATTCAAGGTCAGACGCACGCTCATTCCATCAAGAGCTTTGATGTAATGCTGCCGCCCTCCGGTTTCCAAGTAACTGAAGTTGTCCCCATCGGTAACCAATCCTCCAAAAGTTGAATCAGCTCCAAGCACGAGGCGTCCGGCATAGCAGGAAAGCGCCAGATCTCCTGTCATGTCTGCCCCCTGGCGGAGAGTAACCGTGCTGCCACCGGGAGTGCTGCCCGTTGCATGAGCAACAGCCACGATCAAACTGCCGCTGCCGGTGAGTTTCCCTTCCAGCACGTAATCGCCTCCCTCATCAAGCTTGAGCGCTCCCTCGTGGACATCTATGGCCTGCGTGAGCGTCCCGCCGCCTTTGAATGTGAGCGTTCCGGTTCCCGTCTTCCGCAGACCCACACCCTCTCCGAGCTCGATGCTCCCCAATCTGTCGCCAAACCAGGCTCCCATGTTTTCCCGGGTTTCGGTGTCGCTATCCATCCGGAATTGCACGTGTATGCCGTCAACGAGGTCGCTCTTCTTGTCTATCCTGCCGCTGCCGGAGAGTTTAGCATTGTCACCGACGAGGGTGATATCTCCGCCCATAGTGAGCGTGCCGCCGATGGCGAACTCGCCGCTTTCCACCATCACACTGCCGAGCGTACCGGCGCCGCCGGTCCAATCCAGCCTGCCGCCGCCGGCTAAGGTAAGCTGGTTGCCCTCACCTGCCATGTCTCCGGTCACAGTGAGAACCGCCTCCGCTTCACTGAGGTCTATTCTGCCGCCGTTTGCGCCCACGGTGAGTTTACTGGCGCTCACGGTTCCCGCCAGGCTGAAGGTTCCCTCATTCTGCACAGTAAGTTCGCCGGTCCAGTCATGCGCGCTGTTGGCCAAGGTGAAGGTCTTGGAGTCCACCGTAAGAGCGCCGGCGCCGCTCAATGTACCCTCCACATTCGTGTCCACTTGGAAGACAGCTGCGGTCTCCAAGTTCAATTCAAATCTCACATTCAGCGAGTTGTCATCTGCATCCGAAGTAAAGGTGTACACCCCTCCGTCGCTCGTTTGCACGGTCATGTTTTTCACCACGGTCACGCCGCTGATGCCGAGCTTCACGGTGTTCGCCCCGGTGCCCAAGAACTTCACGCTATTACCCTCGGCAAAGGTCTGATTGCTATCCCATGTGCTGCTCGTGTTATCCCAAGTGAACTCTGTGCCGCTGCCGGTGTGGGTCAACTCCGTGGTATCGTTTACGAATATCAGCTTACCATGTTCATCCAGCTCCACCACCGTGTAGGTGCATTCTCCCAGATTCACCGTCAACTTTTGACTCTCAAACAGAGCTTTCAATCCGCTCAACAGCTCTGCATTCATCGAGGAATCAAAGAGCTGATAGCCGTTGCTCAACAAGCTCGTAGATCCTTCATCCGTCAACCCCGTAAGCGTAATCGTCAACGTAAAGTCGCCCGCAATCTCATGACCCAGTTTGATCTTGCCGGAATCCGTGCCGCTCAACTCGATCGCCGCCGCTCCACTGAGCGTGAGGGTATCGATGTTCAGCATGTTCCCTCCTCCAACGTGAAGAGAAGCTCCCTCTGCCAGCTGCAAGCTCGTGAGGCTTGCGGTCGCATCCGCACTGCCGAAGGTCGCCGTCGCTCCGGCCTGCAGAATCAGCGTGCCGCCCGTGCCCTTCAGACTCCCTGTTGCGCTAAGCCGTTTCCCTCCATTCACGGTGATGGACGACCCCGCACCGATTTCCACATTCATCCCCGCCGTCGCGTCCACGTTAAACACCATGTTGCCGCCTTCCACCGCCGCATAGCTGCCGCCCACGGCAAAGGTCTCCGAGCCGCGAAATTCCAAGGTGTCGGAGCTTTTCTTAATCCCGACTCCCTCACCAAAGGACATTGTGTGTCCTCCTCCATCGATCACCAACTGAGTTCCCGACATTGTACCTGCCTGCTCCTGCTGACCCTGGCCCCCATTCACGACCTTGCCGATTTCAATGAACACTTCCTCCGAGTCGCTCGTCTCCGTTTTGGAGAAGCTGACGGCGTGTCCACCGCCATTCGCTCCCTCAAAGAACCAGCAGTTCACCTTAAGATCTCCGCCCAGTTGGATATGGTTGCCTCCCCACGTTGCATCCAAGGTACCGACCTCGCCTCCTTTCTCCAATTCCAGCGTGCTTCCACCCCACAGCTGAAGCAGGCCGTCCACCCTCAACTTCTCTTTGAAAGCGAAAGTGGACGTTGCGCCCTTGTTGATAAAGTTCCTCTCTACATGCACGTTCACACCGGTGTCGAAGGTGACCCTCACGGCTACCGGGGATGGATCGTTGTTGGTCATATTCCCCCTCACCACAAGATCAGTTCTGGTCGTACCGCTCTGGAATGTGTAGCCACCGCGATTAGCTGCGGTGAATCCTACGCTGGCTGCTGTGATACTGGCATCCTGCAGGGTAACGGTCACAGCGCCGGTTGCTCCCAAGTGAACCCTGCTGTTTTCTGTCCATCCGGCGCTTGCCTCTTGGCCGGTTCCGGTGGCCCACTCATTGCCGCCGGAGGCTCCCCAGCTGAGTTCGCTGTCCGCTCCGCTGCCCGGCCAGTACAAATCGCCACCCGCTACGGATTCGCTCGCCCAAGTGAGTTTTCCGTTACGCTCTAAGACGACTTGGCTGCTCAGGTCCACATCACCGGAGGCGCCACCCCAAAATGTAATCTTGTCCATCAAGGATTCGAGCCAGCTTGAGAAGCCATCGCCACAAAAGAGTGTCAACCCATCCGAATGCTCCGTTATCCACTCTTCGTTCCAATCTGTGAAGACGATTTTCAGTGTTCCGCTATCATCCATCGTCAGGGATGTGATATCCAGAAAACCATCCGTGAAATTCGAGTCAACGGTGAGTTTGATCGTGCCCGTATTAGAACCGAGAGCGAGCGTACCTGCCTTCAACTTCGCTCCGGAGCCAAGGGAGATGGACGTATCGCTGCCCATTGTGATCGTACCTGTAAATCCGACCTCCGTATCCGTACCGCCGGTCAGAACGAGTCCCGCACTTGCAAGCAACTCAAGTGCGGCGGAACCGCTCAACTTCCCCGCAACAGTAAAGAGGCTGTCGTCAATTTTCAATGTTCCGGCAGAGACTTTCAGATTCTGCACCTCCCAGTGTGTCTCATTGGAATCGCCCTCCGTTTCTTTGAGAGTGAGGTTTCCTTCCCCGCGCTTTTCCAGTCCGACTTCGGCGAATGTCAATGAGCCTTTGTCAAACCCCTCGGTCTCGTAGTGCCATGTGATCGTTTTGTCGCTCTCGGCAAAGTCCAGCACCAAGTTGACCTCACCTGCCGCCTCTGCATCTTTCGCGAACTTGATGTAACGGTTGGGAGAACTATCGCTGAAGTGCCAGTCGTGGAGAATTAAGTCCGCCCCGAGATTCAGCGTCGCCCCCCAACTCACATCGAGGTTCGACAACTCTCCTCCTTTCTTGAGGTTGATGATACAAGACGAGAGATTGCCATCTCCGCCAAATCCTTTCAACACCCCGGATGTTCTTCCTCTGATTTGCTCCGCGAACGTGTAAGTATGTTGTGCAACTTCAAAAACACCGTCCAGCGTTGTTTCTCCCGTCACACTCATATTCATGTCCACCTTAACCACGGCGTCAGAACCGATGGAGAGAGCTCCGGTCGCGGCGAGTGACGAGCCGCCCATAAAGGTGTACTTTGCACCGCTTCCCACAGCTATATCCGCCGCACTCACGGCGCCGCTGACGGTGATGTCAACATTGGTCTCCGCTCCCGTAGATGAAAAAGTTATATTTCTTCCGTCGGTTTGCTGCTCAATGTTATTAAAGTTGTTCTCACTCCACGTCCCTGCTCCGACATTCCACTCCAACGAACCGCCGTTGGTGTAGGCCCAATCACGGCTCTGCAGTTCCGGGGCGCCCGCCGTAATCCACCCATTCCCGTTGAGAACAGAAATTGCCTCGTCTCCTGTCGTCGTCTCCAGGTTTGTCGTGATAGGGACGTCGTCGCTGTAATCCGCCTGGTTGTCATATGAGACAGCTTCAGGACCGGATATATCAGTCTTAGTTTGTTCGCTTACAATAGGATAAACAGCAACAATGCCCGAAGCGGTGGCAATGGTGGTGGAAACGGCAGCGGCGGGTGGCACTACCGCGGCAAGGCAAACCAAGAGCGCCTTGCGAAGACCCGCAGGAAGGTGAAGTTTCATCGAGGGAGTCGGTGATTGATTTGGAATTCTTCCCCTTTTTTCCACACCATGTGCACGCACGGCATGGAGAGAGGATTATTGCAAGCTAGCATTTTTTTAAAGAGATGTACAGCATTTTTTTACTTTTTTTGCTCAGAATTCTCCCTCCATATTCTCTCTTAAAGCGAAAAATTATCATTCTTCTTATAACGTTTATTTATAATGTAAAAAGCTATCAATTACTCAAAGATAATTTATAAAAATATAGCCTAAGAGTCGTCTAAAATTACTTCATAAAATAAACTTTTTAATAATACATAACAAGAACAAAAATCTATTTTATCTTCTATCTATTAAATTCTGTAAAAGTTTTATCATAAGAAGAATATATACAAAAACCGTTGTGCATTCTTGTTACAAAGAAATAATCACGTACTACGAACTACTCGTAAGCGTATTGTCGCCTATAATATTTAATGTAATTACTGTTATTATTTATTGTATTTATTTTTAATTATCAATAAATTAACTCATTCTATTATTTAACTTTCATCCAAAAATCTCAAGACACGGTGAACTTTCAGCAACACCGAGTCAAAACGAGCAGGCATCGCTGGAAATTGAATATAGCAATTCACAGGCATGCATCGCATTTTCTGGCATACCTCTCCTGCGTTAGACACCAGGGCAAACGCATTCAGAAAACGTCAATTCATTTACGATTTACGATTGAAAAATTCCCGCGCTTGCGCGCGAATTTGGCGAAGCAGGAGTAGAGGAATGTGATGATGAAAACCGCGGACGGACGTAGAACGGCGGAAGGCGGTGGCGCCTGAGACGGCACCTACGTACGATGTACAACACGCCTGTCGCCCCCCAATGAAAGCGCGCTCCTCGTACATTGAGGAGCGCGCATCACACAGCTTCTTGTCAGGTCATCAGAAACTGACGCGATAGCCGGCCGAAGCATCGACGCTGCTCCAGCCATCGCGCCACTCGAAGGAAGCATCCATAAACACGCTGCCGGACTGCGAGCCGACAGGGACAGAGATACCGGCGCCGATTTCAAAGCCGGCTGCTCCGGTCTCTGCACTCTCAACCTCAGCGGATGTAGAGTTACCGATGATGCCGTTGCGGGCTTTGCCGGAGCGATCGCCGGCATCCAGCTTAGCGAGGGCGCGAGCCTCAAAGACGGCACGTCGGTTGAAGGCGTTCCCACCCACAGCCGCCTGCACGCGGGCGCCCAAACCGAAGGTGAAGACATCCTGCTTGATGCCATCCACACGCAAAGCAACATCGCTGTCGCTTTCAGTGTATCCCTTCACCGAAGCGTGACGAACCTCCACGTTAAAGACGGGCTGAATTGCCATAGTCCCCTCCGGGCTCATCGGCAGGGTATAGCCAAGTTCGTAGATAGCGCCGAGGGAGTAGCCGTTCGTATTGCCGGAAGTGCGGTAGCTGCCCGAGCCGTAATGAACGGTGCGGTCCAAGTTGATATCTGCAATGCCTCCACTCACCACGATGGTGTGGATCCAAGCGCCGCTGTTGGCACGCAGGAAAGCGCTCAGGTACGTGGTGTCAAGGTTGCCCGTGGCCGAGTCGGCTGAGCTGGGCTTCAGGTCGCCGTACATGGCGCTGAGCGCGATACCTACCGTTGCCTCGTCAGAGATATCCACGTCCACACCCAGAGTGCCACCCCAATTGCTCAGGGAGTAGCCGGGCAAGTAACCGTCGGAGGACAACTTGTAGTACCCGGTCTCGCCGTTTATCCAAATGTGGCTGGCAGGCAGTTCCTCGCTCGTGCCATCGCTCATGGTCGTGGTACGGTTGCGGATGGCCTTCAGCTGCCGGTGCATATCCTCCATGACAGCCGGACCGATGGTTGCAATGGACGAGCCCGCCACCGCCGTGAGCGAGCGTTCCAAGGCGGCAACCTCTTGATTGTCGAACATTCTCACCAACTCATAGGTCAGCTTCGCATAATCCGAGGAGGGGTTGAGCATAGCCTCGAAGAAGGACTCTTCCTGCGATTTGTCTTTCAGGGATTCCCACATCATTTGTGCACCGGCCAATCCGTTCTTCCCGGCATTCGGCATAGCGCGCTCAAACTTGTTGTCCTCGGCATCCCTGGTCGTCACTGTCAGCATACCGTCCTTACCCACCTTCCACTCGCGATCCTTCACGAAATTGCCGGCGCCACTGAACTTCACATGGTTGACGAAGTCATCCGCCAGCTCCCCACTCACGGAAATACCTGTGCTCACATCCTCGCCATTCTCAACCGCGCCATCGCTGTGCAATTCGAGGATGCCTCTCTCTCCACACCCTGTAATGTAGGCCTCCAATGCGTTTCCGTGCACCACGTTGTTGCCGAAATCAACGGTCATACAGCCGTTGCCCAAATCGACATCGCCAAGCACCAACTTGTCTGTCGGGTCGGATGTGCTCTTGCGACTCACATCCACTTTCAGCTTGGAATCCTCACCCAACTTCACATCCCACGCGGTTGCTCTTGTGGCGCCACCTGCGCTGGAGACATTGGAAAGAGCGAAGGAGCCTCCGTTTTTCACAACCAGCGTGCCTGCGCCCTCAGCTCCATCGCTGGCGGCAAGTGTGCCGGAGAAGGCGCCTCCCTCCACAGTAAGGCTGCCGCCCCGATCACTCTGCAGAACGCCATCACCGCTCAATTTGGTCACATCGGCAGCATTTTGCCCTATATCCAGCGTTGTGGCCGGACCTCCCATATTCACCGCCACACCGCTCAACTGAGTCGGAGGATTGCCGTCGGCTCCCGGTTTGCCGGCAAGTTTCAGGGAAGCGGCTTGGCTCTCACCCTGCGCGAGAGTGAGAGAACCGCTGCCATCGCCGGTGATTCGGGTGGTCTTCATCTCCTGCTCACCTGTGAACACAAGCTCCGCACCCGAAGTCACGGCGATCCGGTTGCCGTCCGTCACGCTTCCGACCTCCTGCACAGAGCCGCTCAGTGTCGTTCTGCCTCCTTGCAACGTCAAACCGCGCTCGTCTTCACCCCCCTTGGCATCCCGCTCCGTATTGTAGGCAAAGCGCAGATCCACCAGAACGTTCTCGACGCCACGCAACTTGATCGAGCCCTCTTCGAGGATGGTCACGCCGTCCGCCAATCTGTAGTTGCCGCCTACGGTCAGCGTACCTTTGCCGACTTTTCTAACGTTCACTCCTTCGCCGCCATCAATGTTTCCGTTGAAGACGGTATGCTGTCCCTGCACGGTCGTGCCATCCTCCTTGTCGTACCCGTCGGGGTCAATGTCGTCAGCATACGTGTTATCAAGGGTGACGGTAAGAGGATGACGTTTCGCGTCGGAGTTGCTGTTCTGCAGGTACAAGGTGGTGCCATACGTCCCCAGCAGGTTATGCAGAATGGCATCTTCACTGTCCGTTTCGCCATCGTAGTTGAGGGTGAGGTCATCCAAAAGAACTGTTGACTTCGAGGCGTTCAGCACATTGGGATCCTCCAGCTCCAGCGGTTCTCCTTCGTTCACCACATACACATCCACGGCGTTGCCCACCAGTACGAGGTTGCCCCCATCAAAGCTCATCTGCGTGATGAACGGTTTGAGAATGCTATCGGCGAACACATCATCCACGCTGACGTCTTCCGTTCCCGCGAGTTTACCCCCATCCAAGAGATGCAGGAAAAGTTGCGCATCCTCTTGGGATTTGAAGAAGCTCAACATTTCGCCTGCTACGTTGTCGAAGTTGATGGAGAGACCTTCCGTGCCGCTCAAATCGAGCGTAAAGCCATCCCGACCGGTGATGAGCGCTGTACCGTCTTCGGCGCTTTGGCTTATGTTGGGGGTTTCAATGCAGAGAGTCAACTTCTTTTCCGCACTCACGGCATAGGTCCCGGACACGCCTTGCAACTGACCGCCACTATTCACGGCGATGCCTTGCAGATTTTCGCCCGCCATACCATTCACATCCACCACGCCGGAATCACCGACGCTGCGCCCGAGTCTTGCCCCCACGGAGGTGTCCACAAGCACCCGAACGCCCGCGGCCAAACGATTCAGACCTCCCTCTGCCAGGGACGCATTCGCCAATGTGATCACGGAATTCTCCATCACGGTCTTGCCGTTCCACTGAGCATGCATGCCGTCACCGCCCAGCTGCACGTTACCGCCCAGCTTGGCGTCTCCAGACGTATCGAGGGAAGCTACCACAAGCCGACCCTCTCCGATGCTCTTCAGAGTCACACTGTCCTGCACCTCTCCGCTGAAGACGGCATCGCCCTCAAACGCCACAGTGCCACGGCCGCCCACCGTTCCAGTCACATCTCCCGCCAGAGCCTGACCGCTCAGCTGCCAAATGCCGCTTGCGCCGGTGTTCAGATGGCCGGAGAACTCAGCAACGCTGCCGCTCAGCACCACCGTGGCATTGTCCGCCGCCGTCATCCTCCCGCTCCCGGTCACGCTTCCTGTCAGCTCCACATTGCCCAATGTGGAGCCCGATGCGGCGTCATCGCCCGTTTGCACCGTGCCGGCCCTAACCGCCACCATCTCTTCCTCATCGGAACTCCTCAGATTGCCGCCGCTCAGTACGAGCGTTGTCCCATCACCGCCCAGCGCTCCGTCATTCCCCACACGAATGGATCCATTCGCGATAGAGATTTTACCCCCGAATTTGCTGTTGTCGCCGCTCATCACCAGCTTGCCCCCATCGGCCCGCAGCTCCACAGAGCCGTCACCCGTCAGCTGCCCGGCGTAATCCAGGGTTCCCCTGCTGCCTTCTGCCACAGTCAATGCGAGTTTCACCTCCTCATTTGTCTCCGGATCAGCCTTGCTCACATTCGCGTCGCCACTCATGGTCACCTTGCTGCCGGTATGCACCTTGTATTCCAACGATCCGCCGGTCACGGCAATAGCGCCCTTATATTCAACGTCACCGGCATCCTGCCATTCTAACGTGAAGCTGCCGGAACCGCTCTTTTCAACGCCTCCCTTCTCATCAGCCAGCGCGTGTGTCAGGCCCCCGTTGTCTGCTACTTCCGCATCTTTCGATCCCCAGGTCACGCCATCATCTCTGTACGCGCTCTCGGCATCCACCTTCACTTTAACCGCACTGTTACTGCCATCCTGTTGACTCGCCACAAAGCGACTCACGTCGGCGTCGGTCAGCTTCTGATCACCGCTGTACTCCAGCACACCGCCCCGGAACTTGATCTTCGTCGTATTCTCAGCCAGGCCGCCGTCCTCCTTGGACACAGTCAGTGCGGCGTCATCCGCCAGCACGAGGGAGCCGTTATTTTTCAACTCAATGCTCGGCAGATTTATATTGGCGGTGGCAAGGGTAAGCTTGGCAGCCTCGTTACCGTCGCCGCCCACCACCAACATGCCTCCGTACTCGTTTTCGGTGATATAGATACCGCCTCCGTTGTCAGAGCGGAAGGTGAACTCACCCTCTTCCACATAGACATTGGTCGGCGTCACCTCCCCGCTGATCGTCACGTCCTTATTCCCCGTGGACGATGCAACGAAATGCACATCCTGTCCGGCCGGCCGGCCCCCAGTGGGTTGGTCGGGATTCACCTCTTCCCAACCGGAGCTACTGTTATCCGACCAAGTGCTGCCGCTCGTGTCATCCCACTGCACGCCGGACCGCTCGACCCATGCCAAATGCCCTAGCTCATCGATATGCAGGTCTCTGTAAGTCCCCTTATCGTCAGTTTCGAGGACGAATACACCCGCCCATGAGCTGTCCCAAATAGCGCTGTTCTCATACCTGAAGAAATCCAGTTCCCCGTTACGATCGGCAAACTGCCCCATGAATTCATCCGACAGGTGAATGTGCAAATTCGCCCCGTTTGCGTTCAGACTGAAGTCTTGCCCCAGCGTTATTTTATTTTTCCCTCCCCAGTTCAAATTCGCACTTCCATTCAGACTCAGCGCACCTTTCAGATTCATTGACCCATCGGTCACGTCCAAAGTGCTTCCGGCGCCCAGGCTCAGACTCGTCAGACCGCCCCCTCCGCCGTTCAAGGTTGTGACCTTCAGCGTCTGCGAGGCCGCTACGCTCACCCCGGCGCCGTTCACCGTCAGCGTCCCGATGGCGCCGCTAGTCTGCATCGTCATCGTGGCTCCGCCGGACAAATGCACGGCAGAATTCTCCCCGCTCAGGATACCTTTCACGGTGGCGTTGACACCGTCAAACTGCAACGTGCCGCCGTTCAGCGCAACATTGTCGCCCGTGCCTACAGTGACGCGGCTCTGCGTGCCGTCACTGCCCGCGCCCTGGATCGTCAGGGTCTGCCCTTCTTCGAGTGTCACACTCGACAGCGTCCTGTTTGCAGATTCCGCTAGGGAAAGCGTCCCGCTCGTCGCGCTTCCGCCCAAGCTCACATTCTTCAAGGCACCTGTGCCGCTCAGATTCAGCACATTTCCACCGGCTGTCCCGTTTTCCAGGCTCACGCTCACGGTCGAAGCATCCGCACTCAGCGTCAACCCACTTCCTCCTTGAACTCGGATCGTTCCCTTGTACCCGCCCATATTCGCGCCCACTTGCAGAGCGCCATCGCTCACCACAATATCCCCCGTACCGACGAGTGTGCCGCCCGCGTCCAGCTTCAAGGTCCCCGCACCCTTCTTCGTGAGGGTATATTCACCCACGTTCAGCTCCTTCATCAACGTCCACGTGTAGACGCTCCCCTCATCACCTGTGTCCTTCAGCACACTGATGCTCGTGTTCGCCTCTGCCGTGACATTCCAGTAAATGCTGCCCGCATGATCTTCGTCTCTATTCCACCCCAGCACCAACGCTGCGTCGGTACTCACATCGCCTTCGTGAGAAGTGTCGCTGTATGCAGCGCCGGAGCCGTTCCCTGCCAAGCGCAAGGTATTGGCACGGGTACCAGTGGTGACCCCAAGCGCACGACTACGTAGCACGAGCGAGCTGTCGCTCTCCACCCACAAGTTCTCGACAACGCCGATACCGTGCCCGTTCGCATTCCCCATCTCACCGTCGAGAATCAATGTCGTCCTGTCCCCTCCATTCGAGCGGAGTTTCAGGTTACCGATGGTCTGCCCCTCATGCGTGCTCTCACTGTTCCAGAAGAACGCCCACAGGATGCCCGCTTGTGACATGCCATTCCGTAAAATTCCCGTACCCTCCAACACGACAGAACCGGCTCCACTCGCGTAATTATTGTTGCCCGAATTGGTCAAATCCCAACGTTGATGATTTGCTGCAGCGGCTCCTCGAAGCACCAGTTCAGTTCCCGCCCCCAGCTCCATGTGCTTGAAAAGGTATTTCGCATTCCCACTCGGCACAGAAGTAATGACGAGCTTCGTTCCGCTACCCACCAGTGACAGACCCTCAGAGTGTACGTACCCCGTTCCGGAAAGCGTGAGTTCGGCCGGGCCGCCTTCGCCGCCGACGGTAATTATTCCGGTGGCATTCAAGTTGCCGGATCCGGAGAAGACCCAGCCGGTTCCTTGACCCACTGTCACATTTCCCGGCGCGAGTTCTCCAACAAGCTCCACGGTTTTACTCACACCGTTTCCGGGCATGAAGACAACATTCGCCGCCTCGGTGAAAGCAGCGGCAGCATCGCCGTTTTTCCAATCCGTGTTACTCGCCTCTGCATTCCACACATTACTCCCCGTGCCTGCCCAGTACAAGCCCTCCAGAGAATCAACCGTCACTTTGTTGCCCTGCAGATGCAACCGATCGGCGTAATGGGCGTTTTCAATCGTCACTTGACCCAGCAACGGAGAATCATTACCAAACAGTTCATACCCGTCTTGCCCAATGAGTGAACTGACAAATTCGTCCGCCAGCTCAATGAGAAGAGAGCCATCCACAGAAGTTGCGGAGAGTTTCAATCCATTGAGTGCGCCGTTGAGTCTCAGTACGGCATCTGACGCCGCAGAGAGAGCCCCGAAGTTGAGCGCGCCGTTGGTCAAATCCGTCTCCAATCTGGCTCCGGCGCCCAGAGTAAGCGATGTCAAGTTGATCGTAGCTGCCGCTGAAGGCGTACCCAATTTCACCGTGCCACCCTGTTCCACCGTCAGCGAACCGTCCTCAACGATAAGCTGTTCAATGGCGCATACGCCGGTTCCACCGATCGTCAAGGCTTTCGCCCCCATATTTACCGACTTCAGAGTCCACGATGAATTCTCCCCCATTTGCAACTTGCCGCCGGTTGTACCCTCTCCCAGGCTTACGCTCTGCAAGGTGCCCGTACCGCTCAGGTTCAGTACGTTCCCCTCAGCCGTCTCGTTCTCCAGGTTCACGTTCACGGCCGAAGCATCCGCGCTCAGTGTCAACCCGCTGCCGCCTTGAATCTTGATCGTACCCGTGTACTCGCTCATATTCGCGTCCACTTGCAGAGCGCCGTCGCTCACCACAATGTCCCCGGCGCCAACAAGTGTGCCGCCCGCGTCCAGCTTCAAGGTCCCCGCACCCTTCTTCGTGAGGGTATATTCACCCACGTTCAGCTCCTTCATCAACGTCCACGGGTAGGTGTCCGTAGTTGTGTCTTTCAGCACACCAATACTCGTGTCCGCCTCAGCCGTGATGTTCCAATAGATGTTGCTCCTCGTAGCCGCATCTCCGTCTGCCGGGTTAGATCCCAGCACCAGTGCCGCATCGCCCCCCTCCTCACCGGAGCCATCCCCAGCTAGGTGCAATGTGCGAGTTTGGGTGGTGACGCCAAGTGCCCGGCAGCGTACCACCAGCGAGCTGTCGTTCTCTACCCACAAGTTCTCGACAACGCCTATGCCGTGCCCGTTCGCATTGCCCATCTCACCGCTTATAATGAGAGTCGTCTTGTCCTCTCCATGCGAGCGAAGTTTCAGGTTACCGATGGTTTGTCCCTCATGCGTGCTCTCACTGTTCCAGAAGAACGCCCATAGGATGCCTGCTTGTTGTCCACCATTTTGCATCACTCCCGTACCCTCCAACACGATGGAACCGGCTCCACTCACGTAGTTGTTCGTCGAACGAGTCCAATGCTGGTATTTCGCAGCGTTTGCCCCTTGCAGCACCAGCTCGGTTCCCTCTCCCAGCTCCATGTGCCCAAACGAGTACAACGCATTATTATCGGAATTATCGGTATTAATGGTGAGCTTCGTCCCGTCACCCGACAGCGACAGGCCCGCGGAGTGTACCGCTCCCGTACCGGAAAGCGTGAGTTCAGCCGAGCCTCCTTCGCCGCCCACGGTAATTCTGCCCGTGGCATTCAAGTTGCCGGATCCGTTGAAGACCCACCCTGTCCCTTGACCCACTGTCACATTCCCCGGCGCCAGTTCTCCGGCAAGTGTCACCTCACGGCTCACATCGTCTCTGGGCGTGAAGGTGACGTCATCTGCGTTGGAGAAAGCGACAGAATTACCGCCATCTTTCCAGTCAGCATTGCCCCCTTCTGTACTCCACACATGATTGTCGGCGGTACCCGCCCAATGCATGCCGCTCGGCCACGGCTCGGCCCATGCCAAATGCCCTTGCTCATCGAGATAGAGTTCTCCGTAATTACTCGTATCGTCCGTTTCGAGGATGAATACATTCGACCAAGAGCTGTCCCATACGAGGTTATCATCGCAATCGAAGAAATCCATTTCCCCGTTATGGTCGGCAAACTGCTTCATGAAGGCTCTCGACAAGTGGATGCGCAGAGTTCCTCCGTCCGAACTCAGGCTGAAGCCTTGCCCCAGCGCTATTTTATCGGATCCTCCCCAATTCAGGTTCGCCTCTCCGCTCAAGCTCAGAGCACCCTTCAAGCTCATTGTCCCACCGGCCACAGTCAAGGTACTTCCGTCGCCCAGGCTCAAGCTCGTCAATCCTCCCTCTCCGCTGTTCAACGTTGTAATCGTCAGGGTCTGCGCATCCGCCACGCTCACTCCGGCGCCGTCCACCGTCAACGTTTTGATGGTGCCGCCGGCCTGCATCGTCATCGTGGCTCCGCCGGACAGATCCACGGCGGAAACGGTCGGATTATTCGCACTCAATGTCAACCCACTGCCGCCTTGAACTCGGATCGTTCCCGTGTACCCGCCCATATTCGCGCCCACTTGCAGCCCGCCGTCGCTCACCACGATGTCCCCCGTGCCGACAAGTGTGCTGCTCGCATCCAGCTTCAAGATCCCCGCCCCCTTCTTCGTGAGGGTATGCTCACCCACGTTCAGCTCCTTCATCAACGTCCACGTGTAGGCGTTCCCATTTGTGTCTGCCAGCACACTGATGCTCGTGTCTGCCTCGGCCTTGATGTTCCAATAGATATCGCTCTTCGTGTTCTGATCTCCGGCTGTCGACGTGTTAGATCCCAGCACCAATGCGGCATCTGCTGCCACCTCTCCCTCAGCCCCAGTAAAGCGGAAAGAAGCGCCGGAGCCGTCCCCAGTCAAGTGCAAGGTATTGGCGCGGACGCCAGTGGTGACGCCAAGCGCCCGGCAGCGTATCATCAGCGAACTGTCGTTCTCCACCCACAAGTTTTCGACAACACCTATGCCATGCCCAGTCTCACTCCCCATCTCACCATTTATAATGAGGGTCGTCTTGTCCTCTCCATGCGAGCGAAGTTTCAGGTTACCGATGGTCCGTCCCTCATCCGTGCTCTCACTGCTCCAGAAGAACGCCCACAGGATGCCTGCTTGTCCTGCCTCATTTTGTATTATTCCCGTACCATCCAACACAATGGAACCGGCTCCACTCGCATAGTTGTTCGTTGAACGAGTCCAATGCTGGTAATTTGCAGCGTTTGCTCCTTGCAGCACCAGCTCGGTTCCTTCTCCCAGCTCCATGTGCCCAAACGAGTACAACGCACCAGTTCCAGAATCCGTGGTCTCAATGACGAGCTTCGTCCCCTCCCCCACCAGCGACAGTCCCGCAGAGTGCACTGCTCCCGTGCCGGAAAGCGTGAGTTCCGCAGCGCCATCTTCGCCGCCTACGGCAATCACTCCGGAGGCATTCAAATTGCCCTCCCCAGAGAAAACCCAGCCGGTTCCCTGACTCACTGTAACATTTCCCGGTGTCAGTTCTCCGACAAGTGTCACCTCACGACTCACACCGTCTCCGGGCGTGAAGATCACATCCTGCGAGCCGGTGAAAGCAGCAGGGGCATCGCCATTTTTCCAGTCGGAATTGTCCCCATCTGCACTCCACACATAATTGTCGGCGGTACCTGCCCAATGTAAGCTGCCCTGCCCCTGCTCAGTCCATGCCAAATGCCCTTGGTCATCGATCCGCAATCCCCTGTAAGTACTCGTGTCGTCCGTTTCAAGGGTGAATACACCCGCCCAGGAGCTGTTCCAATCGATGCCGTCATAGTTGAAGAAATCTAATTCCCCATTATGACCCGCAAACTGCCCCATGAATTCATCCGACAGGTGGATGTGCAGAGTTCCCCCGTCCGAACTCAGGCTGAAGCCTTGCCCCAGCGTTATCTTACCAGCTCCTCCCCAATTCAGGTCCGCCTCTCCACTCAGGCTCAGCTCACCTTTCAAGCTCATTGTCCCACCGGTCACGTCCAAGGTGCTCCCGGCGCCCAAGCTCAGGCTCGTCAATCCTCCCTCTCCGCCGTTCAACGTTGTAACCGTCAGGATCTGCGCATCCGCCACGCTCACTCCGGCGCCGTTCACTGTCAGCGTCTCGATGGTACCGCCGGTCTGCATCGTCATCGTGGCTCCGCCGGACAGCTCCACGGCGAAAACGGTCGGGTTATTCGCACTCAGCGTCAACCCACTGCCGCCTTGGACTCGGATCGTGCCCCTGTACCCGCCCATATTCGCGCCCACTTGCAGAGCGCCGTCGCTCACCACGATGTCCCCGGTGCCGACGAGCGTGCCACCCGCGTCCAGTTTCAAGGTCCCCGCACCCTTCTTCGTGAGGGTATGTTCACCCACGTTCAGCTCCTTCATCAACGTCCATTCGGCGCATTCTGGAGTTGTTGACGCCACCCACACGTCGATGCTCGTGTCCGACTCAGCTTTAATATTCCAGTAAATCTTACTCCTCTCAGTATTTGTCCCGTCTCCAGCCCCATTCGTCCCCAACACCAATGCTGCATCGGCATCCACTCCTCCATTCGAAGCGTTGGAGCCATTCCCTTTCAAGTGCAAGGTATTGCTGTGGTTGCCAGTGGTTTTGCCAAGCACCCGACACTTTATCACCAACGAGCTGCCGTCCTCTACCCAAAAGTTCTCGACAACACCGATAGCGTGGTCAGTCTCAATCCCCATCTCGCCATCGATAAACAATGTTGTCCCAGTCCCCTCATACGAGCGAAGTATCAGGTTTCCGATGGTCTGCCCCGGATGTGTGCCCTCACGGTTCCAGAAGAACGCCCACAGGATGCCCGCTTGTGACATGCCATTCTGTAAAATCCCCGTACCCTCCAACACAATGGAACCGGCTCCACTCGCGTAATTATTGTTGCCCGAATTGGTCAAATCCCAGCGCAGGTAATTCGCCGCATCGGCTCCTCGAAGCACCAGTTCAGTTCCAGCCCCGAGCTCCATGTGCTTGAAGATGTATTTTCCATCCCCACTCGGCGCAGAGGTCATGATAAGCTTCGTCCCCTGACCCGACAGCGACAGTCCTTCAGAGTGCACGTACCCCGTGCCGGTAAGCGTGGCGCTGATTCCCTCCTCGATACTCAGATTTTGCCCGACGCTGAGATTATGGTCGCCTAAATCGAACGTATAACTCTGCGAACCCTCCACGCCCTCACCTTTTTTCACGGTCATGCCACGCTGCAGCGTAATGTCCTCCCCGAGAGTCACAGTAATCGGCTCCGTGCTCGTGCCGGCAAAGACCACACTCTTCGTGCTGTCAAATGCCGTGTCATGTCCATCTCCCCAAACATTTCCACCCTCTTGACTCGTCCAGATCATCGTTGTTCCGTCTCCACTCCAAGTCAGAGGGAGATTCGAGACATCAACCGAAATCGTCAATGTTCCATTCGAATTCAGCGTGCAGTCAAAACCTTCCGCTTCAATATTCCCACCTATGGCCGCCACCAAAGCCTCCACGCCTTCACCCGAGAACAACGTGAGTTCGTAAGTATCAGCAACAGTCTGTGCTGCAATCCACTCGTCCAAGCCGTCCAGTGCCAGCGTCAAAGTCTGTTCACCGGGCGTGAACGCACCGAGTGCCAGTTGTGCAAACGCATCCGCGCTCCCCCCCATCCGGAGGATCACCCCGCTTGCCTCCTCCCCCAGCTCCAACGTGCCAAGCTTATTCTCGCTGCCGTGCAACGCCAGGCTGCTGTCGGCAGCGCTCATCTTGATTGTCCCTTGCTCTGCCTCCAGTGCCCCGGTAAGGGTCAGATGGCATGCGCCCTTGCTTTCCACCACGGCTCCTTGGGCAATGCTCAGCCCCGTGAGGCTGTAGTCCAGCGCACTTCCCTGCCCACTCTTGCCGAGTTCCACTGTCCCCCCTTGCACGTTCAGCGACCAGCTGCCCTCCGCGATGCTCCCAGCCAACACCAGTTTGCCCGCTCCCTGCTTGGCAATGCTGCCGTTGCCCGTAATGCTGCTCGTCGCGTCAAACAGGATGGTGGCATATTTATCGTCGTTCGTCCCAGCTGTACCATCGTGCTCGGTGTTGGTGGCGTTGATGGTAACCTCCGCCCCATCCCCCATGGACACTTCCCCCTGGAAGATGAGATCCCAGTCCGTCACAGCCGTTCCCTTTTTCTTGGCGGTGAATGACGTGTAGCCGGTCACAGTGCCGGTGATGATCAACTTCCCGCTGTTGCCCGCCCAAGGAGCGATGTCTCCTCCAGTTGGGTTTGGCCAGCGAGTCGGGAATACGCCATTGTCCATCGTGAAGGAATGATTCATGCCCTGAGCCGTGAGGGTTCCTATGCTCACGCTGGTGCCTGCCGGACCTCCCACCCACACTTCAGAAAGACCGCTAGCTTCTGCTACCGTGACCCCTCCCCTTGTTTTACCTGCCACGAGGATGCCCTCGCCGGCAGTCGATTCCACGCGATTCAACGTGATGGCGTAATCTGCTTCATTATCACCGCTTGCTCCGAAAATGCCGAGCTTCTGCCCGCTCTCACCGGCCAAGGTAATCGTGCCGGTAAAGGATCCTCCATCGCCCACGCGCAACATGGTGTCCCCGGTGATGGAAATCGTTCCTGCCGTTTCACCCGTCACCTTGATGGTGCCGCGGTCATGCACGGAATTGACGCTGCCGGTAAAGGAGCCGCCTGCCAGAACCAATGTGCTCTCAGTTCTATTACTTGCAGCTGTGCCACTGTCGTCCAGGAGTCCAACATGCATGCCGCTGTAGGTCTCCGCCGCCAGTGACAAAGTCCCACTCTTCGCCACGTTGATCACGCCATCCCCTGTCAGAACTGCCCCGCCGGTGACCGAAAAACTCCCGGAAAGCGTGAGAGAACCCGCCGAAAAGTTGGTGCCTTCGCCGAAGGAAAGCGTCCCGTCCGAACCAATCGCGATGGATCCGGCGCTAATGTTTGCGTCTTCAAGGGTCAGCGTCTTGCCGGCTTCAGCTCCCGCCTGCACGCTCCCCGTGAACTCTGTCATGTTGCCGGACAAACCAAGTTGCCCCTCGCTCACAACAATTTTCCCAGAGCCGACAAGTGTGCTGCCCGCGTCCAGCTTCAAGGTTCCCGCCCCTTTCTTCGTAAGGGTGTGCCCTTCCCCCACGTTCAACTCCTTCATCAACGTCCACGTGTAGGCGTTTCCAGCTGCGTCTGCCAGCACGCCGATGCTCGTATTTCCCGCCGTCGCCACGTTCCAGTAGATGTTGTTTTTCCGATCTGCGCTCTGTCCAGTGTCAGATGTGTTGAAGCCCAACACCAACGCCGCATCGGCAGTTCCGCCTCCCTCGTTATTTCCCGTTGTGTAGGTCGCGCTACTGCCATCCCCGGTCAGGTGCAGGGTACATTCCCCCTGCGTAACGCCCAGTGCGCGACTGCGCACCACCAGGCTGCATTCGTCGTCCACCCACAGGTTTTCCACGACACCGATGCCGTGAGCCTCCGCTCCTTGGTTGTCGTTTCCTTGTTCGCCATTGAGAGCAAGCGTCGTCTTACTATCTCCGTTTTTGCTCAGTCGCAAGTTGCCAATCCGCTCCTTCCCTACGTCTGTATTTCCAAAGAATGCCCACAGGATACCTGTGCCTCCCGTACTATTATTCAAAACTCCCGCTCCCGCCAACACGATAGAACCGGCTCCGCTCGCGTATGATGCGGCTTGATTGCGCGTCCAATGGGTGGCGTCCGCCCCAGCTCCCTGCAGCACCAGTTCAGTTCCCGTCCCAAGCTCCATGTGCTTGAAATTAAACGCACCACTAGTCGGCGCAGAGGTAATGATAAGCTTCGTCCCCTCACCTACCAGCGACAGTCCATTAGAGATCACTGTTCCCGTGCCGGAGAGCGTGAGTTCAGCCGAGCCTCCTTCGCCGCCCACGGTAATTCTGCCCGTAGCATTCAAGTTGCCGGATCCGGAGAAGACCCAGCCGATTCCTTGACCCACTGTCACATTTCCCGGTGCCAGCGTTCCGGCAAGTTCCACGGTTGTACTCACACCTTCCCCGGGCATGAAGACCACATCCTGCGAGCCGGTGAAAGCAACAGACTCATCACCGTTTTTCCAATCCGTGTTACTCGTCTCCGCATTCCATACATGGCTATCATCAGTACCTGCCCAATACAAGCCCGACAACGCCTCAATGACGAGGTTGTTCCCCGAGATCTTCAGGCGGGAACCGTAGGTCGCATTGTCAAATACCACATGATCCTGCCACGGAGTACCGTCAACGAACAGTTCGTACCCGTCCTCCCCAAACAGCTTGGTCTTAATAAACTCGTCGGAGAGAGCCAGATGTAACGTGCCATCCACCGAGGACGCCTGCAACTTCAGCCCATCGAGCATACCGGTGAGACTCAGCACGGCATCTCCCGCAGCCCGCGTGACCTCCGATACAGAAAGGTCTCCGAAGTTGAGCGTGCCATCGGTCAATTCCGTCTCCACCCTGGCTCCGGCTCCCAGAGCAAGCGAGGTGAGACTTCCTGCCTTCGACAATTCGAGCGTGCCGCCATTCAGGGTGATCGCCCCGGAGCTGTAGGTCCCCATCAGTTCCACCGTACTTCCCTGCTCCACCGTCAAAGAACCGCCATCACTGGTGAGCGTCCCGATGGCGCAGGCGCCGGCGCCGCTGATCGCCAAGGTCTTTCCTGCCGCAAGATTCACTGTTGTCAGAGTCCAGGAAGAAGCTGCTTCCATTTGAAGCTGGCCGCTGACCGCATCTTCCCCCACGCCGACGCTATTGAGCCTGCCACCCGTGCCCTTCAGTTGAGCCACAGCCTCCGCATTCTCAAGGCTCAGGTCGATATGCTGCCCATCCGTGCCGTTCAACACGAGTCCACCGGCCTGTAGTTTGATTTTTCCGGTGTACCCGCTCGTATCGCCTTCAATGCGCAAATCACCCTCGCCCGTCTTGACGATGGTTCCGTTGCCGGTGAGGCGGGATGTGCTGCCCAATTCAATCCAGCCGTCCTGATTCGCGGCGTTCTTTGCAACATCGAAGGTCGTATCCGCCCCCAGCGCCAGACCGGCGTTGAAAGCGTATGCCGCGCGCCCGCTCGTGCCGGGATAGTGCGATATGTTGTACTGATTTGCCGATGTGACAAACGAAGTGAAGCCGGATACGTCGCCATCAAAGACCAGGCATGCCGTGAAACCCGCTCCGTTGTATTGTCCCATCGTGAGTGCTCCACCTCCTGTCACATTCCCGGTGAGCGTCACCGTGAAGCCGCCCTTCGCCTCAACGGCGCGCAGTCCGGTCACGTCAGCGGAAAACACGGTATCCGCACCCGCTCCCCCGTTGACAAGGTTGTTGTTGTCGAAAGCAAGCATCCCGTTCTCCCCCAGATTGACGGATGCCCCCTCGCCTGCTTCAAAATCGGTAGAAATCAAGAGTTTGCCACCCCCCGTGATGTTAATTCGGCCGGTAAACTCGGAAGGGTTGATCCGGTTGATGGTAAGTATGCCGGATCCTGCGTAATTAACGGCGCCGGACCCTTTCAGGGAGCAACCGGGATTGCCGCCCAATTTCAAACCACAGTTGAAGTTGGCATCCGCCTGCATGTCCAAAGTCCCGACCACCTCAATCGAACCTGCCGATCCTTCCTTCGCCGAAAAGGTGTAGCCCCCCGTCTGGACAATCATGTTGCCGGCATGCACGGTGCCGTCAACCGACACAGTCCCCGCTCCCGCCTCGCCAAATACAGCCTCCTGCCCCGACGCGAAGGTACCGCCCCCCCATTCGTCCTCACTCCCCTCTTTCCACGTGCCCGTACTCGCCTGCCACGTGCGCTCCTCCAGCTCACTTTTTTCACTCGCGGAATATACCTTCACATAATCCACCCACATTGACACACCACTGCTTGCTAGCGTACTTTTACTGGCGTCGTCCGGCTGTCCCGGCCACCCACCCCCGATCTGCTGGTCAAGGATCAGATAAAACTCGTTCCCTTCCACCCCGAAAGGCACAAGATTTTTCTGAGCCTCCGTGAAAACAACTGTCGTAACCTGTCCATTCCTGCTGATGGTATAACCGTCACTCGTCCATTCGATTTTGCCGGTTTGAGCTCCATCTAAGTAGAAAGCAATGGAGTTTTCATGCCACTCCATGCCGTACGTGTGCCAGTCATTGATCTTATTGCTTAGTGAGGGCTGAGCAACTGATACGTTCTCATCATGATTGTTCTTGGTGTCTGACCACCAATGAAGCGTCTGGTAAAACTTGTTCTCACTATTCAAGTGCTCCATGATGTCAATTTCACCGGGACGTGGCCAGGTTCCCGTCACTCCGTTGACCGGCACATTTCCCGCCGGCATCATCCAAATGGCCGGCCATACTCCCTGAGCACACTCGTACTTCGCGCGAACTTCCACATACCCGTACTGAAAAGAGAAAGTGCCCAGCGAATAAATGCCCCCACAGGCGTAGAGATCTTCCGTGGTATTTTCTTGATTGTTCTGATTGGAGTATTTCCCGTACTTGCCCCACAAGCGCATCGCAGAATTGCCATCCACTTCCTCAAAGGTCACCAGGTCATCGGCTATTGACTGATTAGCACGCCAATTATTTGTCTGATTCGCCTTAACGTACGGGATTCTGCCCCACAAATCCTCATCGAGCGAATCCCCGTTGAAATCCTCGTCAACGACAAGATCCCAACTAACGGCTTGAGCTCGTTCGCCCGAGATGATCCAAAATGAACTTCCTATGGTGATCGGAACAGAAACAGGCAGAGTAAACGCAGCGAGGCAAGCCAACAACGCTTTGCGGAGAGCCGTGGGGAGGTGAAGTTTCATCGTTGTAATGAGGTGAGTACGTGAGAAGCCTCCCACCGACAGACCCTTTTTTGCTGTGGGAGAGCTTCCTGTAGAATATCACTTTTCAAAGAAGACGTACAGCATTTTTTTATTTAACCAAACAGTAATTTCTCGCCCCTGTTGCTCCGGAAGCGCAGATCGCCTTATCAGCTATACGGCGCTCACACATAAGAACTGACGCAATCTCAAAATGCTCATCTCTTTTCAAAAGAGATGAACTGAAAACCATGTTGAAATGCCTCTAGGCGTGAACTTTTGCCGCTCAATAACAAAGTCGTAAACTTCATTTTTCTCAACTTACAAAATGCTGTATCTTCCTCATCATAAATGATATGAATACGAATCACGCTGTATATCTCTTTTGAAAAGAGATATACAACTACGAACAACTTAAAATTAAAGAATTACGCAAAATAACACGGCAAATGTCCACCGCAGATCACAAACGGGTGATGGAAACGAAGCCTCCTTCTGTCCCCGCTACTTCGTAGAACCAAAAACTTGACAAAGGGGGAAATTGGTGTATAGTGCGGCGCAGATGCCCCGCATTCCGTCACTTACCCTGCCAACGCCGAACTTCGATGAGATGCTCGTGATGAGTAATCGTCGGTTAATCTGCGTGCTACGGGCAGCGGTACTTGCGCCGGGCAAGGCGGAGCGTTTCACACCGCGTCCTCCGGAAGATCACGATGCGTATACGGTGCTGCACGAACCCGGGCGCATTGTGGTGCATCTCTATCTGAACGGCGAGGTCGTGTTTCATTGCTGTTTTGTACCGCCGCACGATTACGCTTAAACGGCCTCCCGGTTTCTCTCACTCTCCGCATTTGTCCCAGCAAAATTTGCGCGTAAGCGCGTGAGTTCCCTAGATCGTAAATCATAAATAATAATTGCTTTATTGGATTGACATGACAGCATGTTCTGCATAAAATTCACCGAGTATGGAACAAAAGAAAACCTACCCCACACCTTTTCAGCGAGCCGCCTGTTGGAGCGCACTTGCATGGGCGTGTGTCGCTTTTCTGGCGGTGTTGATCGTTGCGGCATTATATGGTTTGGTGATGGCTTTTGTGGCTCTCGAGTCCGTGCTGCTGCCCGTGATTATTGCCGGTGTTCTGGCGTATTTACTCAACCCGTGCGTGGACTGGGTGGAGCATCATCTACGGCGGCGGCGGGTAGTTGCTGTGCTGCTGGTAATGTGCGGAGCCTCCTTGTTGGTTGGCGGGGGTGGCGCTGTCATTGTGCCTCCGCTGGTCAGTCAGACCAAACTGCTTATTGACAAGAGCGATGAGATATTGAAAGAGGCCATGACCTCCGGGGAGGATTTCTTGAATGAAAACCCGCATGCTCGATTTGTCGTCGACATATTCTATGATCGTCTGCCCAAGCACCTTGACAAGGGGACGCCGAGCTATGGGGACAAGCTGAGGCACACGCTGAATTATCATTCCAAGGACCTCACGGACATCGCTGTCAGATGGCTCACGGCGGGCACGCGCGCGCTGTACGGTTCGGTGGGGCTGCTGGTGGGGTTGGTGCTCATCCCGGTGTTCCTCTTTTACTTTCTGCTTCAAAGTGAAACCATCCGTCAAAATTGGGACATTGTCTTGCCAATTCGAGGGTCGCGCTTCCGGGATGAGGTGGTGGGGACGCTCAGCCAAATTAACGATTACATTGTGTCTTTTGTACGAGGACAGATGATGGTGAGCCTCATCGATGGTCTCTTGCTGGGCTGTGCTCTCAAGATTATGGGCCTGCCCTATGCGGTGACAATCGGCGCGGCTGCCGCCTTGCTGGGCATTATCCCCTATATCGGCATGATTACAACGAGCATCCCTGCGCTTCTGCTCGCATGGGTTACCTGGCACGATGTGGGCCATGTAGCGACAGTGCTAATCATTTTCCTGAGCGTGAGCCAGCTGGACGGCTGGATTTTTCAGCCAAAAATCCTTGGCAAACGCCTGCACATGCATGACCTCACGATCATGTTTTCCGTTTTGTTTTGGGGCAGTATTCTCGGTGGTATCGTGGGGGCTCTGCTGGCGGTGCCGCTCACTGCCTCTCTGAAGGTGCTCTTTATGCGCTACGTGTGGCCTACTCTGCATCGCAAAGGGCTTCCCTCCGAATAGTCTCGCCATGTTTGTGCTCTCCTGCCAGCAAATGCGTCACGCCGAGCAAGAGGCCTTGGCCGCCGAAGTCATCTCGTCGGATGAGTTGATGGATGCGGCCATCTGCTCTGCCGTAGCTGAGTTGCAGCGCGATGCGGAATATGCGGAAGTGCGTCGCACCCTGCCGCGCGTCGTCGTGTACGCGGGCAAAGGAAAAAACGCCGGGGATGCTCTTGGCATTGCCCGCTCGCTCGGCTATTCCCGTATCATCCTGCGTTGCGCGTCCCCGCCCGAGCAAATGGCGCCGGAAACGCGCAGGCAGCTGGAACTCTCCAAAGCTGCGGCAGATGTACAAACCGCCACTCTCCCCCTTTCTCCCACGCCGGAAGGCACGCTCATCATCGATGGCTTGCTGGGCAGCGGCGCACGCGGCAGCCTGCGCCCGGAGTATGCCCATCTCACGCGCGAGATGAATGCTCTGCGCTGCGCCGATCCGCGCAGCTCGCTGCTTGCCGTGGATATCCCCACGGGGTTGGATGCGGACACCGGCGCTGCAGATGCCGACACTGTGCGCGCTGATGCGACCTTGGCGATCGGCTGTGTGAAGGAAGGCATGCTCGCGGATGGAGCCGAAAATTATGTGGGGCGTCTGATCGGTGTTCCCCTGCCCTGCGTGCATCTGCCCCGTTCCTCTGCACAAGTGGCAGATAGCGGTCTGCTTTCCCTGCTCCCGCGACGCAACTTCAACTGCTACAAAAATCAGGCGGGACGCGTACGCATCATTGCCGGCTCTGTCGGGTTTCTTGGTGCGGCGCAAATGTGTGCCGAATCCGCTTTGCGTTCGGGGGCCGGGCTGGTGGAGCTTTTCTGTCTGCCGGAGTACTACGACTTGCTTGCCGTGCGAGTAACGCCGGAGATCATGGTGCGCCGTGTAAGCAGTTTTGCTGATGTGCCCTCCGAAGGCGCGCAGGCTCTCCTCATCGGTCCGGGGCTGGGCACGCCATCTGCTCAAAACCAAGCAGCTCTCCACACTTTGCTCGCGCGTGCTGAATGCCCGGTGGTCATGGATGCCGACGCACTACATCTGCTCGCTGCAGGTCATTTGCCGTGGCCGAGTCAGCCCATTCTGACCCCACATCCCGGAGAAATGAGGGCTCTCTTTCCGCAAGCGGCTAAGCTCTCCCGCGCCGAAACGGCGGCTCAATTTCTTCTGCGCCACCCCTGCACGCTTCTGCTCAAGGGCGCACGTTCGCTGATCACCGATGGTTCCTCTATCCTCTACAACTCCACCGGCGGCCCATTCATGGCTAACGGCGGGCAAGGCGATGTGCTGGCCGGTGTCGTGGCAGGCTTCGCCGCGCAAGGGCTCAGTCCTTTTCACGCCGCTGCATTAGGCGCTTTTATCTGCGGACGCGCTGCGGGTATTGCCCGAGCTAGATTGGGGCATCCCCTGTGTGTGTGCGCCACCGACTTGCTCCCCTGCCTCACCGCCGCGGTGTGCTAACCTGACCGGACATGCTCACGGCGCCAAATCCTTGGGCACGGGACGCAAGGGCGGAGGCTCAGGAGACGCCACTCGACCGCCGGTGTAGGGCGGCATGCTGCTGGCTCGAAAGTTGCTCAGCGTCGGTACGCGTTGCATGGGTATTGTCACCTCATCCTCTTCGATAAACCTCGCG
Source organism: uncultured Akkermansia sp. (assembly GCA_947626545.1). Taxonomy (GTDB): domain Bacteria; phylum Verrucomicrobiota; class Verrucomicrobiia; order Verrucomicrobiales; family Akkermansiaceae; genus Akkermansia. Next base: position 1,510 of record CANQSS010000025.1, on the reverse strand, counting down.
CGTGGATCACTCTTTGTCCACAACAGGGAAAGCCACCAATTCGTCTGCGTCGGTACGGTGTAGGCCGTGCTTTCATACCCCGGTTTGCTCACAACGATGCCCAAATCCTTTTTCTGACTCACTTCCACCTCCATCGGCGTCTTTCCCTCCTGCGGCACCCCATTGATACTCACCTCTGCCCCCTTCGGCTCCGTTCGTATGGTGATCTTTTTTGTCCCCACGCAGGATATCAGGCTCAGTCCCAGCGCACATGCTGTCATCCATCGCGTCATACCACCAATTTATCCTATCATGTCCGCATTGACAATGAAAATTTGCGTACGCCGATCCGCTCCTACATTTGTCCCAATAAAATTCCCCTAGCCCATTTAACTCTTCTCCCGCGCGCTCCCTATGGATGAAGGAAGTAAGCCAGCAAGATGGCATACTTCGCCAATTTAGCGCGCAAGCGCGGAAATTTCTTAAATCGCACATCGTACATAGGCGCATTTTGCCGCCTGCGGCTTTGCAATCTCGCGCGTAGCGCGCTAGCATTCAAATCGTAAATCGTAAATCGTAAATCGTAAATAACCAACGGCTTATGTTTCATGACGCAACGTTAACTACCAATTGGGGGTGTTTTTTTCTTGGAACGGATGTGGCGTTTGCATCGTCTTTTTTTCTATTGCCGCTTGGAACGAGGTGTGCTAGACTTTCTGCAGAGTTATGCGCGAGGAAATGGGCAAAAGCGAGGACGTTCTCACGAATGTTCAAACCAAGAAGGTGAAATACGTTGGACGCAATATGCAACATCGCGTTGTAAGCTCCTTTTGGGTGATTTTCTGGTGCTCTCTCGCCCTGCTTTCTATGTCTCTGTGGATGCTGCGCCTCCTCGATCTTGTCAGTTTCCTGTGATTTTCTCCCCCGCTGGGCGCAAAAAACGGCGCGCCGACCTGTGACCGGCACGCCGCTACAATAACCGTAATTGGCCTCTATTAGTTGCCGTGTACCACGGTGGTGTAGGAGGTGATGATGCCCAAGATGTTCTTGCGCTTCACGTCCACGCTGGATACCGTGCTGATGCCACCCGCGCGCTTTGCGGCGTCAACGGAACTGTCACCAAGAGCAACAACTCCCAGGTAAGAGGTGGAGGTGGCTTCACCCACGCGGCTGCCGGCATTGCCGGAAACGGCCACGGGATCGGCGACGTCGGCATACACAGCGCCAACCGGGCGAGTGCTGAATGCACCGGCGCAGCTGGTGAAGATAAATCCAACGGCGGTAAGAGCAACAAGTGCTATGGTCTTTTTCATTGTTCTAATGATCATTTGGTTACTTTGTGCCGCGCATGCTTTCCTTCCACTCTCAGCGGCGATCGCTCACGCAGCGAGGTCACTATATTACATCATATCTGGTGTTGTCAACCAAAAACTGTTTCCCTACCCCTATAATGCCACATCCGTCCCAAGAAAAAGCGCCCCCAATGGTATTAATGGCACATCATACAGCATAATCCTTTGGTTATTTACGA
>CANQSS010000024.1 GCA_947626545.1 uncultured Akkermansia sp. | reverse complement strand
AGAATTATGGGACAGCATGAAACCGCTTCAGACCTTGGAGAGCAAAATTCCTAAACCCTATTTTTAGAAATCCCCCCCTGCCAACCCCCGTAATTATGCGTATGACGTCATCGCACCGACGACGTTATGGGATGCCAGTGATTTACGATTTACGATTTACGATTTGGGAAGTTCGCGCGCCTACGGCGCGGGGGAGCGGAGCAGAAGCGAGAGGAACGTGATGGAACTGTGAGCGGGGGTAGCTAGAAAGGGGCGTGAATCGCAAAGCTGACGCAGCGGCAGTGGCTACTATTGTGGTTTTCGTATCCGGAAATAAGCGTAATGGTACGATGTACGACGTACGATTTGGGAGCATCGTACATAGGCGCCGCCAAGCGCCCTCCGCTCCTTCGTAACTACGTCCGATCACGGCTTTACAAATATGCGTCCGCATTTGCTTTGCAGTTTCCGCAGCTCCGCTGCGCATTATTTGCAAATCGTAAATCGTAAATCGTAAATAACCAACGGCTTATGCTGCATGATATGCCGTTAATTACCATTGGGGGTGTTTTTTCTTGCGACAGATGTGGTTTTCCCCCGGAATTGCTTGGTGTATTCTTGACACAAGAGCTGGTCACATGGTATCATGCGGGCATGAATGAACAAGAAGTCATCCAAATCAAGCCTGCTGAGGTAAAGTCGCGCTTCAGTAACGAGTTTGCCCGCGCCTACATGAACAAAGTATATGGCTGGATGGCATTTTCTCTGTTAATTGCCACCGGAATCGCGATCTTTTGCACGCGCAGTCAAGAGCTTTACCTCTTTGCTGTTTCACACTGGCTTTTGCTGAGTCTCGTCGGCTTAGGCATTGTGGTCGTCATGAGTTTCGGACGCGAAAAATTGAGTGCGCGCACCTTGGGTGTGCTGCTCATTGCCTTCTCCGTTCTGGAGGGGTTGACGCTCGGGCCCATACTTTCATGCTACACGCAGCAATCCTTGACGCTCACCTTTGCCTGCACAGGCGGCACCTTTGGAGTCATGGCTCTCTACGGCGCTTGCACCAAGCGCGACCTCAGCCCAATTGGCTCGGCGCTTCTCATGATCCTCATCGGTTTGATCATTTGCCTGATTGTCAACGTATTTTGGAAGAATGACACCTTTGACATCGTCATCAGCATCGTGGGGGTTCTGACTTTCTCCATTCTTACGGCCTATGACACCCAGATGCTCCTCCGGCAAGGGGCTGCCATGCGCGATGAGGAGGGTCGCGCCAAAGGCGCAGTACTTGGCGCGCTGTCTCTGTACCTGGATTTCATCAACCTCTTCCTCTATCTCCTGCGTTTTTTGGGAGACCGCCGATAATACCCTCACCACCACCCCACACCATGGACAAAACACCTGAGCAAATCAACGAAATCATTATTGGCTTCGCCGGCAGCATCCTTCGTTCCCTAGGATTCGAGCACGAGATCTCCACGGAAAAATGCGACGCAGAGGAAATCTCCATCATGATTGCCGGTCCGGATTCTCGCTTCATCATCGGTGACGGTGGCTCCCGCTTGGATGATTTGCAGTACCTGCTGAACCGCATTGCCGTGCTGCACGCCCAAAATGCCCCCCGCATCCGCGTGGATTGTGACCACTACCGGGAGCAATTGGAGCAGCGCGTGGTCTCCACCGCCCGACAGAAGGCGGAACAAGTGCTTTCCACCGGGCGCCCCCAAACTCTCAAACCTCTCAATGCCTACTTCCGCCGTCTGGTGCATTCTTCCTTGGCGGATATGCCCGGCATCGTCACCAAATCGGAGGAGAGTGAAGCGCGTTACAAGCGCATCACCATCTCACGCGAGGCATGATGCGCTTTCTGTTCGCTCTTCTCTGCGCGATTGTCTGCAGCTCCGGCGCCGAGGAGAGCTGGATTCTCTATCACGCACCGGGAGCGGATGTGGAAGCGATTCTGCAGATCGCAGTCAACGTTGCGCCACCCGGCACAAAGATCACGCCCCAAAATCTGCCCAATACATGCAAAACTGCGGATGATTTGAAAGTGCAGCGCGCTGCCCTCAGCGCGGGAGTTCGCACGATTCCCTGCTTGGTATTGCAGGATGCGCAAGGTTGCTACGCGACGCTTCCCTTGCGGGGGCTTTCTGCGCAGGGAGTGCTCGCGGCTCGCCAACATGCTGATGACCCGCAGCGAGGTCAACTGGCAACCAGGCGTCTTTTAATTGCTGACTTGTATTACGATACTGCATGCATACACCTACCCTTCATTCCCGAACGTGAAAAGAAGCATGCCTTAGAACACCTGCGTCTCCTCGCGGAGTCAGAAAATGTTCCTGTCGGCGCTCGTCAATTCATCGCCCTGCGCTGCCTGTATCCGTCATTCATGTGCCTGTACGCTGCCGAATACAACAAAGCGCATTCGACCGTTTCTGAACACCTTTTCACTCAAGCTATTGCCGCTCTGGAACTCGCTCGCGACTTGGACGACTCCTCTCAACTCGGTCGCCTGGCATACGATGAACGGGAAAAACTCCGTGCCGCGCGTCTTCAAGCCAAAAAATTAGACTGAAACCCTAGGCAACCGCCACATCCGTCCCGAGAAAAAGCACCCCCCAATGGTAGGTAACGGCACATCATGTAGCATAAGCCGTTGGTCATTTACGATTTACGATTTACGATTTGAATGCTAGCGCGCTGCGCGCGAGATTGCCGAGCCGGTGCGTAGCGGAATTCTTGAAATGATGATGCGTCGATAGGAAGAAAGCATCTGCTGTTACGCTATGCCGGTTTCACGGCTTTGCTCAATCATCAATCGTTTGACATCTTGTCGGGCTTACTTCCTTTGTCTGTGGGAAACGCATGAGGAATGGGTTGAATGAGCCCAGAGAAGATTTTATTGGGACACGTGTGGGGGAAAACGCGAGAACAATCGCATCGTGCGAGGTCTCACCTCAGTCGGGGCGACAGGATTCGAACCTACGACATCCAGCTCCCAAAGCTGGCGCTCTACCAGGCTGAGCTACGCCCCGTTGCCCCTGCGGGCACAGAAGAAAGTGGCTCGGGACGGAATCGAACCGCCGACACGGGGATTTTCAGTCCCCTGCTCTGCCAACTGAGCTACCGAGCCAATGAAGCACTCCCAAGAGGGAAAGTGATCGCAGGCGAATGATACACGCGAAGAAGCGATTTGACAAGACAAAATGTGAACATGTGACAAAATTTTTCAGAAAGGCGCCACATTCGGCCCGAGAAAAAGCAGCCCCAATACGCAGTCATCGGTGTGTAATGTAGCATAATACATTCATAATTTACGATTTACGATTTACGATTTACGATTTGCAAATAATGCGCAGCGGAGCTGCGGGAACTGCAAAGCAAATGCGGACGCATATTCGTAAAGCCGTGATCGGACGTAGTTACAAAGGGGCGGGGGGCGCCTAGCGGCGCCTATGTACGATGCTCCCAAATCGTACGTCGTACATCGTACCATTACGCTTATTTCCGAATATGAAAACCACAGTAGTAACCACTGCCGCTGCGTCAGCTTTGCGATTCACGCCCCTTTCTAGCTACCCCCGCTCACAGTTCCATCACGTCCCTCTCGCTTCTGCTCCGCTCCTCCGCGACGTAGGCGCGCGAACTCTCCAAATCGTAAATCGTAAACGGTTAATTTGAGGTGTTAAAATAGGGGGGACTGCGATAGAATAAGCGCAGTTGCGGAAGAAGGGATAGAAGCCGTCTAGAACCTCTATCCCCGGGACATGGGAGGCTCGGAAATCGATTAGGGAGAAAGCCCCGCTACGATGTCAGAGCGCCATGTGCCCCGCCCAAGCGGCGGCTCCGCAAAAGACTCGTATGGTTGATAGGGCAAGAAGAAATTCCCAGGCCCGTAACCGTGTGAGATAAAATAAATAGATACGTCCATTATATGAAAACGATAGAAGAAATCGTAAATTCTAACGCGTTTGCCTTGGTTCGCTGCACTTGGAACAGAGTGCAATGGCGAGGAATGCTGCACCCAGAGCAATCACAGCAAAAGAAAGATATTGACCACGGGTGATGCTGCCCCACATCGGGGCATCCGGTTCCTTGAAGCACTCCGCCGAGATCCGCGCAGCAGCATACAGAAAGCAGAATAGAGCGCTGAAAATGCCGTCCGGAGCCTTTTTCCAGACGAGACGCAATGTGATGAGTACGGCAAAAATGATGAGTCCCTCGCCGAATGCTTCGAACAGTTGAGAAGGGAAGCGCGGCGTGAGAAAGCGCCCGAGAGCTTCACGCGCGACATCATTGTTGCGGCAAAGATCTGCAATGAAATCGAAATTTCCCCATCCATTCACCGGGATGCCGGCTGCTTGACTCATGGCGGCGTCAGCCGAGCGCCGTAAGGGTTCCGGGAATTCCAAGTACTCCAGAGGAAACTTCATGGCCAGGGGATTGTCCGGTGAACAGGGGCGACCGTAGAGTTCCCCGTTGATGAAGTTTGCCACACGTCCAAAGAAGAGTCCGATGGGGCACACAATAGCAAGCCCATCGCAAACACCGGGGATTGAGAGGTGGCGTCGCCAGGCATAGATGATCGCTACCAGCAGCACAGCTGCAATACCGCCGTGAGATGCCATGCCTCCTTCCCATACGCGCAGAACCCAGAGCGGATCGTCGCACAACCCTTGCAGCCCGCGCGCCGGAAGCCAGTAAAAAAAGAATTCTCCGAGCCTCCCGCCCATGATGACCCCGACAAGACACACCAGCGTGATAAAGTCGCCGAGCTTTTGAGGTTCTACGCAGTACAGATGGCGCTTGGAAAGTTGCAGGAGCACCCAGTAGCCCAGCACAAAGCCCGCCACGTAAGCCAAACCATACCATCTGAGCGCCAAATGTTCAATAGGCAGCTTGACGATAATGGGGTCGAGATGGTGGATATAAATTGCGAGCAACGGATTCATAGACGGTTCGTTTTATAGCACAAAACAGGCGTGCGCACAAGCCCGGAGTACGAGGCAAACGCATTAGAAAATGCGTTTGCCTATGTACGATTTTCGATGTACGATTTAGCGAAGCCGGGGACGCAGCTTGGCATGATTCGCGAGCCTTTCGAACTAACCACCCGTCATGCTTCACCCTCCCCCTTCGCTTACGCTTCGCAGTTTCGCGAGCCGGAGGCTCGCCACATTTCTAAATCGTACATCGTACCTCGTACATCGTACATGGGCAGCCCCCGTCTAAATCGTCGATGACAAACGCATTTCCGATGCCTTTGAACCGCTGGTTGGGAGACAAAAAATATAAAAAAAAGCGAAATAATGTAAGATTTTTCTCGCCAAGAGGCTTGCTGGGGTGTATATAGATAAAGCGAACACTCGTCTTGTGGCTATGAAAATGAAATCTCTCCTTCTGCTTTTTGGAGCCATGCTCTTGGCAATTTCGCCGAGGGCGTATACTGCTGAATCGGACTGGGCGAAAACAGCGAATCAGGTAGCTTTTTCTCTGAACTTGCAGAAAGCGACAACATTGAAAGTCACGCCCTTGCGAGGGGCGGAGGGTATAGCAGGGGTGGAGGAGCTTGGGTTTAAGGATGCCAAGCTCGATCCGCAATCAGGCATGGATCAGGTTAAGGATAAGACGGCCATGTGGTACATGGTGAACATACCTGTCAAAGTATACGCGTCGGGACGTAACGTGAACAGGAAGCTTGCGCCCGCGCGCTACGTCCGGGAGCTGCAGGTGACAGCACACCTGCTTTTCAAGAAGCCGAAAAAGGTTTTGGACAAAGAAAAATTGAATTCATCGCAGTCCGAGTCCCCCAAGTACTACATGCTGAAGAAAGAGATCACCTATGCAGATATTCCAATGAACCCGGTTCCGCTTAAGGAGAGCGGTCTCGACCTGAGTGAGGCGGCCTTTAACGTTGCATTGTTTATCCCTCGCTCTACGGCCTGTATGTTGACCGACAGTTACGGTGTTGCGTCGGATCCGCCTATCAGTAAGCTGCTCGTCGGCTACGCCGTTGTCGCCACCATCAATGGCGAACCTTGCAGTGATTTCACCTCTTCTACGGCGCCTAAGCTGACTCCGGGCGAGACTCGCAACTCTAAGATTTTCGACAAGGACCTTGCAAGCAAAGTTTCTACCGCTCCGTGGTGGAAACCAAGCAGACGCACCAAATTCGATGAACCGGATGTGGATATTTGCTCCATCGCTGAGACTCCTTACGCCATGTTCTACAGCGGCAACTACTACCCGCGCGTGAAGCCCGCATTTGGTCCGGCTTCCAAGGGAACGTCCTCCGCGATGGATTCCGAGGAGGGCAGCACCGGGGATTCTTCATCCTCTTCCTCGTCCGGCAGTAAGAGCTCAGGCAAGAGCGATTCCTCGACTTCTACATCGAAATCCACCGGCACAACGTCAGATTATGATTCGGAGCTCTAATCGGTTCACATCCTTTCTTCACCTCTTCTTTACTTCTATTTATGGCTGAGTACAAGACAACAGTAGCACTGGAAATCGGCGCGCAGAGTGTGACGATGGCCGTCTTCACTCCTTCATCCAAGGGATTTGCCCTCTCTCGCTACGCACGCAGGGACATTCTGCTGGACCCGGTTGAAGAGGGTATGCGCATCGACTATGTGAGCCACGCTGTGGGAGAGCTCGTGAAAGAACTCAAGGTGCGCGGGAAGGACGTGCGCGATGTCGTGTCGGGGCAAAAGGTGTTCATGCGCTTCATCAAGCTGCCTGCGCTCGATACGGTGGACAACATGGCGGAGCAGGTGGGGTACGAGGCTCAACAGCACATACCTTTCCCCTTGGAGGATATCGTATTCGACTACCAGCTTCTGGGCGTAGAAGACGGCGAGCAGGAGGTTCTGTTGGTGGCCATCAAAAAGGATGAGCTGGATGACTTGAACGGTCAGGTCGAGGCCAATTCACTGCGGACGCGCAGCGTGGACTGTTCCATCACTTCCCTTTACAATGCGTTTAAGGCGGCCTATCCGGATGAGACGGAGCCAGTGATGCTTCTGGATATAGGAGCCAAGACAACGGATATTCTCTTCATAGAGGAGGGGCGCTTCTTTACGCGTTCAGTGACGGCTGCCGGTTCGTTCATTACAAACTCCATTGCCCGAGAATTTAACCTAAGCTTCCGCGAGGCGGAGCAGCTCAAGATTGAGCAGGGCGTCGTATCTCTCGGCAACGGGCACACGGATACGATGCCGGAGGAGCAGGCTAATCTTGCCTCCATCATTAGCAATGCGATGACCCGCCTGAGTTCGGAGGTGCAGCGTACCATCAACCACTACCGCGCTCAGTACAAGGGAACCCCGCCTACAAAGGTCTATATTTGCGGCGGCGGTGCGCGCCTGGCCTTCACCACGGATTTTCTGCAAAATTCGTTGGACTTGCCGGTGGAGATTTTCAACCCGCTCCAATCGATGCGCGTGGGTTCCAAGGTGAACGGCGAACAGCTTGCAACCGAGGCGCTTTGCCTGGGGCCGGTGGTGGGCGCGGCCATCACCGGGGCGAAAATCGGGGCTTTTCAGATTGATTTGGTGCCCACGAGTGTGGGCAAGGATCGTGCGGAGAAAAAGCTCATCCCCAAGGTGCTGCTGGCAGGCGTCATTGCTTTGGCTGGGGCAGGATTCTGCGCATATGCTGTCAACAAACAGGCAAAGATAGCCGAGGAACAGCTGCGCCGCGCTACGCCGGATATTGAGCGGGTGGATCGGCTCCACGCCGATATGGAGAGAAAAAAGGCGGATTACGACCGCAGCTTGAAAGACCTCGAGCAATACGCCGCTCTGTACGCTGCGCGAAACGCGTATCCGGACCTGCTCATCCAAATTGCTCAGAAGACTGCTTCGCCGACATTCTGGATTACAGATTTGGATCCATTGGTGGCGTACGATGTCGTGAACACCGCGCTCAGCGTTGGACCGGATGGAACGGATCGCCACGTCTTGCTCGACACCCGCGAAGCTCGCTCCGGCACAATGGTGCGTTCCTTTGAGATGGCGGAGCGCAACAAGGCGCCGCAGGTCACGGCTCTGCTGGTAAGCGGATACTTCTACAAGAAGAGCAAGGATGATCAGGGTAAACAGCTGCAGAAGCTCAATGGATTGGTGGCTTCCAAGTTTGATGAGCATAGCGCCGATTCGCTCTTCCAGTTCGATTCAAAGGCCGTGCGGGCTAACGGTGGACATTTCTTCGTCGTGCAGGATGCAGAAAAGTCCAAAGGTCATAACCTCATCCCGGAGTACGCGGACAAGTTCTATATGGTGATGCCGCTCAAGACGCCGCTGCCGATGCCCGGCTCAGATTCCGCAAAGAAGTAAAAAACACCACGCCTTTCATTACGCGATATGAACATCATGGAAAATAAGCGAGTGACGGCCATAGCTCTGCTCATGGCGTTAGCTTTCGGCGGAATATGCCATTACGCCTATGGTCGCTACCGAGTACTTCAGGAGACGCAGGCGAAAATCGCCGAGGAGCACTCCAAGCTGGCCGGCTATGCGGACGAAGAACTTCCTCCGACTCTCGAGAACAGCCGCTTGCTCAAGCAGGCCTCGGGCGCCATGGGAGACCTCGCCAAAGAGTTGCGCAGCGATCTGTCCGCCTACGCCAAGGCGTGCGTTACGCTGGGTAAGGATGCCAAGGGAAACCCCATCCGACCGGATGTGTTTCAGAAGGAGGTGAATGACATGACGGCGAAGGTGGCTGCATATGCGGCGCAGAAGAAAACCAATCTGTCTGCGGATGCTGCGGCCCTTGGTTTGAGTGAGTATAAGACGGCCTCGGCGACAGAACGCGATGCGCCCTACCTTAACTTCATCCTGCACACAGCGGATACGCTGGTGCGCCACGTCGTGGATGCCGGTTCTCCCGCCATCAAGCGTTTGTACTGCGCTCCTCTGCCGGAGGATAAGGTGGGCGCTCGCAAGAAGCCCAACTTCTTCCCGCTGGAGATGGAAATTTCCTTTGTAGCACGCCGCAGCGCGCAGGACATCGACCCGGCAAAGGAAGAAACGCTCAGTGTGCTGCCGCGCGTGATTAACTCGCTCATCGCCGACAAGAATTGCTTCTTTATCATCACAGGTATTTCGGTGAAAACTGCGGGAAATCTCCCCATGCTGGCGCCTTACAAAGCCCCGACAGCCGCTGCAGAGGATCCCATGAGTGGAGGTGAGAATGATGGAGAGGCCGCGGTAGCTGCCGAACCCGTCGCCAAGATGATTACCGGCTCTCCCAACAGTGAGGTGGATGTCAGTCTCACTCTGCAGGTGCTCTATTTCGGAATCGATAAACTCTAATTTATACTCCAACCTTTCAGATTTACCGTATTATGGCAAACTCATCCAATACAGGTAGGAATTTTCTCTTGGCCGGTTTTGTGCTGGGCTTAGGGGCGGCCGCAGCCGGTATTTACGTACTCAACTCTCCGGAGCCGGAGTCGCTGGCTGTGGGCATGGAGAACAGTGATTCAAAAGGCGCTGCTCTCACCCAAGAGGCATCTCAGATGAAGCAGGATGCTCTCACTCCGCGGAGACTGGTTGACGTGGCTCCTCCCCTCGAGGAGGCTTTCATTCCGCGTGATAAGGTGGAGGGCAAGAAGATACCGCGGTACACGCCGCTGTTCTTTGCGCCTACGATATGGCAAGTGCCGGATCCTGCGCAAAAGAAAAATTTGGCCGTGGACCTGCTTGCGGATGGTTCGCGCCCTTTGCACAGCATACCGGCTTCCGGCGCAGATGCGAAACCCACAGCGGTGCCTAATGGTTGGTTTTATATGTACGGCTTGGAGGACTCCCTCTGCATGGCCGATGCCCTGCAGCAGGATTCGGATGGTGACGGTTTTTCCAACGGAGAGGAATTCGTGGCCGGCACGGATCCATCGAACGCCGACAGCATGCCTCCTTTCGTGACGGGTGATACACTCAAACTCGTCACCGTTGGGGAAAAGACGGTGTCCACGCATCTCATTGAGTTGAGTTCTGCCTCTTTCTTCGATGAAAACACGGTCACTATCAATATTCTTTCCAGCAATGAGCAGCGCATAGCGTCGCATAAAGAGAAGAAACCTGGCGAGACGTTCGGCTTGGGAGAGGAGGCGAGCGGTCCCATGGCGAAAAATCGTTTTACCATAGAGAAAATCGATAAGAAGTCGGATGAGTCCGGCAATACTACCAACTTCGTTCACGTGAAGGATGCGTACACTGAGGTCAGTTCCGCCAAAGAATTTGACCTGATGGCCGGCAGCAGGAACCGGCACACTGTTCGCGACATCACGCTTAAGTTCCGCGTCACTGCAGGACCGGAAAAAGGAAAAGAGCTTACCGTGCAGCTGGGGCAGCAGTTTGATGTGCCCGGATTCAAGGATACACACTGCGTTGTTACAGACGCCGGCAAGAAAAAAACTCAAGCAAAGGTGAGTGTCAATGGAGGCTCAGAGATGAGCGTTTCCGCTGACGATTCCACCCCTCCGGAAAAGCCCGGCAAATAAACATTCTCGAACAAAATATCCATTTTTTTCAACTGTAGGCTTTACAAAGACCAAAAATTCTGTCATAAATAGAACACCACCATGAATAACGCATCTCTCATCACCTCTACTCACAAGATGCTTGCGGTCGGCTTCTCGGTCGCATGTTCGTTTGTGTATGCCGGTACCGAGGGGTACCTCACCACCTCTACTGCCGCGGGATCAAGCGAAGTAGGCCCCACAGCCGTCTATGCTGGACAAGGAGGTCTGCAGAACGACATCAACGCGCGTGAAGCGGCGCGCCGGACGGCCGAGCGCGACGCTGCAATGCAGTTGCTGGAGGAAGGACGCCAAGCATACAGCGAGGGCAAGTATTCCATAGCGCTGGAGAAGTACCGGCAGTCGTGGGACAGGCTTCCACACGCTCCGGCCACGCGCAAATTGCAGGAGTACATCCGCTCGTGCATATCCGACGCATCGATAGCGGTGGCTATGGAATACGCCAAAGTCGGACGTTACGATGATGCGGAGCAGCTGCTGTTGGATGTGCTCTCCCGCGAGCCGAACAACGCACGCGCCCGCAAAGAGCTTTCCCTGCTGCGCGACCCGATTCGCAACAACCCGGCGCTTACTCCCGAGCACGTGAAGAATGTGGATGAGGTGAGCCGTCTTCTTCAACTCGCTTACGGGTATTACGACCTTGGGCAATTCAGTCAGGCGTATGACACTTTCAACTCTGTCCTGCGAATTGACCCGTACAATGAGGCGGCTCGCAGGGGACAGGAAGCTGTTTCCAAGCGTCGGGCGCACTATTTCCAAACTGCGTACAACTCCTATCGTGCAAGGGCGCTGGCGGATGTCGATGCCCTGTGGCAGGAGGACGTGCCTGAAGTCGGGGATGCCGGTAGCGCCTTTTCAAGTGGATCCACAAGCCGCCAGGAGCAGTCGGAGAAGCAGCTCAAAGTGAACGACATTCTGAACAATGTGCAGGTGGCGCGCGTGGTCTTTGACAAGACTCCCATTCGCGATGTGGTGGACTTTATGGTTGGTGAGGCGCGAAAGAGTGGCGAAATGCTAAACATGAACTACATAGCTCCGTCAGCCTTGCCGGTAGCTGCGGCAGCTCCCGCATCTTCTTCTGATGAAGAGGACGGAGATGGTGACGAGGAGGAAGAGGAGGAGGGTGAGGAGGAGACATCCGCGCCAGCGCCCGCTCCGGTAGTGGCCGGGCCGATACCTGAGCCGGAGGTAACAGTCAGACTCTCGGATGTGACATTGCGCGAACTGCTGCAGAAAGTGTGCGAGAGTTCCAACTGTGTGTTCAACGTGACCGACCTCGGCGTTGATGTCTATATGGCCAACGATCCGGCTTCCAACGTGCTGGAGACCCGTGTGTGGAATAACGTTCCCCTTTCTTTCATCGATGACAAGGGAGGAGATGATGAGGATGGCGGGGATGATGAGGACAGTGCTTTCGCGTCTGGCGGCAAGAGTCGTCCGGGCAAGTTGGACCCCGTAAAGGTGCTCAAGCAGGCTGGCGTTAGGTTCGCGGCGAAGGGCGCAGGCGCTACCTATAGCCGCAAACTTCAAAAACTCACCGTTCGCAGTACGCCGGAGGATCTTGATGCGGTGGAGGATGCTTTGCAAGCTTTCCAAGAAGAACAGCCGCAAATGGTCAAGGTGACCACCAAGTTTGTGGAGGTGTCTCAGACCAATGATGAGGAACTCTCCTTTGACTGGGTTGTCAATCCTTTCTCCGTCTCCAATAACGGAACGACCTTCTTGGGTGGCGTAACGGGGGCTAACTCGACTCCCTCACGTACTTACAGGGACTTCGTGACGAATCCTGGCGCCGGCTACGGCAACAATCATCACAACAATGGTTCGTGGCCTGTTACAAACAACAGCAACTTGGCCGATGCCGGGGATACGATTACACAGGGGCTTGTCACGGGCGGCTTGCGTTCGGGATCTGGCGCCATCACTTCGTCCAACATGGACAGCTTGCTCGCCGGTGGTTCCCCGGGATCCACGAGTAACGACAACTCGCACGTTGCTCCCGGCATTCTCTCGCTCTCCGGCATTTATGATTCTGGCTCTTTCCAGATGATTATGCGTGGGCTTTCGCAGAAGCAGGGCGTGGATGTGATGAATGCTCCGTCTATTGTGATGATTCCCGGTGAGGATGTGAATGACTCTCCGGATGATGGCAATGTCCTTGTTCCAATTGTGGACGACGGTGGCGCGCGTATTGAGGTGATCCGCCGCTTCATCTATCCGACGAGCTTTTCGGAGCCCCAAATCCCGGAAAACAGTGGTGGCTCCAATGGCAACTCAACGAACGTCACGATGTCCGTTCCTGTGGCAGCGCCGTCCAATCCGGATGACTGGGGTACCGAAGAAGTTGGTCTGGTGATGGTGGTAAAAGTGGCGGAAGCTCCCCGCAACAACATCATCAAGTTCGACCGCTTCATTGTTCGAATCGTGGACTTTGAGGGGTTTGTGAACTACGGTTCTCCGATTGTCTCCGGTGTGGCGACCAACCGGGTAGTTGAGCAGATCGTGCTGACTGAAAACCGTATCGATATGCCGGTCTTTGCCCGCAGGATGGTCAACACTAAACTTTCGCTCTTCGATGGCCACACGGTGGCTATCGGCGGTATGATCGAGGATAAAGTCCAGAAAGTGGAAGATAAGGTTCCCGTCTTCGGTGACCTGCCGCTTGTCGGACGTTTCTTCCGCAGTAACGCGGAGTCTCATACGCGAAAGAATCTGACGGTGTTTGTAACGGCGGACATCATAGATGCCGCAGGCAAGCCGGTGCGCAGCCGCGGCGTAGAGGAATCTCCCGCCGGCAGTGCCGCAGCGCCCGGTCTCTTCCCTGAGGATGGATTGGTGAATCCGTAAGGTCATTTTGCAGAACAGATATCGCAAAGGGCGCACCGTGATGGTGCGCCCTTTTTCATCGATGGTGCAGCGCCAAGTACGCTGCCCAACACTGTGCGGCATAAACCGTTGGATATTTACGATTTACGATTTACGATTTAGAAATTTGGCGAGCCTCCGGCTCGCGAAACTTTGCGAAGCGTAAGCGAAGGTGGTGGAGAAATCATGGGCGATCGTTAGTTCGAAAGGGACTGGATTATGCGAAGCCAGGTTCACGGCTTGGCCAAATCGATTTACGATTTGCAAATAATGCGCAGCGGAGCTGCGGGAAAACTGCCGACGGCGTAAGGCAGTTTGGCCAAAAGCACAGCTTTTGCCCCGGAGGGGCGAAAACTGGCGACGGCTGTAAGCCAGTTTGGCCAAAAGCATTAGCTTTTGCCCCGTAGGGGTGAGGAGAGTCGTGAGGCGACTCCGAAGCAACAGTCGTGAGGCGACTCCGAAGCAACCGCCGATGGGGCGGCGCTGAGTCAACCCGGCATAGCGTAACACCAGATGCTTTTTCCCATCGACGCATCATCGTTTCAAGAATTCCGCTACGCACCGGCTCGGCAATCTCGCGCGTAGCGCGCTAGCATTCAAATCGTAAATCGTAAATCGTAAATGAATTGTGTTGCATGATATGCCGTTACCTACCCTTGGGAGTGTTTTTTCTTGGGCCGGATGTGGGTGATTTGATATTTGTTTGAAAAATGGCTTGACATGTCATAGTTCCTGTGGTAGAGGGAGGTTGAAAGCGAGAAAGAAGAAGATGAAGAAGACACATTATCTCCGAGTTGTGCTGGCAGCGGTTCTGTTTGCCGGTGGGGTTGCGTATGCGGACGGCCCTGAGCCTCACAAGGCCGTGTTGCGAGCTGCAAATTTCGGCGAACAGCAGCTTGAGCAGCTGTTGACAAGCGGCGTAGCTGTGGATGTGACGGATGACGATGGGGAAACGGCATTGATGGAGGCCGCCGATAAAGGTAATTTAGCCGCTGTGAAGCTGCTTCTCAAACACGGCGCGCAGGTGAACCGCAAGGATGAAGATGGAAAGACGGCGCTCATGCACGCGGCGGATGAGGGACGCACGCCCGTGGTGCAGGCTCTGTTGGAAGCCGGCGCCGATGTTGCCGCGAAGGACAAAGATGGTGAAACGGCCCTGATGATGGCTGAAGAGGAACACCACACCGACACCGCAGATGTGTTGCGCCGGGCTTCCAAAACGACTTCGGCAGCTACGCCAGCTGCACTCACAGGCAAGGAAGGGATGAAGGCGGTATTGCGCGCGGCGAATAGTGGTGAGGCGGCTCTTCGGCAGTTGCTCGCCGGTGGCACGGCCATAGATTGTGCGGATCGCGATGGCGAGACCGCGCTCATGGAAGCCGCCGATAAGGGAAACTTGGCCGTCGTGACGCTCTTGCTTCAATGCGGGGCTGATGCCAACCATCGGGATCACGAGGGGAAAAGCGCGCTTATGGAGGCGGCGAGTGACGGGTACACCGAAGTGGTCAAGGCATTGCTTGCTGCCGGGGCAGATGTAAATGCTCGAGATGAGGATGGCGAGACGGCATTGATGAAAGCTCAGGAAGACCGCCACGCCGACACAGAAGCAGTGCTGCGCGCAGCAGGCGCAAAATGATTTACGATTTACGAAATTCCCGCGCCTCCGGCGCACTATAATCTAAATCGTACATCGTACGTCGTACATCGTACATGGGCAAATGCATTTTCTAATGCATTTGCATCGGGGTTTGCGCTTTTCAATTTGCGGAAAATGCGGTAGAATGCACGCATGAGCGTTGATTTACCGGAAGCAGTGGGGAAGCGTATCTACGTGCAGGGGAAAATTCACCCGGAGATTCGCGTACCAATGCGCGAGATTGAACTCTCGGATTCCCTTTTTCCTGACGGAAGCACAGAGAAAAACGAACCGGTGCGTGTGTACGATTGCTCAGGGCCGTGGGGCGATTCCTCCATGAATTGTACGGAAGAAACCGGACTACCCCGCTTGCGTGAGTCGTGGATTGCGGTACGTGGAGACGTGCAGCGCGCGGAAAATGGTGCTCTCCGGGCTGTGTCGGCGGATGCTCCTCCCACACAGCGTGCGTACGCATTGCGCGGTATGGTTACGCCCGAGATGGAATTTGTGGCTATTCGGGAGAATTTGGGGCGGGAAGAGGTTTTCCGGGAAGTGTATGACCGATTCCCGAATGAAAAGACGCGGCCGGAGGAGGCGCAGCTGTTGCTGGATGAGCTGGGGACAGGTATGCCGCGTCCCAGCGAGCTGGAAGAGCAGCCGGGATTTTCGCCGGCAAGTATGCAGAGGCGTGCGGACTTGCACTATCGGCACCCGGCGGATTACGCGAAGCGCACCGGGGTGCATGTGCCGGCATACTTCACGCCGGAGTTCGTGCGCGATGAATTGGCCGCCGGTCGGGCTTTGATCCCGGTTAATGTGAATCATCCGGAGGCGGAGCCCATGATTATCGGACGCCATTTTCTCTGCAAAATCAACGCAAATATAGGCAACTCCGCCCTATCTTCCGGCATACGCCAGGAGGTGCAGAAGCTGCGCCGCGCCATTCATTGGGGAGCCGACACGGTGATGGATCTTTCCACCGGTGCAGATATTCACCGCACACGCGAGTGGATTTTGCGCAACAGCCCCGTTCCCATCGGGACTGTGCCCGTGTACCAAGCATTGGAGAAATGCGACGGCAAGGTGGAGTCTCTCAGTTGGGAGGTTTTTCGCGATACGCTCATCGAGCAGGCAGAGCAGGGGGTGGACTACGTGACGCTTCATGCTGCGCTTCTGCAGCGTTTTGTTCCTTTCACAGCCGGGCGTGCCACAGGCATTGTATCGCGTGGCGGGTCGATTATGGCAAAGTGGATGATGCTGCACGGCTCAGAAAATTTCCTGTACACGCATTGGGATGAGATTTGCACGATCCTGGCGACCTACGATGTGGCGGTGTCCATTGGGGATGGTTTGCGCCCCGGGAGCATTGCGGACGCAAACGATTTTCCGCAACTCGCCGAGTTGGAAGTGCAGGGAGAGCTTACTCTCTCAGCTTGGAAACGCGGCGTGCAGGTGATGAACGAGGGGCCGGGACATGTGCCGCTCCATTTTATCCCGGAGAATATGCGCAAACAACTTCTATGGTGCCACGAAGCGCCATTCTACACTCTCGGCCCTTTGCCCACGGATATTGCACCGGGGTACGACCACATCACCGGCGCCATAGGCGGCGCCATCATTGCCCAGCGGGGATGCGCGATGCTCTGCTATGTCACCCGCAAGGAACATTTGGGATTGCCGGATGCCGAAGATGTGCGCGAGGCTGTGGTCACTTACAAGCTCGCGGCGCATGCGGCAGATTTGGCAAAGGGGCATCCTGCGGCGCAGCTGCGCGATAATGCGCTCGCCAAGGCGCGCTTTGAATTCCGCTGGGAGGATCAATTTAACCTTTCGCTCGACCCTCAGCGCGCCCGGGAATACCATGACCAAACTCTCCCCCACTCAGGAGCGAAAAAAGCGCATTTTTGCTCGATGTGCGGGCCGAACTTCTGCGCGATGAAGCTGAGTCAGGAGGTACGCGAAATGAACAACGAAAAAAAATGAACCAAGAGCAGCCTCTCAGTCCCCTTTTCAGCCCACCCTACCCGCTCATTGTGGGTGTGGTGAAGACTCCTGACGAACTGGCCAAGGTGAAGCGCGGAGACTGCGATATCGTGGAGCTGCGGGTGGATGCCTACGCTGAGGGCGTGCATGAACTGACGCCGCAAGTGCCCTGTGATGTGCCGGTGCTGCTGACCTTCCGCGATGCGACAGAGGGGGGGTACTGCGTGGTGGCTCAGCACGAGCGCATCGAATGTGTGCGGCGGCTATTGCCCATGGCAGCTGCTGTGGATTGGGAGATTGCCCTGCTGGATGACGCGGGAGATTTGCTGGAGCAGATGCACGCTTCCGGGATCATGCTTGTGGCCTCCGCTCATTATTTTTCCGGTACTCCCTCTGCTTCCGAGCTGGATGCGCTGGAGCAACGCGCATTGGCTGCCGGGGCAGATCTCGTGAAGGTCGCTTTTACCCCGCAGAATTGGGAGCAGGTGCAGGCGGTAGCGGAGTGGCTGACTCGTCCCGGACATCCCCGTCCCGTCGCACTTATGGGGATGGGACTCTTGGCGCAAGAGAGTCGCCTCTTCTTGTGCAAGCAGGGCAGCGCCCTAGTTTACGGTTATCTGGGGAATAGTCCCAGCGCGCCCGGGCAGATGAGCGTTGAGGACTGCCGGAAAGCTTTCCAACGCGCGTAGCAGCAACCGTAGGTTGCTGCCTATGTACGAAGTACGACGTACGATTTGAATTATAGCGCGCCAGAGGCGCGGGAATTTCCCAAATCGCACACAGGCGCCGCGAAGCGCCCCCGCCCCTTTCTAACCACGTCCGATCGTCGCCTCACGATTTCAGCTCCCGCGCCTGCCTCGCCATATTCGCGCGTAAGCGCGGGAACTTCCAAATCGTACATCGTACATCGTCCATCGTACATAGGCAAACGCATTTCTAATGCGTTTGCCCCGGTTCGTCGGCCGGAAGGATATCCAGTTCAGAGATGGCAGCGTAGTCGCCCCCACTGTGGGAATTAAGAGCCACGAGACGTACGAAGCGGGCCTTGGCAGGGGAGAAGAAGAGAGCTTGCTGCTGGTCAGTATGGTTCGCAAAGGAACCGCGCGCCACGGGTTCTCCCCAGTTGGCGCCATCTTGACTTACATAGATTTCATAATCCTTGATGCGGGCATCTTGGGGAGGCGCTGCCCGGTAGATCATACCTTTGAGGGTGCGTTCGCCGCCGAGATCCAGGCGGATATCGTGGGGGAAGCTTGCCACCGTCACCCCTTTCATGGAGTGCCAGAATGTTTCCTCGTTGCCGTCCAGCACATGGATTGCCTGACCAATGCCGGGTAACTCGGAGCTCACATAGTTCACCGAGAAATAGGCGTGGGGCGGGTATTCTCCCATCACCTTCGTGATGAGAGGCACAAACTCAGCCAATGCGGCGTATGGTTCGCCGGGCACCATGGGTTCCAGGCACACCAGTTTCACGAAACGAGCCGTCTGCATATCAGGCATGATGACGCTCTGCTCCTGGTCGCTATCTTCCATTTCCAGCGTACAGGCGGGCTGATTCGGCCAGTTCTGACCATCCATGGACAGGTAGAACGCTATCTTGCGCACGCGCGACGAGCTGCGTGCCTGGCGCGGGGTAATGGTGAATCCCCGCAACTCGGAATCTACACCCAAGTCGACGACAACCTCGTGGGGGTAGGGTATGGGCTTGCCGTGCCACTGGCTGTGCCAAATGGTATCGCTGCGTCCGTCGATGAGGTGCCAGGGAGATTCGGAATGCCCGGAGGTGGAAGAGCAGGAGGCGATGCGCAGCAGGTTGCCGGGACGCCATGCCTCAAAGTGCTGCCAAGTTGTGGCAGAATCAAGGCAGCCATCCATGGAGGCGTAGGCGCGAATCGTACCTTCCTCGCGCTGCAAGAAAGGTTGAGTGTACACGGTTGCTGTGCCATCGGCCAATATCATGTTGATGCGGGCGTCTTTTGTATCACAGTGGGCGCGCACATATCCAAGTTCATCGCGGGATATTGTGACGGCGCCTGCCAGCGGCAAGGATCTGCGCCCCACTTCTATCGGGTCGTCGTCCGGCATGATGGGCAGCAGTGAAAACGAGAAAGAGGTGGGCGCCGCCAAGGGTATATCGCGATCCATGGGGCGCGGACCGCAGGAGGCGCCGCCCAGTCCGAGAGTCAGTGTGTCGATACTCAGCACTGTGGCGCCGGCCGGCTTCAGTTCCTCGGGGTGAGCGGCAGCAAAGAGAGCCTGAGCCGTGTAGGGCAAGGCAGAGAAGTTGATGGTCTCACCTTCGGAGGAGGAAACGAGAAGGCCCACGCCGTGACCATCCGTGACGGCGACCCAGCGGGTGTCCATGCGGTTCCCCATTTCCATGGGCAAGGGATACTTTTCCACCATGTCGGCAACGGAGCGCGAGTAAATGCCGATGGGGGAGCCGCTCTTGCGATCCGGATAATTTTCCCCCGGACCGCGACCGTACCAGAGCACCTCGTTGTACTTCTCCGGCAGATTGAGCGTGTAGCCCAAGCGCGGCAAAATCACCTTGTCGGCCTTGGGAAGGACACCGGCCTGCACATTGACGTAGCCGTTGGGGAGAATCGTGTAAACAATCTGAGTGGAGTAGCTGAAATCCTTTTCAGTGATGGGACCGTTGTCATCCGGCGTGAACTTGCCGTGGTCGTACTTGAAGCTGTCCAGAGTTTCTTTGCGCTGCCCGCGGCTTGTCACGTCGCAGGAGATGCGGACGACTCCATCCTTGAGGCGTTCAATGAGCACGGGAGAAGCGGAATGGTGCATGTTGCGCATGCCATTCTGAAGCCACTGGTTCATGACCCACTTGTCGTTGGCGAGCGGGGCGCGGAAGGAGTTGAGGTGCAACGTGGCTTTATTGCCAATGAGCTCGTGGCCGTTAACGATGTAATTTTTGAGGCCGCCGGTCACTTTATCGACGCAGAGGGAGAAGTTTTTGCCCAAAATGAGGACCTCGGAATTGCGGTTCCGCACTTCCAGTTTTTGGTCAACATTCAGGGGCATGATACGGGATTGGTTGGAGTAGCCGGTAAAGTCATCGGGAAGCAGTATCTGTTCCGTAGCGACAACATAGCCTTTTTTCGCCCATGCGGTGTCTTTCGGCAGGCAGAAACTAATGTTCACAAAGTATTTGCAATTCGGTTTGAATTGGTTTGTGGGGATGGCGTTGGCCGGAAGCTCCCACGTCGTCGTCTCCAGCGGTTGGGCATCCAGCCGGAAATTGCCTTGAGCAAGCACACGGTTCCCTTCCTCAGTGATTTCCCAATGAGCATCATATTCATTCAGGTTCGTGAAGAGATGCTTGTTTTTGATGGCAAATTTTAGCCCTTTCCCGTCCTGCGTGGAGGTGACTCCCAGGAACCGACAGTCCATATTCTGTTGGACTTTGCGGATTTCATCGTACACGGGGGAAGGGGTGCGGTCGCTGTAAATGACCCCCTTCATGCAGAAGATTCCGTCATTGGGTTGCTCGCCGCGATCGCCGCCATAACTCTGGCGGATGATTTTTTTCCCGTCCGGTGCGGTAACTTCTTGATCATAGCACTGGTGAATCCATTCCCAAATGCCGCCGCCGATGATTGAGTCGCTCGTATCGATAGCGTCCCAGTAATCCTTCAGGTTGCCCATGGAGTTGCACAAGATGTGAGCGTACTCAGAGACGTACCAGGGTTTGGTGAGTTTTCTGGCAGCTATCTCGCGCATCCAGTTGACGCTGGGGTATTGGTTGGAGCAGAGATCCGCCAAGTCATTGTTGCGTTCGTACTGGGTGGGGCGGGACGTGTCGCGCGATTTGATCCAATTGCGCACAGCTTCAAAGTTCCGTCCGGGTCCGGCTTCGTTGCCATAGGACCACATGATTACGCAGGGGTTATTCTTGCTCTGCTCGACCATGTTCTTGTTGCGCCACACATGCTGAGCCTCCCATTCTTTGGGGTGCGAGAGGGAGAGTTCGCCGTAGTAGTAGCCGTGCGATTCGATGTTGGCTTCATCGCATACGTAGATGCCCAGTTCATCACACATTTCGTAGAAGAACGAGGGTTGCGGGTAGTGCGAGTTGCGTATGTGGTTGATATTGCCGCGTTTCATGAGCAACAATTCGGTGCGGCATTCTTCCGGGGTTACGGTATGACCGTTGGCATGCTGGCTTTCATGGCGATTCACGCCCTTGAGCTTCACCGGCATGCCGTTGACGAGGAAACGTCCGTTCTCCAGTTTCACCTCACGGAATCCGATAAGACGCGAAATGGTTTCCGAAACGCGGCCATTAGCATCTTTCAGGTACATCACCAGCCTGTATAGATTCGGCTTTTCTGCACTCCATAGAGCCGGGGAACTTACATGCGCCGTGAGCTCCTTGGTCGCCTCTTGCCCGGGCTGTACGCGCCCGCGAATCGGGGTCAGAGCGGCTACTCGTTTGGAGCCGTCGCGGGTGAGCAGCTCGGCTTCCACTTCATAGGGCTGCTCTTCAGCAGTGCGGTTGCTTACCTCCACCTCCACGCGCAGATCGCTTTCGGTGTAGTCCGTGATCCCATCCGGTTGCTTAGTAAAGTCAGTGTGAACAAAAAAGTCCCGGACGAGCACCTGGGGGGTCGCAATCAGGCTGACATCGCGGAAAATGCCGGAAAGCCGCCACATGTCCTGGCATTCCAGATAGGAACCATCGCTGTAGCGGTACACTTCTGCAGCAATGATGTTCTTGCCCTTTTGCACATAGGGGGTGATGTCAAAAACGGCGGCGGTGCGGCTATCTTTGGAAAAGCCTACTTTGTGACCATTCACATACAAATAAAAGAAGGAATCTACTCCGTCGAAGCGTATGAACACACGCATGCCATCCCACGCTTCAGGGAGGGTCACCTCCCGGCGGTAGGAACCCACGGCGTTCGGCTCTGTCTTCGGGGTCGTGTAGGACCTCTCCGTGTCGTTGCGCGGTGGCGTCATGACGCGAGGCCAATCGCGCACCATGGTGTAGGGCTGGTTGCTGTAGATGGGGGTACCGTATCCCCGCATTTGCCAGTTGCTCGGCACATCGATGTCTGCCCAGGAGCTTACATCGAACTCCGGTTTGTAGAAATCCACCGGTCGTTCGTCGGGCTTGGGAACCCAGTGAAATTTCCACATGCCATTCAACGACATCCAGCGCGATGAGTTTTCGCGTTTGCCCTGCAGCGCCTCTTCCCGGTTCGCGAAGGGTTCAAAGAAAGCGCGAGCTTCCTCGCGACCTTCGGAGAGGTGCTGCGGGTTTTCCCAGTCAGGGTTGGGCGTGTAGGGACTCTGTTCTTGAGCGTTAAGCATACCGAGGCAAGAAGCAGCTGCGAGTAGAATCGTTTTCCACGTATCCATGCTACATCTAAGTACGTGGTCAGTTCAACCTTTCTTTCAATATTTTTTAGCCGTTAAGCTGAGAAGCCCCACATCTGTCCCATGAAAAAACACTCCCGATGGTAGGTAACGGCACATCATGTAGTATAAGATGTTGGTTATTTGTGATTTACAACACGCACGACGGCTGTAAGTGCGTATGGACAGCGCGGATGCGCTGCCCGAAGGGTGAAAACTGACGACGGCTGTAAGTCAGTTTGGCCAAAAGCATTAGCTTTTGCCCCGTAGGGGTGAGGAGTCGTGAGGCGACTCCGAAGCAACAGTCGTGAGGCGACTCCGAAGCAACCATGGCAGGGTGGTGCCGGTGAGTCAATTTACGATTTGAATGCCAGCGTGCAACGCGCACGAACTCAATGTGAATCGTAAATCGTACATCCCGAGTGCGTTTTTTCTTGCGTTGGTAGGCAGAGGTGTTATAATGCGAGCGTTATGAGTACCAGTTTGACTGAAACACCGGTGTCGGACTCCGTGAGGAGGTACGCACGCTACCTCATGGTGATGGCAGGGTTGGGGGGATTGTTGTATGGCATCGACGTGGGAGTGATTGCCGCCGCGGTTCCGTACATTGAAGAGACGTCTTCCTACACTCCCTCGCAGATATCCATGGTGGTGGCGGCCGTGTTGTTCGGTTCGGTTCTTTCCTCCCTGTTTGCCGGGATGCTGGCGGAGTGGCTGGGGCGCAAGAAGGTGATTATCCTCTCCGCTTTTCTCTTCACGCTGAGTATCCCCATCATCTGCTTCTCGGATGGGTTCTTTGGCGTCCTCATGGGCGGGCGCATTTTGCAGGGCGCATCAGCCGGTCTGGTCGGTGTAGTCGTGCCCATGTACTTGGCGGAGTGTTTGGATGCGGGCTCGCGTGGCAAGGGTACGGGTATGTTCCAATTCTTGCTCACGGTAGGATTGGTGTTTGCCGCAGTGGTGGGCTACGTGACCACGGAGTTCGTGGGAGCGGCAACGGATGTGACCGTGCCGGACGATATGAAGAAGCTGGCTTGGCAGATGATTTTCTGGTGCTCGGCGATTCCGGGACTCATCCTCTTCTTCGGTTCTTTCCGCCTCAAGGAATCCCCGCGTTGGCTTTACCGCCGAGGTAGGGAGAGTGAGGCTCTTCTCGCTCTGGCCGCCAACAATGGCGAGGAAGCCGCCAGGGAGATACTGGCTGAGATGAAAGAGGCGGATGCCGCGGCGGAGGCAGAGAAGGAGGCCATAGCCGCCGCGTCGGTGGGGGACACCCTGCTGCAGCGCAAATACGTGATACCCTTCATCCTGGCGGTTATTGTGCTGGCGTGTACGCAAGCTACGGGAATCAATTCCGTGCTCAACTATTCCGTGAAGATTTTCCAGCAGGCCGGGCTGCAAGGCGAGAGCGCCAACATAGCGGACATGGCCATCAAGGTGGTGAACATGCTCATGACGATTGTGGCGGTGTCGCTGGTGGACAAGAAAGGGCGCACTTTCCTGCTGAAGGTGGGCACGCTGGGCATCATCGCCGGACTGGCTGGTGTGGGTGCCATGTTCCTCTCCGTAGAGGATCAGCGCGTGGATGTGACTGATTATGTCAAGCAGCTTGTTGTCAAGCACGATGGAACAAATGCGTATGTGAAGCTCTCTGTGGATGACGCTGTGAAGACGGTGGCGGCTCAGCATCCCGAGCTGATGCAGGGCGGGAGCGTGACCCCGGGAGTGCAGCTCATCGTCACTTACAAGCAGGGCAGCTCTTCGAACCAAGTTGTGGCAGAGAAATTTGACCGTCAAACGAAGCTCGACTTTGTGAAGAATGCTCTGCCCACTGAAACGTACCAAGACAACGCCATGGCGGCCGTGGACGTAGCTGCTGCTCAGACCGCTTTCCTCGAGGATCTCAAGAAGGAATCTATTGAGAAGGAGAAGACCTACCAGTTGTCTGACAAGGTGCGTGATGAAAAGACGCGTCCTCAGATCGCCGCTGGCTTGTCCCCCGAGGAGGTTGTGAAGGCGCTGCTGGAGCTGGAGCGCAACGGCGATCGGGTGATTATTGCCCCCTCATTTGTGCCGAAACCCACCTTCTTGGACCACATGTTCTTCTGGCAGGAATACCCGAATCCGGGCTCACTGGAGGAACTCAGCATCACCCGCGCCGAGGTGGGCATGAAGCCCGCCCCGCTGACCGGCTGGCTGGTTACGGCTTTCTTTGTGGTGTTCATTTCGTTCTACGCGGCGGGACCGGGCGTGTGTGTATGGCTCGCGCTTTCGGAACTCATGCCCACGCGCATTCGCGCCAACGGGATGGCCATTGCTCTGTTGATTAACCAAGGCGTATCGACTACGATTGCAGGAACTTTCTTGCCGTGGGTGGGTGCGCTTGGATATTCCAGCGTATTCTTCACACTGGCCGGTTTCACGGTGATCTACTTCATCACGGCGGCTTTCTTCCTGCCGGAGACGAAGGGGCGTACACTGGAGGAAATCGAGCAGTATTTCACGACGGGCAAGATGCCTGCTCCCAAGGGGTAAGCCTTGCTCCGGGCAAATTTTGGACTCTCTCCTGATTTACTACTTGAAAACCCCCGACCGGTCTTGCAGAGTGCGAGGCCGGTCGTTTTGCAAATGCGGTTGCCATTTACGGTGTGCGACGGAGGCAGGCGAGGCCCATCTATGTACGAAGTACGATGCACGATGTACGATTGCGGAATTCGGCGCGTTGCGAGGGGAAGCGGAGGAGGCTTCGCCCATGTACGATGTACAGTAATCAAGCCGGTGATGCGGCTCTGCAAAATTCTCGCCCCTTTCTAACCATTCCCGCGCACGGCTCAATCACATCCTGTCCGCCCCGGCTTCGCAAAATTCCCGCGCCTCCGGCGCGCTATAATCTAAATCGTAAATCGTAAATAACCAACGGCTTGTGCTGCATGATGTGCCGTTGCCTACCATTGGGGGTGCTTTTTCTTGGGACACGTGTGGAGGACGGATATATGCGGAATTTGGTGTTTGCCAATGGAGGGGTGATATGTTAATATGGCGCACGTAAGGGATATGAAGATGACACTGATTCCAGTGCTTGTGGCGCGCTACCTGCTCATGGTCATTGCGGCCGTTTTTGTTTGCTCGCTGCGTGCCGAGGAAATCCCGGCGGACATGGATGCGGTGTTCGCTCGTTATGTGAAGCTTGGGGAGGATTTGGGACAGGTGATGGTGCGGGTAAAGGACAAGGAGAGCGCCGAAGCGGAGAATGCCGCACTACAGGCTTTGCTCCCGCGCGTGGGTGAGTCGCGGCGTGAGATTGGGGCTATCACGCAGTTGCCTCCGGATCTGGCGACGGAGATTACTCGCAAATACGAGCGTCCAATGCGCGAGGTGTGGGGGCGTGTGTATGAATCCATCTACCGTTTGCAGAGGGTGCGGTGCTATGAGTCTATTTCATTCTTTCGTTCTTTCAGTCTGCTATGTTCTTTGCTAGGATCATGAAGTGTTCACTGTTCATCGTGATGGCGGCTCTGGCTCTGGCGACCGTGCGTGGAGAGAGCGCCCCTGAGGCGACGGCAGAGTCCGGAACTGATCGGTTCCTGCCGGAGGAGGCGCATATACGCGCCGGCATTGTCATTTTGGGCAAACTGTGCAATACCTTGGCTCGCGTGTCGGATAAAGCCTCTGCCCAGGCGGCGGTGCCCATCATCGTGGGGCTCTCGCGCGATCTGCGTGCTTGGGCGCAGTTGTTGCCCTCGCTTCCTCTGCGTGGGCAGGAAACGATCAGCGTTTACGAACACCGCTACATGCCCATCATTGGAAAGCTCAATGCCTATTTGCGCGTACAGGGTGAGCGATTGGCGGCTTCGAACTATTACGATGCTCAGGATTTGGCAACCGCTCTGCTAACTCTATACACCACGGCACAACAATGAGTATGGTATCGCATTTTTGGGGGCTGGCGGGAATGGTGGCATGTATCGTGGGCGGAAATGCTGTCGGTGCCCCGCAGGATGATGGAGTGCAGCTGCGTGAGCAAATCAGCAAGGCGGAGGAGGGAAGCACGATTTCCTTGTCTAAACGGGTGTACCACCTGTTTCCCGATACGTCCCCCAAAATGAATTTTTACGTGTCCAACCACGACCAACAGCGTGACATCCCGGTAGGTCTCCCCATCGTTAAGAAGAAGAATGTGACGCTGGATGGGAAGGGGTGCACGTTGATGTTTCATGGCAAGATGCAGCCCGTGCTCGTGCAGGACAGCAGCGGCGTGACACTGCGCAACTTCATCATCCGCTACGCGGCGCCCTTTTTTGTGGAGGGAAAGATATGTGAGATAGCGGATGGTAAGACGACGCTGGAGATATCTCCGACGATGTTCCGCTGGAAGGTGGAAAACGGGAAGTTCCGCATTTTGCGCGAGGATGGTGAAGAGGGTGTAGGTATGGCGCTGCCGTTTGAAGCGGATGGACCGATGGTGCCTATGTCCGGCGACGGCGATTTGGGCTGGACAGATCAGGCTGAGCAGCTGAGTCATGATCGGGTGCGCTTCGCAAAGGATGCCGGGCAGATGGGGCTAAAGGTCGGGCAGATTCTTGTCCTGCGCAACGGTTTTCGCCCTCACCCGGCGATGATGCTTTATCGTGCCACAGACACCGTGCTGAACAAGGTTGTCTTCTCCGACAGTCAGGGCATGGGCTTGCTCGCACAGCGCAGTACAAATATTACCATCAACGGAGGAGGGTGCATCCGTGCTAAGGGACGCATCTACACCGTGTCGGCGGATGCCACGCACTTTTCCAACTGCCGGGGAAAGATCCACGTGGAAAAAGCGCTTTACGAAGGGATGATGGACGATGCCATCAATGTGCACTCCACCTGCTTGGGGATTGTGAAAGTGGAGAGTCCGACAAGTATCGTGGCGCAGTACATGCACGGGCAGTCTATTGGATTCGAGGTGTTTTTGGATGGGGAGCGTGTACAATTCATACGCGGGAAAACGCTCGAAAACGTGCCTGAATTGGGGCGTGTCAAGAAGGCGGAGATGCTCGATGAACGGCATGTGAGATTGACTTTCGAGGCGCCCATGCCCGAGGGAATCGGCGAGAGCGATGCCGTGGAAAACGCGGACTGGTATCCCTCCGTGGAGTTCGTCAACAATACCGTACGCCACAATCGCGCTCGCGGCGCTCTATTCACCACGCCGAAGCCGGTGCTGGTGAAGGGCAACAAGTTTGTGCGCTCACACGGCAGCGCCATTCTGTTGGCAGGGGATGCGCAGGGTTGGTACGAGAGCGGTGCGTGCAGCGATGTGAAGATTATCGACAATCTCTTCGATCACAACCTCACTGCCTCCTACCAGTTTACGGATGCCGTGATCGCCATTTGTCCGGAGGTGCGCGACATCGGGAAGCAGAAGCAGCGATACCACCGCAATATTTTGATCAAGGGCAATACCTTTCGCACGCACCACGTTCCACTGCTTTCCACACGCTCTGCAGAGAATGTCACATTCGACAAGAATAAGGTGCAGTGGGATGATCTTTTTCAACCTCGGGGGAATGGACGCATTTTTATCATCAATGAGCCCGCTCCCCAAAAAATAATCCTCCAAAATATTCACCCATAACCCCATTATTTCCGGTATGTCAACAATTCGTCCATTTGCCGCCCTCCGTCCGCCCAAGCAGTATGCCGAGCAGGTTTCAAGTCTGCCGTACGATGTGATGAGTCACGAGGAAGCCTGTCGTATGGCGGCAGGCAATGTCTCTTCTTTCCTGCATATTTGCCGAGCGGATATAGATACCTCAGAAGAGGAAATCCATGATGAGATTACCTATGCCAAGAGCCGCGATAATTTGCAGGATTTCATACGCCGCGGCTTCCTGGTGCGCGATGCGGCGCCTTGCTATTACATCTACCGCCAGATCATGTGGGGTCGCGTGCAGACGGGTATTGTGGGCTGCGCCAGTGTCGATGAATACCTGAACGGAACGATCAAAAAACATGAACTCACCCGCAAGGAGAAGGAGCTGGATCGTATCAACCATTTTGATGCTTGCAGCGCGCAGACAGAACCGGTATTTCTCGCATACCGCAAGCACGAAGGTATTTCTTCCGCCGTGCGCGAGTGGATCAAGTTCCACAAACCCGAATATGACTTTACGAGCGAGGATGGTGTGACCCACATTTTGTGGCCGGTGGATGACCCCGCAGTGATTGATACGATCCGCCGCGGGTTTGAGGAAGTCCCGGCTCTCTACATAGCGGACGGGCACCACCGCACGGCTTCTTCTGCGGCTGTTTCGGCGCGCCGCCGCGAGCAGCATCCGGACTACACCGGGAACGAAGAGTTCAATTATCTGATGGCTGTGACCTTTTGTGATGAGGATTTGTTTATCATGGACTACAATCGCGTGGTGGCGGATCTGAACGGTCACAGCTGTGAGGAATTCACCCGACTGATCGGTGAAAAATTCGATGTGGTTCCCGCCGACAAAATGGGGCCGGTGTCTCCGCGTGCCAAGCACAGCTTTGGCATGTGCCTGTGCGGCAAGTGGTACACGATTACGGCCAAATCCGGGACTTTCGATGAGCAGCACCCCATTCACAGCCTCGATTGCTCGATTCTGCAGGAGAATTTGCTCGCCCCCATCCTCGGTATCGATGACCCGCGCACCAGTCCGCGTATCGACTTTGTGGGCGGCATTCGCGGACTGCACGAGCTTGAAGCGCGCGCGGGTAAGGATGGCGTGGCCTTCGCTCTGTACCCGGTCAGCATGGCAGACCTCTTCCGCGTGGCCGACAGCGGCGAAATCATGCCCCCCAAGTCCACATGGTTTGAGCCGAAGTTGCGCAGTGGCCTTTTTGTGCATGAAATAGAGCAATAGCGGGCATTTATTTTCCTGTTCAAAGCGCTGATTTTGCCGTAGAATGTGGATATGTGCAAGGGGCAGCCAAATGAAGGGAAAGCGACCTCGCTCTCCGCACCGCCGGAGATGGAGGAACCTGCCTACTTGTCCCGACAAATCATCACATGCCTGGGCAACAAGCGCGCGTTGCTTGCTCCTATTTTGAAGGCTGTCGAATATGTCAAGGAGCAATTGGGGAAGGATAAAATCAGCTGCTTGGATCTTTTTTCCGGCTCCGGCATTGTGTCGCGCGCGTTCAAGGCCCACGCGACGGATTTGTTCAGCAACGATTTGGAGCCGTACGCGCGTGTCATCAACGAATGCTATTTGGCGAATCCGTCGGATGTGGAGAGCAGTCGCATGCACGCTTTGCACAAGGAGCTGGAGAAACGTGTGGAAGAGGAGTTGAGCCCCGGTTTTATCACGCGTCTGTACGCTCCTCAGCATGATGACGAGATACAGCCCGGGGAACGCGTCTTTTACACGCACCGCAACGCCATGTATCTGGATACGGTGCGGAGGCTTATTGACGAGATGGTGCCGGGGCGCATGAAGCCTTTTTTTGTCGCTCCGTTGCTCTATGAGGCGTCGGTGCATACCAACACGTCCGGCGTGTTCAAGGGCTTCTACAAAAATAAGCAGGGAATAGGTCAATTTGGCGGGACGGGACGCAATGCGTTGGAGAGAATCATGGCAGATATCAAGCTTCAGCTGCCGGTGCTTTCTCGCTTTGAAACTCGGAATCACATCTACCGCCAAGATGCTCGGGTGCTGCATGCTCACCTGCCGATGCTTGACTTTGCCTATTTGGATCCGCCGTACAATCAGCATCCCTACGGATCCAATTACTTTATGCTGAATTTGCTCACGGATTACTGTGAGCCCCGGGAGATTTCGGCGGTGTCGGGCATCCCGCACGACTGGAATCGCTCGGTGTTCAACAAGGCGCCTCTTGCGCGTGAGGCGATTCTCGAGACCATCGCCAATTGTCCTGCCAGGTTCATCTTGCTTTCCTACAATTCGGAGGGATTTGTATCGCGGGAGGAACTGTGCGATTTCATGCAGGATCTGGGCGAGTTGTCTGTCATGGAAACATCCTACACCACCTTTCGCGCGTCGCGCAACCTGAGCAAACGCCCTCTGCATGTACGCGAGCGTTTCTTTTTGCTGAAACGTCAATAAAATCACACCAAGATCACTTATGAAAATACTCATACCAACCAAATTGGATAAAGCGGCCGCAGCTGCACTGAGCGCTGCGGGTTATGAAGTCGTGCAGGATGATGCAACCCCGCTGGCCGAGCTGGTGAAGACTCATGCCGATGCCGTGGGACTCATCGTGCGCTCGGAGAAGGTGCCGCCGGAGATTATTGATGCCATGCCGGGTCTCAAGTGCATCATACGCGCCGGGGCCGGGTATGACAACATCGATTACGTGTATGCCCGTACCAAGGGCATCGATGTGATGAACACACCCGGGGCAAATGCCAATGCCGTGGCGGAGGAAGTGGTGGCGATGATTCTTGCGGCGTATCGCTACGTGGTGCCGGCCGATGTGACAACGCGCGCCGGTGAGTGGAACAAGAAGCAATACATGGGGCGTGAACTCACACGCAAAACGGTGGGTATTCTCGGCCTGGGCAATATCGGCCGTATGCTTGTGAAACGCCTGCAGGGCTTCGAATGCACGGTGCTCGGCTATGACCATTTCCTCTCCAAGCAGCGTGCGCTCAATATCGGCGCCACTCCCGCTGAGTTGGATGAAATTTTCTCCACGGCAGATATCATTTCCATCCACGTGCCGGGGGGACCGGGAACCAAAAATATGGTGGATGCTTGTTTGCTGGAGCTCATGAAGGAGGGGGCTATGTTGGTCAACTGCGCACGTTACGGTGTGGTGGACGAGGATGCCCTGCGCGCTGTGAAAAAGAGCGGCAAGAAGCTCATCTACTGCACGGATGTGCATCCGAAGGATGTGGCGGCTATGCAGCCGAGCGCAGATGTGGCGGATGTCATGCTGCCGCACTTGGGGGCTAATACCAAGGAGGCCAATAAGGCTGCTGCCATGCGCGCCGCTGCTGAAATGCAGGCTTACTTTGCGGAAGGCGACACGAGCTGCGTGGTAAATGCGGAGATGCCGGCGGATCTGAACCCGATGCACCTGCGCATGGCGGCCATGCTGGGAAGTCTCTGCTACCAAGCGGCGGGTTGCAAGCCGATTCGCAGCATCGAGTGCACGTTTTACAACAACCTGCGCTCGTTCCGCAAGTGGTTCACGCCGTGGATTCTCCAGGGTGCTGTTCCGGGGGCGGAGCAGGGGCTCATGCCCGCAGCGGCAGAGGCCTCACTGCGCGAGCTCGGTATCGCTTTCAAGGCGCGCGAACCCATGGACGATAAGCTGTATGATGATTCGCTCACGCTGGATATTTTCACCGAGGAGGATGGCGAGCTGCACAAGGCGAGTGTGCGCGGCATGGTGGTAGATGGCGTGCCGGTTGTCTCTCGCATCGATGGGTTCTCCCAGCTGTACGCCGCACTACCGGGAAACACCTTGGTGCTGCGCTACAAGGATCGCCCCGGCGTCATCGCTACCATCGGACAAATCCTCTCTGACGGAGGCATCAATATCGACAATATCGTGGCGCCGCTTGACAAGACCAGCGGAGATGCTCTGGCGGTGATCAAGACGAATAAACCGGTGGAGGCAAAGCAGGTGTCGTCCATTGCAGAGCGGGTGAAGGCCAAGCTTGCTTTTGCTCTTTCCATGTGAGACATGGGCGCGGCATCTTCCGATTATGTGCTGATACTGGCGGGCGGGAGCGGTACAAGGTTTTGGCCGCTCTCGCGCGCGGGTCGCCCAAAGCAGTTGCTCGATCTATTCGGAAAGGGTAGCATGCTGATGCAGGCTGTGCGGCGTGCGGCCGGTCTCGTGCCGACAGAGCGCATTTTCATCCTCACCAACGCCGAGCAGTTGGCGGAGGTGCAGAGGCAGGTGTCCGCGCTGATAGATCCCTCGCACGTCGTGGCGGAGCCGCTTCGGCGTGATACCGCGCCGGCTGTGGCGCTCGGGGTGGGGTTGATCGCAGCCCAAGATCCCCAGGCGCGTATGCTGGTTATGCCGAGTGATGCGCTCATCGGCAATGATGGCGCTTTTGTGGCTTTGGCGCGGGACGCGCTGGCTCTTGCGGGACGAGAGGCAGCGCTCATCACCATCGGCATTCGCCCCACGTGGGCGTGCCCGAGCTACGGCTACATTGAGCGTGCGGAGGAATGGCACGATGCCGCCCTGAGCCACACCTGCTACAGCGTGGCGCGCTTCTGCGAAAAGCCGGATGCTGCTACCGCCGCGCGCTACGTGGAATCCGGCAGGTTTTGCTGGAATGCGGGCATGTTTGTGTGGAGTGTGCCGACGGTGCTGGCGCAGCTTGAGGCACATTGCCCGCAGCTCGCGGATTTCGCTGTCGCGCTGGCGAGAAGCACGACCCCGCACGACTTCATCGCGCACCATTTCCCGAAGCTCACGCCCATTTCGATCGATTATGCCCTCATGGAGAAAGCCGACCGCGTCCTCAATTTCGAGGCAACTTTCGAATGGGATGACATCGGCTCGTGGATATCCCTTGGCAAGCGCTTGCCTGCAGATGCTCAGGGGAACGCAACCAACACGTCGCTTGCGGTTCAGGCTGCGGCGGGCAATATCGTGTACGCGGCTCCGGGCAAGCAAGTGGCGTTGCTCGGGGTGAGTGATCTCATCGTCGTCGATACGCCGGATGCTTTGCTCGTGGCTCGTAAGGAGGATGCCGACCGCATTAAGCAAATCGTCGCTCAGCTCCCGCCGCAACTTACGTAAACTATGGAAACGCATCCGGCGCTCGGCATTGATTACGGCACGGCCCGCATCGGCATTGCCGCCACGGATGACTGCGGCATTCTCGCCCACCCGGTGGAGAGCATTGATGTGACTCGTACCGATCCCATCGCGCGTATCGTGCAGCTTGCAACACAGCTGCGCATTCGTACGCTCGTGCTGGGTCTTCCTCTGCTCCTGGATGGCACGGAAGGGGGCGCGTGCATCAAGGTGCGCACATTCGGGACAGAGTTGCAGGCCGCCCTGCCGGAATTGCCTCTGGTGTATGTGGATGAGTTTTTGACCACGGCAGAAGCGCAGGAAAAACTGCATGCCGCAGGTCGCCACGCTCGGAAGTTCAAGGCCGTCATTGACCAAGCGGCCGCTGTGGAAATCCTCAACCGCTGGATGGGCGATGTAACGACCATCCCGGGCTTTGTGATAGATTTTAATGAAAGAATTCGTACTTGAAACAGTATGACTGATCTTCGACGCTCTCGCATGAAAAAATGCGTTTTACTCGTACTCTCCGTCCTTCTGACCGCAGCTCCGCTCTTGGCTCAGGAGTGGAAGTCACCTCATTCGCTGGATGAGGAGCAGAACGCGCCCGCTGTGCTTCTGCCGTACCCCAAGGAGGTCCAGTGGAAGAAATCAAAACTGCCTCTTGGAAAACAGGATGATTGGAAATTGGAGGGGAAAAAGGGAAAAATGATAAGCACGGCGTGGCGTGGCTTTCTATCGGCTTTGCCTGCGGGGCAATCTGGCAGTAGCATGCTTTGCCGTCTTGTCGAAGATGCCGCCGCTCTCCCCAAGGAAGGGGAAGCGGAGGGCTACACCCTGCAAGTCAGTAAGAAAGGGGTTGAGATACACGCGGCTCACGAAGCCGGGTTTTTCAATGCTCTGCAAACGCTGCGGCAGTTGGCGGCGGGAGGCAAGAGTCTCCCCTGCTGTAAAATCAAGGATTGGCCGGCTTTTTCGGTGCGCGGGTTTCACCACGACTGCGGACGTAATTTCCAGACGATTGAGAGCTTGAAGCGGCAGCTGGATCTCGCCTCGCAGCTCAAGGTGAATTACTTTCACTGGCACCTCACGGATCATCCCGGTTGGCATGTTCAGAGCAAGGCGTATCCGCAGCTCAATGATCCCAAAAACCGCACGCGCGACGTGGATGACACGTATTCCTACGAGCAGATCCGTGAGCTGATCAAATATGCTCGGGCGCGCAATATCACGGTCATCCCGGAACTGGACATGCCCGGTCACAGTTCGTATTTTAACAAGACTTTCGGCTTCCCGATGCACAGCGAGGAAGGCATGAAGGTGCTCGAGGAGTTGATTCGCGAGTTCTGCAAGGAGGTGCCGGCGAAGGATTGTCCCATCTTCCATATCGGGGCGGATGAGGTTCGCGTGCCGAATGCGAAGGAGTTTGTGGCGCACATGAGCAAGCTGCTGATATCCCTCGGACGCACGCCGATGCAGTGGGGCGGGCCACGGGATTTGCCGGTGGGCGAGCACTCCATATCCCAGCGCTGGGGCGAGGG
>CANQSS010000023.1 GCA_947626545.1 uncultured Akkermansia sp. | reverse complement strand
CGCCGCCCTGATGCTGAACGAATCTGTCCACCGAACTGGAGACGACTCCAAACCCTCCTGCACCACGAAGCCGGCTTCACCGCATGGCAACCGGATGTCCTGCGTCACACTTTTGCCACACACCACCTCGCCACCTTTCGCAACTACGCCGAGCTGCAGCTCGAAATGGGTCATCGTTCTGCTGAGTTGCTACGCACCCGCTACATCGCGATGGAAGGCGTATACCGCCACGAGGATTCCCTGCTTGTCAACTAAAGCTCCGTGATGAGGAACGTCTGCCCACATCCGTCCCAAGAAAAAGCGATCCAAACACGCAATTCATTTACGATTTACGATTTACGATTTGCAAATAATGCGCAGCGGAGCTGCGGGAAAACGGCCGGCGGCTGCAAGGTCGTCTGGCCAGGCCGCAGGGCTGCCCCGCAGGGGTGAAAACTGACGACGGCTGTAAGTCAGTTTGGCCAAAAGCGTAGCTTTTGCCCCGCAGGGGTGAGGAGTCGTGAGGCGACTCCGAAGCAACAGTCGTGAGGCGAGCTTGAGGCAACTGCAAAGCAAATGCAAAGCGGAATTTTCGAAGGCGATGGCAGTGGCGCCTATGTATGATGTACGATTCAAGAAATTCCCGCGCTTGCGCGCGGACTTAGCGAAGTTTGCTGTTTTGCTGACTTACCTTCTTCATCCGTGGGAAACGCATGAGGAACGGGTTGAGTGAGACCAGAGAAGATTTTATTGGGACACGTGTGCTGCCTAGGTGTCCAGCTACTGCTTTAAGCCAGCGTACGTGACTATGCTGCCGCTGACACGAACTTCTTTCATAGAGTCGTCAGACGGACTGTAAAATGGCAGATGCATTTTATGGCGCGCATGCCCCGGTGTGACGTAGTCCACAATTGCAATGGACGGAATGGTGTGGTATGAAATCAGGTATGCTTGGGTTTGCGGCTAAGTGGAAACGTGCAACGAGGGTGGCGCTGTGTGTGCTGCTTTCGGTTCTGCTGCACGGAGTCGTGGCGTGGTGGCTGTACAGCATGAGTGAGTGGTTTGGAGGGGACGGCGCGGTGCGTATGGAAAAGCATGCCGCGCGGAAGGAACGACTGGTACAAATTGTGCGCGAGAAGGAGAACCCTGAAAGGAAGGACGATAAGCCCTGGGTGAAAACGGACGCAGATTTGGATGAAAAGATACCTCAGCATGCGGATTTCATTGGTGCGCGCAACAGTGTAGCTTCCGGGTCTGAATTTGCTCCAAAGCGTGAGAGCGATGCGCCTGTGCCCACCCAAAATGGCGAGGAAGAGGATGATGAGCTGGTCACCTTTGACCAAGCCCGCCAAACTGGAGATTTGGATAAGTCGCAGGATCGTGTGCAGCCCCAGCAGCAGGCCGCTGCTAAAACTACCCAGAAGCAGGGTGATACATTGGAGGAGCAACCCGGTGAATCAGGCGTTCCTGTCCTCCAAAAATTGAAACACGGCGAAGAAGGTGAGCTGAGACTGAGTGAGGAAAAACTCGGAGAAGTGGGAGCTCGCCAAGGGGAAGAGGCTCCTATTGTTATAGAGGCGCAGGTGCGTGGAGAAATGCCGGAGGGCGTCGGCAGGCAGCAGCAACCGATATACGACCCTGCGCTTGCCGATCACATGCAGGGCAAGGCTTTTCGTACCTATGAACGACGTACGCGTAGCACGGGACGCTTTGTCATCGGCAGCCGCCCGGCGCTTAACGTAGCGTCCACTCCCTTGGGGCGCTACGAGGAGGAAATCTACCGACGTATTGCTTATTATTGGTACCTAGCGTGTGATGACCATCGAGGTGACATTATCCCCGGCAGCGTCGTGGTGGCGCTGCGCATTAATGAGCGAGGATTGCTCGAAAATATGGATTTAGTGAGGAGGCGCGGGGCAAGTGTCATCCAGCAATCTTTCACGTTCGGCGCGATACGACGTGCGACTTTGCCGCCTATGCCCGGTCCGGTGCAGGCCGAGGTGGCGGGCGATGTGCTCGAACTTATCTTCACTTTCAACTTCGATTAACCTAACCCTGATCAAAAAATATGCCCAACACAATATCCCAATTCTTTGATGCCTGCCAGCCCTTCGGATATCCTTTGCTGGCCTGCTCTATCATTATGGTAGCAGCCATTCTGTACCACCTCATCTTCACGGGTAGTCGCGGCTTGCTGAGGCGGCTTACCCATGCGTTGGAGCAGGCGAGAGAGCATGGCACGGATCCTGTCCCGGTTCTCACTGACTTGTGCCTCAAGAGTGCGTCTCCCGTGGCAGCGGAGGTGTTGTATGCCACCCGACACGGTGGGGATGAGCATTTGGAGCAGCAGATGGAGGCTCGACTGCGAGTTGTGGTGGATGCAGAGCGTACAGGCATGGCTACCATCAGCGTGATTACCAATATAGCGCCGATGCTTGGTATACTTGGCACAGCTTGGGGGTTGGTGAAAATATTTGGCGTATTTGGGGCGGCGGATGCGGGGCCGGGCATTGCCATGGGCATCTCCACAGCTCTTTACACCACGATATTTGGGTTGGCTATCGCGGTGCCGGGCATCATAGCCCTCACCTGTTTCGAACGCTCATTGGAACAGCGTGCCGCGCGTCTCAATCATTTCTTTACCGAATTGCTAGCTATCCTCCACAAGTGATCTCATGAATATCTATCGCAAAAGTGGTGTGGTACAAGGGATTCCAATCGTCCCGATGTTGGATATCCTCACCATTCTTCTCATCTTTTTCATCGTGCATACCGAGTTTAAGCACCAGGTGAATGTGCTCCAGCTCACCCTGCCGCAAACGCACCAC
This sequence comes from uncultured Akkermansia sp., assembly GCA_947626545.1. Classification (GTDB taxonomy): domain Bacteria; phylum Verrucomicrobiota; class Verrucomicrobiia; order Verrucomicrobiales; family Akkermansiaceae; genus Akkermansia. The sequence goes on along the minus strand of CANQSS010000023.1, from coordinate 31,891 downwards.
CTCTCCGGTGAGCGTGGAGATGATTCTCTCACCCTGTTGGAAATTGCGCAGGATGGAGAGTTAGCGCTAGCAGGGAAAAAGGTCGCGCGTGATGAGCTCAAGAACGTTCTCGGTGAGCTCATGCGCACCGCCCCGCAGAGTCGCATTCAGGTAGCCGCAGCGGATGGCGCACCCATTGGTGAACTCGTGGAGATATTGGATACCATCACTGCTGCAGGCATACCGGTAGAACAAGTTCCACTGCGCATCAATTACGCGGTACAGCCTTGATTACTCAGCCATAGCCTGACGGCAGGACTCCGGATTCGGGATGAGCAGCGGGCGAATTGTAACGTAGTCCGGCGCGTACTTCTCGGATGGCACAAAGAGGAAGCCTGGCTTTTTGTCGCGCACGGTGAATTGGGTGGGGCGAAATACGGGCAGTATTTGGTCTGTGCTGGGATCATAAGCCATCTCGCCGGTGTAGGATCCGGAGAGGAGGTACTCATAGTTCTGGTCAAAGCCGAAGATAGCCCCTTTTACGGGAGGTTCGTAGCCGCGGTCTGGGTTGTGCACTATGGATTCATCCATGATCACGAGTTTGGCCTTGCGCCAGCTTTCACCCGGCCTGCGCAGATAGCCCCAAAATCGGGTATAGGGCAGATAGTATCGCCTTCCCACATAGTAATCCCCCGGGGTTTCCCGGGCAATTTCGGCTTCACGCTGGGCCACAGCTCGGCAATCGTCTTCCAACGTGTTGCACTGGCAGAGCAGCACAATCGCCGTACATAGCACAAGCACTCTCATCGACAAATTTCTCATGACTCGTGCGCGGGACAATTACTCCCACTCGATGGATGCAGGAGGTTTGGTACTCACATCGTAGAGCACGCGGTTGGTTCCCTTCACCTCGTTGAGGATGCGGTTGGATACCTCGCGCAGCAGATCATAGGGCAGTTGAACCCAGTCGGCAGTCATGGCATCCTCGGAGATGATGGCTCGCAGGTTGGTGGCAAACTCGTAAGAGCGTTCATCGCCCTTCACACCCACAGTTTTTACCGGAATGAGTCCGGCGTAAGCTTGCCAGCATTTGTCGTACCAGCCCCATTTGCGCAGGGTGGAGATGAAGATGGCATCACTGTCGCGGATGATGTCCAGCTTGTCTTTTGTCACCTCTCCGGGACAGCGTACTGCCAGTCCGGGACCCGGGAAGGGGTGACGCCACAGGATATCATGGGGTATGCCCATGGACGCACCTAGCGCGCGTACCTCGTCCTTGAAGAGGAAAGCGAGCGGTTCAATCACCTTGCCCTGCTCTTGCAACTTGAGTACGCGTTCCACGCGATTATGGTGGGTCTTAATGACGGAGGCTTTACTCTTGGCGTTGGAAGCACTTTCAATGACATCCGGGTAGAGCGTGCCTTGCGCGAGCATCTCAGCATCCCCCACGGCATCCCAGAATACATCAATGAAAAGTGTTCCGATGATGCGGCGCTTTTTCTCCGGGGCGGTTTCGCCTCTCAGCGCTTCCAGAAAGCGATCAGAAGCATCCACGGTTTCTATCTCTACGCCCATACGGCGGAAGTTGTCTTGCACCTCCTGTGCCTCATTTTTGCGTAGAAGACCGTTGTCCACGAAGATGAATCGCGCGTTCACTCCGGCCTCGTGCAACAACACGGCAAGCACTGTGCTGTCCACGCCGCCGGACACACCGCACACTACCTGCCGGTCGCCGACTTTTTGGCGAATTTCTGTGATGAGTTCGCGCCTGAAATCGCCGATGTCAAAGGGGGCGAGATGTGGGGCGCAGGAGAGAAAGTTGCGCAGGATGGTGCGCCCCTCATGCGAATGGGTGACCTCCGGGTGGAATTGGATGCCAAACATGGATTCTCCCCATTGTAATGCCACGGGCACGCCTTCGCTGTTGCGGGCAATTATCCTGCAACCGTCAGCTAGGTGATCAACGGTGTCAGAGTGGCTCATCCACACTTGTGACGAGGCCGATACACCTTCAAAAAGTTTACAATCCGACTCAGGCAGCAGTGCTGCAGGACCGTATTCTCGCTTATTGCTGGGGCGCACCGTGCCGCCGGTCTTGATATTGAGCAGCTGCATGCCGTAGCATACGCCCAGCACCGGTACATGGAAGGAGATCAGTTTGGCGAAGTCGATATCCGGAGCATCCGGCTCGGAGGTACTGCGTGGGCCGCCGGAAAGGATGATGGCACCCGGTTCCACGACCTCATCCAATTCCTCAGGTGTGTACAGCTTCGCCAAAAAACCAAGTTCGCGCACGCGCCTGACGATCAGCTGGGTGTACTGAGAACCATAATCAATGACGGCGACGAGATGCTGCGGAGTTATCATGTCGCGCCCATCATACAGATGGAGACCCGGCATTGTCAAGCTTTGCGTGCGGCAATCACACGCGTAGAAAGATGCGCTGACGGTAGAGGAAAAGAAGGAGAGAAAAGAGAGCTGCAAGCGTACAGAAATCGGCGGCAGCAGGCGCAGCCGAGCCAGCGTAAGAGCACAGTGCGCCAAAGAGCGGGGTGCAGATCCCCTGCCAGAGGGAAATACCGCCGATACCGGGAGTCTGGGTGAGCAGGTAGGCCAAAATTGCGTTGCAACCAAACACACGCAAGGGAGTGGCAAAGCGAGCAGCGGCAGGATGCAAATCAAAGATGAGATGAAAGAGGGCGAGCAGTAAGAAGCACCAACCCGCCGCCCATAGCGTCATGCTGGTGGTGTAGATGTGCTTGATGATGGGAGTATCGTAGCTCAGCAAATGCCCGGCCAGCAAGCAAAGCAGCCCCGCACCCGTCAAGATAAGAGAGCAACGCTTTCCCGGGGTAGCGTGGCGCAGTGTTTGCCCCGCGAGTACGCCCAGCAAGGTGAGTGCGCCAAAGGAGAGTGCCGTGAGAATCCATGTGTAAGGAGTGCCATCTTGCCAATGCCCCTGCAGAGTGCAGTCGATGAAGAAGGCCAAGTTGTCGTTTGGCAGGAAAAGCCCAGGTGGAGAAGAGGCGTACGGAATGAAGCGCAGGGCGACCCAGTAGAGTGCCAGGCAGGAGAGACAGGTGAGCAGCTGCGTGCGCACTCCACCGAAAAGCAGGCAGATAGAGGCGATAAGATAGCCCTCCGCGATGGCTTGCAGAGTATTGCAGAAAAGGCTCATACGAGCAGGGTCTGCGCTGGTTAAATGACCCTGTACCAGCATGCCGAGCAGAAAGAGTAGCACGCAGCGGCGCACAATACGCCACAAGATTCTCCCGATCCCACAGCCGCGAGCACGGTAAGATGCAAAGGCAAAGGGCATGCCCACGCCGACAATGAAGATGAAAAGCGGCATCACCAAATCCCAGCAAGTGAGGGACTGTCCCCAGGCGGCATGAGTAAGCTGACGACGAAGCTCCTCTCCACCTAGCCATGGGGAGAGGGAGCAAAGCAGGCTTGCCCCGCCGCAGAGCAGCAGCATATCTGCTCCGCGCAAAGCATCAATGGAAATAACTCGAGGGGGTGAAGTTTGCATAAGTATCTATGGTTAGCGCATAGCGTGCAGTAGCTCCCTCCTGCCGGCAGGCAGGTGGTTAAAATGACGCAGTAGTGCGGCGTGTGGCTCCACATCAGCGGGGTACAAACCGTGTAACTCTGCTAAACGCCTTTCGAAGTGCAGTAGAATTTCCGCACGCGGCGGATTGTTTGCCGCATAATCCAGTGCACCGGAGATAAGGGCATGCCACTGCGGTTCGCCGGCACCGGATTCAACGGTACTTATGAGCAGCTGTGCCATGTACCCGGCTAGACGCAGACGTGTGAGTTGCGAGCGCAGACCCAGACGCGGTGTGAGCAGATCCGCCGAGCTTAGTGAACATAAATCGCTTTTTGAAGGGGAGCGGAACACAAGCTCGCACTCGTGAAAGAGGTCAACAACGCCACTCAACTCACTGCCGGGCTTGAGCAGGCTGCGCGCAGCGGTGCGTATTATGCCGTGGTTCGTGGTACACCAGCACACTACAGCGCCATGCTCCCCCAGCGGAAAGAAACGCAGTACAGTACCGGTGTCGTGCTCGGTCATGATGCTGCAGGGGTAGGCGACTGCAGTCGCTGCAGGATTCGGTTGCAGACGGCACTTGTCGTCAGTCCGTGCAGCTCACGCAGTTGATGGAGCTTGCCGTGCTCTACAAAGGTATCTGGCCAGCCGATGCAGAGCACATCCGCTGTCTCGTGTTCACGTTGAAGAAGCTCACCCACTGCAGAGCCGAAACCGCCGGCTACCACATGATCTTCTAGCGTGACAAGCAGGCGACCGGTGCGCGCCTGACAGAGCAGGAGATTCTCGTCCAGCGGTTTAATAAAACGAGCGTTAATGTGTACAGCCTGCACTCCATGCTGTGCTAGTAGTTCTCGTACTTGGGTTGCCAGACTGTTCATGTTGCCCAAGGCGATAAGAGCCACCGGGGCATCAGGGGCATCGTGCAGTACTTCAGCTCGGCCGAGGGGCAGGGGATGTGGCCGATCAGGCAGGGGAACGCCTTCTCCCTCACCACGCGGGTAGCGTATAACGCTGGGACGGTCGTTGATACCATTCATGGTGACGAGCATGTGACAGAGTTCAGCTTCATCCTTAGGCTGCATCATCACCAGATTTGGAATGGCTCGCATCATAGCGATGTCAAAAAGGCCATGATGGGTTGGACCATCGTCTGGGGAGAGCCCCGCGCGATCCATGCAAAAGCGCACGGGGAGAGATTGCAAGGCTGCATCATGCTCGATCATATCCACGCAGCGTTGCATGAAAGTAGAATAGATAGCCAAGTATGGCTTAAAGCCTTGGGTGGCGAGACCACAAGAAAAGATAGCGGCATGTTCTTCGGCGATGCCGGTATCGAAAAAACGCTTGGGGTGGCGTTGGCGGAAGATATCCAACTTGGTGCCGCTAGGCATGGCAGCGGTGAGCGCAAGTATTTTGTCATCCGCATCTGCCATGTTGGTCAGGCATGTGCCGAAAACTTCCGAGTACGTGCGTGCGCTGCGACCGGTCTCTCCACTTTCCACGTTGTATTTGCCGATGCCGTGGAATTTGGTGGGATCCTGCATGGCTGGTTCATACCCCATGCCCTTGCGAGTAATGATGTGCAGGATAGCCGGTTCGTTGTGGCGAGAAATGAGGCGCAGCACGCGCTCTAAGCGGCGAATATTGTGCCCATCGATAGGACCGTAGTAGGTGAGACCAAGCTCGCGGAAGAAACTCAGCGGGGAGATAAGACTACGAGCCGCCGTCATAAGCCTCACCGCCTGCTCGCGCATTTTATCTCCAGCGAGGTTTTGCAAAAAATAGTTGGCACGCTCCTTGAGCCATGTGTAAGCTTGTGTTTCCTGAAGTGAGGAAAAATAGCGCGAAAGGGCTCCCACATTTTTATCAATACTCCATTCATTGTCATTGAGCACAACGATGAATCGGCGAGTGGTAGAGGCTATGCTATTGAGAGCCTCCAGTGTGGTGCCGCAGGTGAAAGCACCATCACCCGCCACAGCGACCACATGGTAATCTTCGCCACTTAAATCGCGTGCAGCGGCCATGCCAAGGGCGGCAGAGAGAGCCGTGCCAGCATGTCCTGCGCCGTAAGCATCGTGTTCAGATTCGGAGCGTTTTGTGAAGCCGGAGAGACCGCCAAACTGACGAATCGTATTCAGGCGCTCTGCGCGGCCGGTGAGTATTTTGTGGATGTAGCTCTGGTGAGAAACATCAAAGAGAATTTTGTCCTTAGGAGTTTCAAAAACGCGGTGCAGAGCAATGCTAAGTTCGACAACACCAAGGTTAGGAGCCAAGTGCCCACCGGTGTTGGAGAGCGTGCTAATGAGCAGCTCGCGTATTTCTACCGCAAGCCTTGGTAAGCAGTTCTCCGGCAGGGCTTTTACATCTGCTGGAGAGTGGATGCCGGCTAGCAGACGTTCGCTCTGCTTCTCATTGTAGGGAGAATCCATCGTCGTTCTGCGGGGCAGGTTGCGGAGGAGTAGCTTCGGGGGCAGTCTCCTGAGGATTTTCCAAGGTTCGGATGCGTAATTCTGCGTTTTTCAGCAGTTCTTTGCTGCTGCGGATAAGTGAAAGCCCTTCCTCCACAAGCGGTATCATCTCTTCCAGCCCGGTTTCGGGATTATCGAGGAGTTGGATGATTTGCTCCAAGCGGGACATGGCTTGTTCGAAGCGGATAGGTTGTTTCTTTGTTGCTGAGGTAGTCATAATGGAGTAACATCGGGATAGGTCGAAATTTTGCGTTGGAGAGTTCGGCGGCTGATGCCGAGCAGTTCCGCTGCCTTGCTGCGGCTTCCTTTTGCGGCGCGCAGTGCGGCAATGATGGTACGTTTTTCCAGTGCCGCCAAGTTGAAATCTGCCTCTGCCTGACTGGACGCAGGGGCGTCGATTGTGCGAGGGGGAGTAGAAAGCTGAAGGTAGTCGGGAAGGTCACGTGGGGAAATAGTGCTGCCTTCACACATGACCACGGCGTGTTCGATAGCCGTGCGCAGCTGACGCACATTACCGGGCCAGTCAAACCTGCGCAGTCTTTCAAGAGATGCGCGACTCAGATTCATGGGAGGTTTATGGTTCTCTTGGCAAAAGTGTTGGAGGAAGGAGTTTGCCATGAGCACAATATCCCCGGCACGCTCGCGGAGGGGAGGAAGCTGCAAATCCACTACATTGAGGCGCTGAAATAAATCTTGGCGGAATGTGCCAACGTTCACCATATCTTGCAATCGTCGGTTAGTTGCAGCCACGATGCGTACGTCCACCGGGATGGGTTCATTGCTACCAACACGCTCAATAGTACGCTCAGCAAGCACACGCAGCAGTTTCACCTGCGTAGCCAGGTCCATCTCCCCAATTTCATCCAAGAAAAGCGTGCCACCGTTGGCTTCCTCAAACCGTCCGATGCGTCGTTGCATGGCGCCGGTGAACGAGCCTTTTTCATGACCGAAGAGCTCGCTTTCCATGAGTTGAGGTGAAAGTGCGGCACAGTTGACTGCCATAAATCTCGCATTGCTGCGCGGAGAAAGGGTGTGTAGCGCGCGTGCTACCAACTCCTTGCCTGTTCCCGTCTCACCTTCGATGAGCACCGTAGCATTGGTGGGCGCCACTTGACGAATGCGATCAAAGATGGTGCGCATGGCAGGGCTTTCGCCCAGCATATCTTGCAAGCCAGTGGTGGGGCGTAGTTGCCGAGTGAGCTCGTTGTTGCGGGCTTCGAGACTACGAGTGTGCGAGGCTTGGCGCAGTAGCAGCTCCACTTCGTCCAAGTTCAGTGGCTTGGTCAAAAAATAGTATGCGCCGTGTTTTTTTGCCTCGGCAGCAGTATCGCGGCTGCCGTAGGCTGTCATCATAATGCAGGTGGGCGGCTGATTGCTCTTGCGGGCAAAGTCAATGAGATCCATGCCGGTTTCCGTTCCACCGAGTCGTAGGTCTGTGAGCAAAATATCCACGGGCTCACTGTTCAAGATATCGCGTGCAACCTTGGTATTGGCAGCAGAGTACACCTCGTAATTATCCTCAAGCGCTTGGGTGAGCACACTGCGTGTCGCGCGTTCGTCGTCCACAATGAGGAGTACAGGCTTCATAATACTTTGCCGGCGAAGTTTGTGGAGGTCAGAGCAGCATCAGTCCGGTAGTTTCGGGCAGACCAAACATGATGTTGAAGGCATGAACACCTTGGCCGCCCGCGCCCTTCACAATGTTGTCCTCAGCACTCATAAGTATCACACGGTCGGTGCGCTCATCCACCGTCCAGCCGATATCAATGAAGTTGGTGCGCGTCACATTCTTGGTGTCGGCAGGTTTACCGGCGCCCAGCAAGCGCACGAAAGGAGCGGTGGTATAGGCTTGCACCAGACAGTCAGTGATGTGCTGTAGCGACACTCCCGGAGCGAGCTGCGCAGTTGTGGTGGTAAGGATGCCTGTGTTGACCGGCATGAGGTGAGGGATGAAAGTGATGCGCAGTGGACAGCCGGCAGCAGCAGACAGCTCTTGCTCGATTTCGGAGAGATGACGGTGGCGCGGTACACCGTAGGAACGCATGCTCTCATTACATTCGCAGAAATGGTAGGCGATATCTGCCTTGCGACCGGCGCCGGAGACGCCGCTAAGGCTGTTGGCGATGATCCCTCCCGGTTCAATGAGTTTCGCGCGCAGCAGGGGAACAAGTGGCAGAATGATGCTGGTCGGGTAGCACCCAGGCGAGCCCACGATACGGGCATGGGCAATCTGATCACGATGCCATTCTGGCATGCCGTACACGGCTTCTTGCATGAGCGGCACATCTGCGTGCGGTTTGCCGTAAAATTCTTCGTACACGGCGGGATCATTCAGGCGAAAATCAGCGGACAAGTCAACCACACGCACTCCAGCTTCCACCAAGGCGCGTCCGTACTCCACGGAAACTCCATGCGGTAAGGCCAGAAAGGCGGCTTGGGGGGGCGTGCTCAAGATACTCTCTACCGAGGCTCCACAGAATTTCAGCTCGGCCCCAGGTACATCGCGAAAGCGTGGAAAAATATCGCTGAGTGCCTTGCCCTCATACTGGCGTGAGGTAGCACATACCAGTTCCACCCCCGGGTGTAGAAGTAAAATGCGCAGCAGTTCCTGCCCCGTGTACCCACTCGCACCTACTACAGCTGTCTTGACCCTCTTCATGACGAGCTCAAGTCTAGCATGGAACCCATCTATTGACAACAGCAAAGTGAATACATATAGGCATAACAGGCGGGGAGTTTTCCAGCACGATACGTGAGGTAGAGGTGCCAGGATCGGTGAGGGAACGGCGATGCGTCATAGGGGGGGCGGATGCACCCTGCGCACACGTCAGGAATGTGACCACGGGATGATGTGTACTCTGGTTTGGCCTTGCCTTGCTCAACTCAAACACCGATGAGGGAGAGGATAAAATGAATGTGGTGCAACCCGCGCGGGTAGAATATGGGTGGAAGCCTCAGGCTTGATGCTTGAAGGGGTGCCGGCAGGGAACACCATCCCCCGCTTTTCTGTCAACAAACTCCATTGTGTGGTATTTGGCAATAGGACAAATACAGGGGATGGATTTTTGCGCGATGATGACTTGACAGAGCAGAGATGCAGTGTTAGTCTCTGGGGAGACCTTGGAGAGAGGCTCTGTTTAACAACCCCAAAATTAGACTATGGATATACTTCATGATAAAGACGCTGACGTGAGCGTTTTGAACGGCAAAACAGTCGCAGTGATCGGCTACGGCGCGCAAGGACGTGCCCAAGCGCTCTGCATGCGGGATAGCGGTGTGCATGTCATTATTGGACTGCGCCCTGGAAAAAGTTGGGACGCGGCGGTACAAGACGGATTTGAAGTGATGCCAGTGGATGAGGCGGCGCAGAAGGGCGACATTGTGCATCTTCTGCTCCCGGATGAGAAACATGGGGAGGTGTACACCAAACAGATTGCTCCGGCCATGAAAGCAGGTAAGACGCTCTGCTGCTCGCACGGCTTTGCATACGTCTTCAAGACGATTGTGCCCCCGACAGATGTCGATGTGATTATGGTGGCGCCGAAGGGGCCGGGAACTGAGGTGCGACGAGTATTTGAGGAGGGATTTGGTTGTCCTGGACTGGTGGCGGTGTTCCAAAATCCGAGCGGCCATGCACGTGAGGTGGCCTTAGCCATAGCCAAAGCTGAAGGGCTGACCCGTGGCGGCGTGCTGGAGTGCACGATGGAGCAGGAAACCTACGAGGATCTCTTCGGTGAACAGAATGTGCTCTGCGGCGGCATGGTGGACCTCATGAAGTATGGCTTCGAAACTCTTATTGAAGCTGGCTACCCACCCGAGATGGCCTATTTTGAGTGCGTGCACGAAGCCAAACTCATTGTGGATCTCATCTACACCGGTGGTATTCAGCGCATGAACTCCGTCATCTCCAATACGGCAGAGTTTGGCGAGTACTACAATGGTCCGCAGATTATTGGACCGGAGGTGAAGGCCAAGATGAAGGAATCTCTCAAGCGGATTGAGTCCGGTGAGTTTGCTCGGGTGTGGATGGAGGAGGCGGCCAATGGAGCTCCCAATCTGCAGGCTAAGCGCGCAGCTCTTGCCGAACATCCGGCAGAGGTGGTGGGCAAGAAAATTCGCGCTCTTTTCGAGCGAAACTAAACTCGTGCCCCTTTTCGTGCCCGTGGAGCAGTGTCTGCCTCGACCTGTCCACGGGCGCCTTTTATGCACATGCAGCCGGCTATTTTAGTGGAGAATGCACATGTGTACCTTTCTGGGCGGGAGGTGTTGCATGGCATAGATTGGGAGGTGCAGCGTGGGGAGCGCTGCTTTATTTTAGGCGCCAACGGTGCAGGAAAAACCACCCTTGTGCGCATGCTCATGGGATATGCATGGCCACTTTTCGGCGCTACGGTACAGGTGCTAGGTCATCGTTTCGGAAGCGTGAACTTGCAAGAATTGCGCAGGCGTATCGCTTGGGTGAGTCCGCTCATGCACAGATGGCTTGGCGACCGTGAATGGACGGGGTTAGAAATGGTGCTCTCCGGTCCGGATGCCACTATTGGTCTTTTTCGCACGCCCAAACGGGATGAAGTAGAGCGCGCTCGCCGACTGCTCGCTGACTTGAATGCTGAGTACTTGGAAAATCGAACGGTGTTGACCATGAGCTCCGGAGAACAGGTGAAGGTACTCATTGCCCGCGCATTGATGACCGACCCCGAGCTTATGATATTGGATGAGCCAAGCGTGTTTCTGGATATTGCAGGACGGGAGTTCTTGTTGCGCACCATTGCCAAGCTGGCTGAGCAACGCTCGCAGCTTACTCTCATCTTCATTACTCAGCGCATTGAGGACATTTTATCAGAGTTTTCCCGCGGCCTCATCATGCGGGATGGGCGTATCGTCGCCTACGGTTCGCGTGACGCTGTACTCACTGAGGAAAACCTGCGTCTCGCCTATGGCTTGCCCATCCATCTCGTTCGCGGGCAAAATGGGCGTCTCTGGACCGTAATATAGTGCGAAGTGGAATCTCCCGATTGCTCAACGAAGCTTTTTTGTAAGAAAACGGACAGAATTTCGCTTGACAAGTGGGAAAAGAGGAAGTAGTATGCCTCCTCACCTGCCGCATACGGCTGGCAGAGGCGCGAATAGCTCAGTCGGTAGAGCAGTAGACTTTTAATCTATTGGTCCCGGGTTCGAGTCCCGGTTCGCGTAGAGCATGGCGGTTGTACCTGCAAGAGGCGCCAGATTTTTGGATACCGTGGTGATACTCTGCTGCATCATGCCGATTGCGGCTTATGTTGTGGAGGCGGTTGAGTTTGGAACACCGGGTGCGGAGGTTCTCGTGAAGAAGGCCGTGGGCGGTGTTATGTTTCTGGCTCCTGCTTTATTTGCGTACTTGTGCGGTTTGCGCAAGTGGAGTCGAGTAACGTCTGCACTCGCAACGACAGCGGGGGCATTCTGTGTGGGTATAGCATTGGGCGCGGTGGCGCTGTACCTGAGTCCGGACGACGCCTTCTGGATTGTCGGCCGGGGAGAGTTGATGATCCATGCGCTGCTGCGGTGGGTGGCGGTGTACGTGCTGAGCGCGGAAATCTATCTGATATGGGTCTGGGGGAAGGGGTGGCTGAAGGATGCGGAGAGGTGAGCATTGAGCGCCCTTGCGAAAAAACGGATTCATTGCGAGAATAGACTTGATATGGCACGGGAAATGGGGTAGAAAGGGGGGTGGAAAGGGAGAGGGTTACATCCCCCGTTACTAAAATGATGCAAACGACTTTGAAACTACACGGACTCGTGGCGGCAACGCACACACCAATGAAAGCAGATGGCACCTGCAACCCGGATGCAGTGGACACTCAGGCGCAGTTCTTGGCATCCCAGGGCATAAAGATCACTTTCATCACCGGTTCTACGGGTGAATCGGCTCACATGCAGCTCACCGAACGAAAAGAAAATATGGCTGCATGGGCCGAGGCTGGCAGAAAACACGGTATTCAGTTTGTGGTGCACACCGGCGGCAATAGTGTGGCGGATGGCCGGGAATTGGCGCAATATGCTGTCGAATGTGGTGCGGTGGGCACAGCTTCCAATTCTCCTTGCTATTTTAAGCCAGGCAGCATAGATTCATTAGTCGATTGCTTGGCGTATGAGGCTGCGGGGGCGCCGGAACTACCCTACTATTTTTACGACATACCGGCGCTCACGCATGTGGCATTCAATCCCTGTAAGGTGATTGCTGCTTGTGCGGCGAAGATTTCTAACTTCTGCGGGGTGAAGTTTACCAATCCCGACCTTGCTCTCTACATCGAAGCGCTCAACTACGAGGGAGGTAAGTATGACATCCCTTGGGGCGTGGATGAGTGGTTCTTGGCGGCTCTAGCAACTGGAGCCAAGGGTGGCGTGGGTTCTTCCTTCAATTATGCTCCCAAGCTTTACCAAGATATGATTCGTGCTTTCCAGGCCGGAGATATTGCCGAGGCGCGACATTTGCAGCAACTTTCCGTAAAGATGATTAACATCATCGCGGCCAAGGGCTATATGGGCTGCTGCAAGGCCATCATGGGCTGGTGGGGGGTAGACTTAGGACCGGCTCGGCTTCCGATGGGAACGCCGGACGTCGCTACTTTGACACAACTCAAGGATGAGCTGAAAGCGATAGGTTTCTTCGACTGGGCTATCAACAAATAAGTCTTTGCTGCCGTGGCTATTGATACGCATAAACTCGGGTTGTTCTACAAGGAGAAGCTCCTTAATGAGGTCATCCCATTCTGGTTCCCGCGCGCCGTGGATGAGAAGCATGGGGGGCTTTACCATTGCTTTGATGCGGACGGCACCATGGTGGACAGTGATAAGAGCGTGTGGGCGCAGGGGCGCATGGCGTGGATGTTGCTCACGTGCTACCTGAGCATTGAGCAAAATCCCGATTGGCTGCGCTGGGCAGAAAGCGCTCTTTCGTTTATAGAGGATAAGTGTGTGACTCCTGAAGGCGATCGCATGTACTTTAGCGTGACGGAAGACGGTACCCCGCTGCGTTTGCGCCGCTATGCATACAGCGAGTGTTTTGCCGCTATCGCATGGGCCGCACACTTCGGCGCCACGGGTGACCCACGTAGCGCTGAGCGCGCGCGCCATTGGTTCGGGGTGTATGCCGACATTTTCTTCACTCCCGGCAAGATGTTGCCCAAAACAACCGGCAAACGTCCTGCAGAAAATCTGGGCTGTCGCATGATTATGATGGTTACTTGCCAGGAGCTGCGCAAGTATCTTGGCGATGAGGGAGGGGTGTACACCGCATGGATTGATCGCTGCTTTGCAGATATTCAGCGTCTTTTCCTACATGAGGAGATACGAGCCGTTGTGGAAAATGTAGCTCTGGATGGATCTGTGATTGATCATTTCGATGAGCGTACACAGAACCCCGGGCATGCTATTGAGGGCGGGTGGTTCCTGTTGGAGGAGTCTCGTCGGCGCAACGGGGATCCGAAAATGGTGGAAGTCGCCTGCAAGATGATTGACTGGGCACTGGAACGCGGGTGGGATGAAAAATACGGCGGCTTACTCTATTACACGGATGTGTACCACAAGCCAGTTCAGGAGTATTGGCACAATATGAAGTTTTGGTGGCCGCACGACGAAGCCCTCATAGGTACATGCTTGGCATACGTAACAACTGGGGAGCAAAAATATGCTGAGTGGCATCAGCGCATTCATGACTGGGCTTTCTCTCACTTGCAGGATGATGAACATGGCGAATGGTTCGGATATTGCGAGCGCGATGGTTCCCCCGCTAACGGGTTGAAGGGATCTCTTTGGAAGTCTTTCTTCCACCATCCTCGTGCCCTTTGGCACTGTGCCCATTATTTCGGCGCTGTTCCTGCGGTCGCACCCATCCATTCCAAATAAAATGACCTATGATTATCGGCATCCTCAACTCTGGTGGCGATTGCCCCGGCATTAATGCGGTTATCGAGGGGTTTGTTTCAGCCGCTTACCGTCGGGGCTGGCGTGTTATCGGTTTCCATGACGGCTTTGAGGGTCTTCTTCCTATGGAGGGAGGCCGTCGTTACGAAATCCTCACGCCTAATAAAACGCACAAAATTCGCTCCTTGGGCGGCACTATTCTCGGTACTACCAACACTGGCAACTTTGTGGTGCAGGTGAACAAAATCGGTCACGCTCGGGTGGATGCTTCCACCATGGCTAAGGCGAAAAAAACGATAACGGCTCTCGGTTTGCAAGCGTTGGCTGTCATTGGAGGTAATGGTTCGGCTCGTACCGCCAGCCTATTGTCTGAGGAGGGCTTGCCGGTCATCTCTATCCCCAAGACTATCAATAACGACCTATGTCCTGCCTCCGATTTTACTTTTGGTTTCCAGAGTGCAGTGTCAGTAGTGACAGAGTCCATCGATCGTATTCGCACCACGGCGAATGCGCACCAACGTATTATGGTGATCGAAGTGATGGGCGACCAGTCGGGGTGGATTGCGTTGCACAGCGGGATTTCTTCGGCAGCGGATGTGGTGCTGATTCCGGAAATTCCCTTTGATTTGCAGAACGTGGTGGATTGCGTGAAGACACGCAAGGCTGCCGGACAGCGTGAGATCATCGTTGTAGTTGCTGAGGGTGCGCGATTAAATGGCAAGCTTGTTACTGTGCGCAACAAAGACAACGGTGATGAGAGACTCGGCGGTATCGGCAATCGCTTATGCCATGCGTTGGAGGAGATGACAGGTATCGAGGCCCGCTACTGTGTGCTGGGACATACTCAGCGGGGTGGCAGTCCCTGTTCATTTGACCGCATTTTGGGGATTCGATTCGGAGTGGAGGCAGTCAAGCTTATCGAACAAAACAAGTTTGGATGCTCGCTGGTACTGCAAGGGCTCAATGTAGGGAACATACCGATCACTGAAGCAATTGCAGAGCCGCGCATGGTGAAGCCTGATAGTCAGATGGTGCGCACGGCACGCAGTTTGGGCATTATATTCGGAGATAGAAAACCGGAGGATTTACGCAAGATTAAAGAGACGGAATAATGATGAAAATTGATACGTTTAGAACATTTTTTGCCGTGGGCGCGGCTGCCTTGGTGGCTTTCTTCGGTTCATCCTGCACCGAACTAGGGGCGGATAGTACCACACCACCCGCACAGCGTACTCCCAGCTATTTGGCTTTGGAAACATATTCCGGGCGCATTCTCTACACCGGCAACCCGAATGAGCGCAGACCTATCGGCATGTTGACCAACGTTGCTACTGCCCTCGTGGTACTCGATTGGGTGAACTCGCGCGGCATTAGCATGGGAAAAGAACTCACCGTGCCTGCTTACGCCTGCCAGTGGCCGAAGACAAATCTGCTGCATCTCAAGCCCGGGGATCGTATTTCGCTGCGGGATGCATTGCACTCCTGTGTGATGTGGGATGACAGTGCCTGTGCCATCACCTTGGCGCACGCTTGCGGGTCTACCATCAACCCCCAAAATCCAGAGGCCGCTTTTGTGCAGCAGATGAATCAGATGGGGCGCGCCATTGGCATGAAAACTACCCGTTTCAAGGGTTCCAGCGGTGCTGTCATCACTCAATCCGATACGCATGATATGGCCAAGCTGGGCATGTACGCCATGCAAAAGCCAGGGTTTCGTACCATATGCTCGCAGCGCAGCTATGTAGCCACAATTAATGGTTCGCGCACTGTTACCATTGTCAACTCCAACAACATGCTCAGCTATTCATCGGTAGATGGTGTGCGCGCTGCGCGTTCTGGCGCTGCTGGGGCGTGCCTACTGGTTTCCGCCAGTCGCGCATCCGTAAAGCTCCATAGCCCTATTACGAACAAGGAGGAAACCTACCCGCAGCGGTTGCTCATTGTGGTGCTAGGGGCGCACAGCTCGAGTAGTCGGTACAAAGTGGCGTCTTTGTTGCTGCGCGACAGCTGGAAGACGTGGGAAGAATGGCAAAAGACGGGTGACTACAAAGACGTTTCCAAATTCATTTCCGTACCCCAATAACCGCATAACTTGTTATTATGAATGTAGGAATACTTAACGCCGGGGGTGATTGTCCCGGACTCAACGCTGTCATTGAGGGGGCTGTGGGCGCAGCGACTGCGCGCGGTTGGACTGTGTATGGGTTCTACGACGGTTTTGAAGGCTTGCTCTCCACAGAGCAAGATGAGCGCTGGCGTATCTTAACTCCCGCCAACTGCCTGAATATCCGCTCCGCGGGAGGGACTATTCTCGGCACCGTCAACAAGGGTAATTTTACCGTAAAGAGCGGGATAGATGGCCGCGTGAAGATCGCCGATGAGGTGCTCAGGAAGAGCCGCGAGACTGTGGATCGCCTTGGGCTGGAGGCTCTCATTGTTGTGGGTGGTGACGGCTCGCAGACTATTGGCTTGGAGTTGCGCCAAATTGGTTTGCCTATTGTTGGGGTGCCAAAGACTATTGATAATGATTTAGGTTCAACAGATTATACTTTTGGATTTTGGACAGCTGTGTCTGTGGTAAGTGCTAATTTAGATCGCTTGCGCACAACAGCTGAATCCCACCAACGCATGATGGTGGTCGAGGTGATGGGACGGCATGCTGGCTGGATTGCTCTGTATGGGGGTATATCCGGTGGTGCGGATGTCATCTTGATTCCTGAGATTGAGTTCAAGCTGGAGGAAGTCGTGCGCAAAGTAGAGTTGCTCAAGGCACTTGGCCAGCGAGAGATTCTGGTGGTGGTGAGTGAGGGTGCAAAGATTGGTGGCAAGCTGCTTACGCTGGATGAGGAGACGGAGGGCGAGGTTCGCTTGGGTGGCATTGCTTCCTTCCTTTCGACCAAACTCGAGACCATCACTGGCATTGAAACCCGCTATTGTGTGCTTGGCCATGTGCAGCGAGGGGGATCGCCCATTCCTTTCGACCGAGTACTTGGTGTGCGCTGTGGTGCCAAGGCGATTGACCTCATCGAGGAGGGCAAGTTCGGCGATACCGTGGCGCTTGCCCGCAATGAGATCGTTTCCATGCCCATTGAAGAAGCTGTCAGCCAGCTTCATTTGGTGGATGAAAAGAGTCAGCTAGTGGAGGCGGCCAAGGAAATAGGCATTTCTTTTGGAGATGAGTGAGAGAGTTCCCCAGTTGATTCGTGTCATGGGGCATGAGTCTGCGCTGGTTACGCCGTATTGTACGTAGATTAGAATGAAGTTTTTGAGACGCAATCTGAGCCTGATGCTCGCTGTGCGCTACCTGAATCCCCTGCGCACGCTTTTTTCTATTATCACTCTTATCTGTCTGTTGGGGGTGGCATTGGGGGTAATGGTACTCATTGTGGTTCTGGGGGTGATGGAAGGCTTGCAAGATGAAATGGAGAGCCGTTCGCTGGCTTTCACTCCGCATTTTGTCGTCAGTTTGAGCGATGGTATTCAGATGGTGGCGCTCACGGAGAATGACACCCATTGGCCGGAGCTGCAAAATAAGATTGCAAAGATACCCGGCGTAGTTTGCGTGTACCCACAGGTACAGGCTCACGTACTTGCGCAGAGTAATACCGGTCGGCAAACGGCTGCCTTCACCGCCATAGATCCGAAAAACCAGTCACAAATCCAACCTCTGGCTGAGATGCTGCGTTCCGGCAGCTTTGACTTTGGCGAGGGGTTGGATCAACAGTGCGTCATCTCTGCGAATTTGGCCGGCTCGTTGGATTTATCAGTGGGGAAAAAGTTGCACGTGGTACCCGTGGGGAGCCTGGATAAAATAACTCCTCTGCTCAGCATGGTACTTTCACCCATGCAAACGCGCGCGGATGAGTCTTTCATAACGGCAGCAAGGGGGGTATTCGACGGTGCGGTGACGGCTGATGGCGGTGTGTTGCCTGTGGCGGAAAAATTGGAGGGGGTAATGGAACGTATTTCGCAGTTCGACATGGCTAAGTTGCGCCCCGGGGAGAACGAACTGCTGGATGTACTTTACGAGCTTGGCGAGGCTCATCGCGGCGGGAAAATCCCTTTTACCCCTCAGGAGCAAAAGCGCTGGCTTGACAGTGTGCAGCGGCTCGTTGATCTAGACCAAGATAAAGAGGATGGGCGCGCCTTGAAAAGTATGCGTGATATGGTTCTCCCCATGGATTTGGAGATCATAGGTATTTACCAAGCGCCGGAAAATATGCCTGGGCCGGATCTCTACATTCCCCTCCCTATCGCGCAAGAGATGGTGGGCTATGGTACGAGTGGAGGAAATGAGGTCATGGCCCTCTGTGTGCGCGTCGAAAACGAAAGACTTCACCAGTTAGCTCCGATAGAGGCACAGATACGCACCTTGCTGCCTCGCATGCAGGGCTCCGGGCAGGCGCATCCATTGGGACCACAATGGGAGATCCTTCCGTGGTCAGAGAGTTTCAAACAATGGCACCAGATGATTGCCAAGGAGCGTGTTATGATGAGTTTTGTCCTCTCTTCTATTTCTCTCATTGCTAGCTTTTGCATTATGGCAGTCATGTTTACGGTGAGTCTGCAACGGCGTCGGGAAATCGCGGTGCTGCAAGCTCTGGGTGCTACGCCTGCCAGAATCATGGCCATTTTCACGTGGCAGGGGGTCATCATAGGATTGATCGGTGCATTATTGGGAGTGGCGCTGGCGCTGCTGGTGCTGTACTATCGACTGGAAATACAGGCGTTTTTGGCGAGTATGGATATGGATCCGTTCCCGATGCAGACGCATGGTATTGTTCTGCCGGCTAAATATACCCCAAGCACCATCATCATGCAGGCTATACGGGCGTTTATTATGGTTACTCTCGCCTCTGCTATCCCTGCTTTCTTCATTTCACGCCAAGACCCTGCTAAGGCTCTCCGATCCAACTGATGTATATTTATTGGCTAGAAAATCAGCGACGCTGTGGCCCTGCCACCGTGCCTGATGTCCTCTCCAAACTTCACCTCGGCGAACTCACTTGGGATACTCTTGGCTGGCACAGTGGCTGCCAGGAGTGGTTACCTCTGCGCTGCTTGCCTGCGTTGGCTGACTATGCTGAGCCTAGTACTCCTCCAACGAAGACGGAAGAGGAACCGCTGCAGCCCAAACCGAAACTCCATGAGGCTTCGTTGCCCGTGCAGCCTGTCCGCTTGCCTACACCGATGGCTCGTTTTGCTGCGAGGGTGATGGATTGCACGATTTACGCGACTTTGGTGCTCGGAGTGGCGTATGCGCTCGGATTGCCATTTCATCCATATCTGCTGCCGGGACATCCCCTATTTTGGGTGGGTATGCCGGTGCTGGAGGCTTTGCTGTTGCGCATTTGGCGAACTACACCGGGCAAGAGATGGGTGGGTATCAGGGTGACCTGCGCGGGCGGGGCGGGTTATTTGACGATGCTTGGACGCAGTTTGTGCGTATTTGTGTTTGGTATGGGGTGCATGCTACCGTTGTTTATGCCTATCATGTGCTTTTTCTCGTACATCAACGTGAGACGTCGTGGATTGGCGCGCTGGGATACGCTCAGCGGAGTCATTCCCGTGGCTTTGCCCACCGCCGGTCTGGCCACGGTTGTTTTCATGATCCCTTTTATTCTGCTCTGCATGCATCTGTGCTCGTATTTTGTATTTCCTTGGCTGCCTGACATGATTCAGCTCATGCAGGAACAAAATCCACAAGCCGCCGAGTTTATCCAGCGGTTAATGGGCAATTGATACGAGGCCTACCGGGATCCTCGGTAGGTTCTGCACCTGTTCACCCAACCTGCCAGCCATCGCTGTTCTCCTCGGGCTGGTGGTGAGTTTTTGACGCGACGACGCATTACTACCTCTGCTGCACGTGAGAACTCAGACGGTGCAGTTTGGGGGGTAACTGTCCGCATTTCTTCCAGTACCTGCAGCAGGCCCCAGCCCTGACCTGCATATCGTTCGCCAGGGTTGGTGCCCTCACCTTTAAAATTGACGTAATCCACTAGGCAATACAGCCCCTGTGATGTGCGGGAGAGTGCATCGTAGCGCGCCTGCACAGCCTGCGGATTCCTCGTGGCACGTAGTATTGAGCCCAGCGAGGCGCGCGAACGTGCAACAAGAAATTGTGTTTGTAGCTCCAAATGAGCTGCCAACCAGTTGCGCATCTGATTGGCTAACACACTGCGATCCGATTCAAAAGAAGCACGAGTTGGCCATGGCGCTGCTCCGCGAAAATATGCTGGAATCGTCACCCCACGCGCTTGCGCATAAGCCACAAACTTCGGAAAGCTTTCATCGAAGGCTTCACGTACCCCGGCAGGATACCAGATGAAGTGCCCTATGCCCATCGAGGGAAATTTCTCCCCGGCATTCCACGACACAAGTCCCTTTGTACTCCCCGCACACTCGTTCATCCACACCCGTCGTCCGATGTCTGTGTACACATCGCCAAACGCCTGAGGCACGATGACTTGCATCATGCCCCATATTCCCATTGCAAGCCATCTTACCCATCCTTTCATACCTGCAATTATGCCAATATCTCGCGTCCCATGCAAGTTTTCTCTTCCCCAAAGCAGGGTAACCGCATTAGAAAATGCGGTTGCTATGTACGACGGACGATGTACGATTTGGGAAATTCCCGCGCTTGCGCGCAATATCCAATAAGAGCATTTTATCTGTTGATTAACTTCTCTCAAATGCGTTTACCCTAACTCTGCGAGGATTACATTGACATCATCCAAATCCTCAAGAAGCATGGGTACAAACCGGATCTGATGGCATGGGCAAAAAAGACCACCGTGACGGCACATCCAGCAACACCGAAGCTTTTCGTGCTTTTCTCAAAACGGGAGAGGATCTGAATGAGACTGACGAAAACGGCAACTCCCTCTTCGCCAACTTCATTTTCTCTACGAAATCATCGTCCAGAGTTGCTGACGTGCTGTCCGCTTTTATTGAGGCGGGAGTTGACTTGAACAGCAAGAACAAAGCCGGCAAAACCATCTTGCAGCTCGCAAAAGAGCAGAAGCTGGAGGATGACGTCATCCAACTTCTCCAAGAGCATGGCGCGAAGGAGTGAGGAGGAGGCAGCCTTTCGTTTCCACGTAGCATCCCAGCGGTTTCATGCTGCTCAACAGTCGAATGACAATCTGCAGAAGGTAACTCTATCCTCGTTTGTTTGCTCATTTTGAGGGACATATTTTTGATATGAACCCTTCATTTTTGAGGCAATGCGCATTCTGCAAATTTTTTCTACATTTGCGCTTGACTTTCCGCTCGAGAAGAGTATGCTCTCACCGAAATATGTAGCATACTTCCTATTTGATGAGGGACGAAGAACCGCACAGTATCTTATTCATCATGAAGATGATTGTGGATCGCGCAGCAACGCTGTACATGGCGCGGGCTGAGTGTCCCGTGACGGCTGCGCAGGGGCGCGCGCTCATGTATATGGAGAGACAAAAGGGACGTCCGGTGACGCAAGGAGAGCTGGAGAGGTACATGGGCATAAGTCACGCGACGATGAAGGGAATATTGGAACGGTTGGAGGCAAAGGGGTACGTGCGAACAGCTTTTGATAGCCACGACGGGCGTGTGAAGAACGTATATCTGACGGATGCGGTGAAACGCGACAAGCAGCGGGTGCAAGCGTTGTTGCAAGAACTGGATGAGCAGGTCCTCAACGGGCTGAGTGAGGCAGAGCTGGAAAAGCTGAATGACTGTTTGGAAAAAATGTACGCGAACATTTCATAAAACGACCATGAGAACACAGAAAGTAATGATAGGAATGGCGGTTTTGGGTTTGGCATGCGCCGGACTCAGCGCTTGCAAAGACCAAAAGATGCAGGGCGCCGGAAATGCGGCCGCTCGTCAAATGGCGCCTCTCTCCGTGAGTGTCATGAACTTGCAGCAGCAGGACGTAGATATAGAGAGCACGTGGTTCGGGCATTTACGTGGTGTGCAGGAGGCGAATATCAAGCCTGAGGTGACAGGGAAGTTGCTCAAACAGGTGTACTGGGATGGTACGCTGTGCAAGGAGGGTGAGGTGCTTTTTGAAATTGACCCGGAAAGTTACGAGGCAGCGTTGTCGCAGGCGGGTGCTGCTGTGGCAGTATCCAAGGCAAGTGTGGAGCAGGCATTGGCTGCGGATGATCAGGCGGCGAAGGATGTAGAGCGTTATAGTAAGCTAGTGGACAGTGGCTCAATCTCCGAGAAAAGCTACACGGATGCTTTGCATGCGCGCCGCCGTACCCAGGCAGCACTAGCATTGGCGAAAGCTGCTGAGCAGCAAGCTATAGCTCAGCAGGAAATTGCACGCATCAACCTGAAGCGCTGCACGATTCGAGCCCCGTTCACCGGAGTCGCTTCCAAGGCCAATGTGAGTATGGGTGATCTGATCGTCGCCGGTGGAGAGACACTCACCACCATGTCTTCCATTGATCCCATACGTGTGGACTTCGTTGTGCCGGGTAAACAAATACTTGCCAAATTGCTGGCACCCACCTACAATCCGGATGAGGGGATGATATCGCCGGTGAAAAATTTCCGGGTGGTGTTGGAGGATGGTACAGTGTATAACCGTGAGGGCGAAGTGGTGGCTGTTGACAGTTACGTAAACAGCTCCACCGGCACCGTGAACTTTGTAGGACATATCCCCAACCCGGATCTGAAACTGCGTAGTGGAGCGGCCGTGCGGGTGAAGGCAAAAACCGGAGTGGAGAAGAATGCTTTGCTGGTGCCCAGTCGTGCGCTTGTTTCTTCCATGAACCACCGCTTCATTTACGTGGTGGGCAAGGACAATACACCGTACGGCATTGATGTTATAGGTGGTGAGGAGGTGACTCTTGAAATGCCCAATGGAGATGGGAAGACGGTTCCCATGCTCATGCAGATCATTACAGGCCGGGTAAAACCGCTGGAAGAAAGTCTCAAGGAGCTCGGATTTGACAATCCGAAGGACGTGCAAGTCATCGTGGAGGGTGGGCAGATGGCTGCCCTCTACGCGCAGGCCAACATGGGGATGCGCGCGGCGGGTGCGAAAGAAGGCTTTGGAACCGTGAATCCGCGCCCCTTTATTTACACGCACCCCATGTCCACTACTCCTTCTGTTACCGCCAAGCAATAAACAGCCATGAGCGCCTATTTTATCAAACACCCTGTGATTGCCACGGTGATAGCTGTGGTCACCACGCTGCTGGGTATCGTGTGCTACTTAAACTTGCCCATTTCACAGTACCCGGAGATAACGCCGCGTATTATCCAGCTGCAAACGATGTTCCCCGGTGCGGATGCCCAGTCTGTGGCGGATTCTGTGGGCACCCCGCTGGAGCGCCAAGTGAACGGCGTGCAGCACATGGATTACATGACCTCTGTGTCGTCCAACAATGGCGTGTACAACCTCATGGTCGTCTTTGAGCCGGATTCGGACACGGATTTGGACCAGATGCTCGTGAATATGCGCTATGGTCAGGCCCAATCGCAGATGCCAAGCGAGGTCATGAATTCCGGCGTGACGATACGCCAGCAGCCGGGTTTGCCTCTCATGCTCTACGGATTAACCTCGCCGGATGGCAGTTACAATTCCGTGGATTTGGCGAACTATGCGCAGGTGAAGTTGGTCGATGAAATCAAGCGAGTGGAAGGTGTGGGCGAGGTGGCCGTGTACGGTGCCGGGCGCTACGCCATCCGCATTTGGCTGGATACGGTGAAGATGAGCCACTTCAATATCTCGTTGGATGAAGTGCGCGCCGCTATTTCTAAGCAGAACATGACCAATCCAGGCGGCAAAATCGGCGCCGACCCTGTACCTGACGGTCAGGAGAAAACCATTACCGTTCGTACCCAGGGACGTCTCACTGATCCCAGACAGTTTGAGGAGATTATTGTGCGCCAGCAGGCTGACCAAATTGTCTATTTGAAGGATATTTCGACAATTGAACTCGGCTCGGAGAACTACTCAGCTACCGGACGACGCAATGGGCAAGTGGCAGCTTCCGTGGTCATTTTCCAATCGCCGGGATCCAACGCCATCGACACCGTGGATCGTGTGACCAAGCTATTGGAGAAGAAGACGGCCACAATGCCTCAAGGTATAAGCGGTTCCGTGGCGCTGGATACCACGACTTCCGTGCGCTATTCCATCAGCGAGATACGCCACACCTTCATCGAAGCCATCATCCTGGTCGCGCTGGTTGTGTACATATTCCTGCAGAATTGGCGTGCTACGCTCATACCGCTCATTGCAGTGCCGGTATCGCTCATTTCAACCTTTTGCGTGTTCCCGTTGCTCGGGTTCACGCTCAACACGATTTCTTTGCTTGGCATGGTGCTTGCAATCGGTCTGGTTGTGGATGATGCCATTGTGGTGGTTGAGGCGGTGCAGCATCATATCGACAAGGGGCTCAAACCGCGCGTGGCCGCTTTTGCTGCCATGCAGGAGGTTAGCGGCCCGGTGATCGCCATAGCGCTGGTGCTTGCAGCGGTGTTCTTGCCCTCGCTGATGCTAAGGGGCATTACAGGAACTTTGTTCAAGCAGTTTGCCATCACCATTGCAATTTCGATGCTGATATCAGCGTTCAACGCACTCACTCTTTCTCCGGCGCTGTGCGCTCTGCTTCTCAAGCCGAGTTCGCAGAACAAGAGCATTTTTGCGCCGCTGCATCGCCTCTTCAACAAGTGCTACAATGGCACAGCCAACATCTACACGCGCATTTGCGGAGGTTTGGCGCGCAAGCTCATCATCTCCATGCCTTTATTGGTGCTTTTCTGGGTCGCCATCAAACCGGTGGCAGACCGTGTGCCCGGCGCTTTCTTGCCGGACGAGGATCAGGGGTTCCTTATGGCAGCGCTTGTCATGAAACCTGAAACCTCGCTTCAAGTGGCCATGGAGCAAGATAAGAAGCTGGAGGCTGCACTGTATGACCCTTCGGTGGTGAAGAATCTCACCTCGGTGGTGGGTATCAACATTCTGAATATGGTGCAAACACCGGGCGCCTGTATCGCTTTCGTAGAACTCAAGGATTGGAGCGAGCGTCCGGAAACCGCCCAGCAGATTCAACAGCGACTCATGGCTAAAGTGCAGCAGGCAGGTCTGGATGGCACAGCTATGGTGCTTGTACCGCCGGCTATCCCCGGCGTTGGCACAGCGAATGGCGTGGCGATGGTACTCACCGATTTGGAAGGGCAGGGCGTTCCTTTCCTCTACGAGCGCGTGAAGGCTTTTGAGCAGGCGGCTCGCCAGCGTCCGGAGGTCGGCATGTGCATGGATATGATGATGGCTGACACTCCTCAGAAATACTTGGAGCTTGACCGCGAGAAGTGCCAGTACTACAAGGTGGACATCAGTGCAGCCAACGGCGTGCTGGCAGCCTATTACGGTTCTTCCTTCGTCAATTTCTTCAATGCTTTCGGCCAGCAATGGCAGGTGTACATTCAGGCTCAGGGAGCTGACCGCACCAGTCTGGATCAAATGGACGGCTTTTTCGTGACTAACGCAGAAGGCAAGCGAGTGCCGCTCTCAGTGCTGGTGAACGTCAAGGATATTGCGGAGACGGAATTCGTGATGCATCACCAGGGCTACAACGCGGCTAAAATTAACGTGATGCCCAAGCCCGGTTATTCGACTCAGCAGCTTATGGATGCCATGGAACAGGTGTATGCCCAGACGATGGATCCCTCCAAGGTGGGCTTCGATTATCAGGATATGAGTTTTCAGGAAAACAAGGTGCGCAACAGCACTGGCCTGGGCACCATCTTCATCATGTCCGGCCTCTTTGCTTTCCTTATCTTGGTAGCGCTCTACGAAAAATGGCCGTTGCCCATATCCGTCTTCATGACGGTGCCGATCGCTGTGTTGGGCGCGTACGCCGGGCTGTGGTTTTGGGGACTGGAGCTCAATTTGTACGCGCAGGTGGGGCTGGTGATGCTCGTGGGGTTGGCGGCCAAGAATGCCATTCTGATTGTTGAGTTTGCCAATTTGGAGATGGAACGTGGTAAGACGCTCATGGAATCCACGTTGGCTGCGGCACGCCTGCGACTGCGTCCCATTCTCATGACCTCGCTCGCCTTTATCTTGGGTTGTATCCCGCTCATTCTATCCAGCGGCTCGGGCGCATTGGCGCGCAATTCCATTGGCGTTGTGGTGGTCATCGGCATGACGGTGGCCACGTTGGTGGGCATTTTCCTGATTCCCTGCTCATACGTGTTCGTGATGCGCCTCTTCCGGCTCAAGTTCAAACTACATGAGCTCAAAGAAGACCCGGATGAAGTGGAAGCACGCGAGTACTTGGCCGCCCACGGCAACGATGAAGATTGAGCTTGCAACAATTCAAACGACAAGGTATGATCATGGCAACTATGAAGAAGACGATGGCAATTGCGCTGCTGGGGGGTGTGGCCCTTGGCGCGGCATCCTGCTCTTTCGGCCCCATTTGGCAAAAGCCGCAGATGGCGGTGCCGGCAGTGTTTCGAGGCAAGAGCTTTCACGAGGGTAACATGGCTGACCTGCCTTGGCAGGTCGTGCTCAAAGATGCAAAGCTCACAAGTTTGCTCACCGATGTATTTAATGCGAACCGCAGCATAGTAGCGCTGCAGCACAATGTGCAAGCTGCACGCCAGTACGTGACCATCGCCCGCGCACCGCTTTTCCCCTGGCTTGGTTATAGTGCCTCTACGTCCAAAGGGATGAACCAGCAAGGGGGGGCAGCCATCGCCCAAACGGGTGGAATAACCACCAACCCGGGGGCTTCGGCTCTCTCTGCTTCTTGGGAGCTGGATTTGTGGGGCAAGACGAGTAAGGGAGTGGAGAGTGCAATGGCAAGTGCTCAGGCTGCCCAAGAGGAATTGAATAACTTGCGTGTTTCGCTGCTGCGCCAGGTTGCGTGCGGTTACTTGCAGCTAATGATGCTGGACGAGCAACTCCGTATTGCTCACGAGTCGGTGGAGAGTTATCGCGAGTCTCTGCATCTTTTCCAATATCAGACGGAAGCGGGTGTAGGTGACGGGCTGCAAATAGCAAGTGCACAGGCGGCATTATCTGCTGCAGAGGCGGAAATACCGGCGCTGCAAATGCAGATAGCCGAACTGGAGAATACGCTCAGTGCGCTGGCGGGACGCATGCCGGGTCACATCGCCCGCAGCGGAAATCTGCGAGCTTACGCAGAGGCGAGCAGGGTGGCTGCAGGCATACCGGCGGATGTGCTGGCACGCCGCCCAGATATTCGAGCCAAGGAGCAGCAGCTACGTGCTGCAAATGCAGAGATAGGATTGGCTATAGCCAATTATTTCCCTTCCATCAGCTTGACTGGTGCAGGCGGATATGCCTCTGCCGATCTGCGTCACGCTATTGTCCCTCATCGCACAGGCTGGGGTATAGGCGTATCGCTCACGGGACCGCTTTTCCAAGGAGGACAGCTTCGTGCCAACACGCGTGCCAAGCGGGAGGCCTTTTTGGCAGCCAAGGCGGAGTATGAGCAGACGGTGCTCAATGCGATGGCCGAAATATCAACAACACTCACCACGCGCGAAAAGCTGATGGATGCGATGGAAAGTCAAGAGCAGGCGGTGCAGGCGTACTCTGAGAGTGTGCGGCTCTCCATGGCACGTTACAAACAGGGCGCGTCGGCCTATTACGAAGTGTTGCAGGCGCAGCTCCTGCTCTTTCCGGCCCAAAAACAGCTGGCCGCCTATCGTTATCAATACGCTGCCTGTGTGCCTACGCTTTACACGCAACTTGGCGGTGGTTGGCAGCAATAACCCCCTTGACGATATGACCATTTTCAACGCGCGGCAGGTAGATAGCCGCGCGTTTTTTCTTAATATGCGCGCTGCAGGAGAAGGTCTGCAATAGACAAAAGAGATTCACGTTTCTCAGTGGAGAAGCTGTTGAGCGCCTCGCGGGCCTCTGAGGTTCGGGCACGAGCCTCGGCGCGAGTGCTTTCTACCCCCAAGAGGGCGCAGGGTGTGGCCTTTTGAGCTTTGGAATCTTTACCGATGCTTTTGCCGAGCACCTCCGGTGAGGAGGTAACGTCCAGCACATCATCGATGAGTTGGAATGCGAGACCAAGGTTGCGACCGTAGGCGGAAAGGGAGTCCAACTGCTCATCAGAACAGGCGGCGCTCATGCCTCCCAAACGCACTGCAGCCTCGATGAGCGCGGCAGTTTTGCCCAAATGAATCGCGCGTATTTCTTGTGGGGAGAGGGGACGTCCTTCTCCCTCCAAATCGAGTGCTTGTCCCCCCACCAGCGAGAGACTACCGGTGAGCCGCGCCAGCTCAGCCACGTAGTCGCGGACGCTGTAGCGTGCATTCTCCGGCACGCGCGCCAGCATGGCAAAAGCTTCCGTGAGCAGCGCATCTCCTGCCAGCACCGCCATTCCTTCCCCGAACATTTTATGATTGGTCGGTTTGCCGCGCCGCAGATCATCGTTATCCATGCAGGGCAGGTCATCGTGGATGAGTGTATAGGTGTGCAGGGCTTCAAGGGCGCAGGCGGCGTCCAGTGCAGTTTGAGGAGTGCCGCCGCAGGCCTTGGCAGCCTCTAAGCATAGCAGAGGACGAATGCGCTTGCCGCCGGCGAATATGCTGTAGCGCATAGCCCGGTGCAGGGTGGCAGAGGGCTCGGCATCTTCCGCCGGCAGGAGCTCGGCAAGACGTTGCTCCACAAGCTGCGTGGTGGAGTGGATGAGTTCGTCCAGATTCAACATAAAGTCAACGAATGAGGAGTTCTGCTATCTGCACGGCATTGAGTGCAGCGCCTTTGCGCACTTGGTCACCTACCACCCAGAGACTGAGAGCATTTTCAAGCGCCAAATCCTTGCGAATACGCCCCACGTAGCAGGTGTCGCCATCGGTGGAATCCAGCGGAGTAGGCCAGATCCCCTTTGCGGGATCATCCATGAGCTCCACGCCGGGCATGCCGACGTAGCAGGCGCGCGCCATCGGTACATCCACCGGTTTCTCAAACTGCGCCACGCAGGAGATCGAATGACTGCGGTACACCGGCACGCGCACGCAGGTGCAGCTTACCTGCAGGGTCGGCAGGCCCATGATCTTGCGACTTTCGTTGAGCATCTTAAGCTCTTCCTTGGTGTAGCCTGTGTCAGTAAAGCTGTCAATTTGCGGCAGTACATTGAAGGCAATTTGCCGCGGGTAAGTGTTGCATACCACAGGTTGCCCATTCACAAGAGCACGCACTTGACTTTCAAGCTCAGAGATGCCGTGTTGCCCACTGCCAGAGACTGCCTGATAGCTGCTGGCAATGATGGTTCTCAGTCCGAACTGGAGGTGCAGCGGGTAGAGAGCCATCAGCGTGATGATGGTGGTGCAGTTGGGATTGGCGATGATGTTACGGGGGTGGTGTAGAGCTGCTTGTCCATTAATTTCCGGCACGACAAGTGGCACATCCTCTTCCTGCCGGAATGCGGAGGAATTGTCCACCACAACACAACCTGCTGCGGCTGCGATGGGCGCATACTTTCGCGAAATATCACCACCTGCTGAAAAAAGGGCAATATCTATTCCATCAAAACTTTTTTCCGTGAGCTCTTCCACCACAAGCTCTTCCCCACGAAAGTCCACTTTCTTACCGGCCGAACGCGCCGAAGCGAGCAGTTTTAGTTCTGACAGAGGAAAGTTTCGCGTCGTGAGACATTTCTGAATTTCCACGCCGACGGCTCCTGTGGCGCCCACAATGGCTACTCTGGGTTGCGCGTTCATCTTTTAACTGCCGCGAAGTATAGCGAATTTCGCTTAAATATCAAGCGAAATATGCACGC
Organism: uncultured Akkermansia sp.; assembly: GCA_947626545.1. Taxonomy (GTDB): domain Bacteria; phylum Verrucomicrobiota; class Verrucomicrobiia; order Verrucomicrobiales; family Akkermansiaceae; genus Akkermansia. Next base: position 2,210 of record CANQSS010000023.1, on the reverse strand, counting down.
CGCCAAGGCAAAAACGCATTAGAAAATTCGTTTGCCTGTTTATGATGTACGAAGTCTCCAACTATAGCGTGCAGAATTTGCAGATAACAGATGAATGAAACTTGACAAGAGGCGTCGAGGTGGATAGTTTGTTGGTGTCAGATTATGTCAGAATTTACATGCAATTTTCCAGCCATCCCCACGTCTAACATCTCCGAATGCATTCGACGTCCTCTCATTTTCAGAGAACAAATGTAAATAAGAAACCACTTTCAGAAATCCACACAAACTATCGATCATGTCCTACGAACCTGAATTAACCTTTCTTGGTTGGAATGCTCCTGCTGTTCAACTGGTAGGAGACCGGTTACTTAAGCTCAACAGGGAAAATCCCGATGCGTTTCGGCGTGCTACCGTTGTGACTCTAACGGCTCCAAGCGCCAGACGTTTGCGGGAGTACGTGGCGGAGCAGGCGGCAGAGCCTGTTTTAATGCCGCGCATCGTGCAGCCCGGGCGTCTGCTTCCGGAGGAAAAAAGCACGGAGGATGAACAGATCATCGCGTGGGTAAAGGCGTTGCAACGCTTGTCGCCCGAGTCGTACACAACCTTGCTTGGCGAGCGGGAGGGGACGCTGAGTGACCGCCGCGCTCTCGGTACAGCCCATCAACTGCTCCACATGCGCTCCCTCATGGAACAAGAAGCTCAAACGCCGGAAGAAATCTACCGGAAGCTCGAGCAGAATTCCGGTGACACCTCCTCGGATCAGCCTTTCATGGACGAGGAAAGTGAGCGCTGGAAGGAATTCAGCGAACTCTGTGCGGAGGTGGACCGTTTGGCGCCGCCGAGCGAAACGGTGCCCCAGCAGCCGCGTCCAAAAGAGGAAAGCATGATCATCCTCGCAGCCCTGCCGGAGCTGTCTGCTCGTTTGCGCAAGACGCTGGAGAACGTGCTGGCGGAACGTCCCGGGCATGTGAAGGTTTGGGTGAACGCGCCGGAGGAGGAGCGCGACCATTTCGACGCCTGGGGCATGCTTGTCACCGAACACTGGTCGGCGCGTCCCATCGACATCCCGGAGGAGAGCATCCTCAAGCCCGCGGACGACGCGCAGGATTTCGGCGCCCGGGCAGTCCGAGAAGCCGGGGGATGTCCTTCGGATGAGGTGGTGCTTGGGCTGTGCGATCCCTCGTTCTCTTCCGACCTCTGCACGGCATTCGCCCACGCGGAGGGAAATCGCTGGCGACTGCAGCTCGGCGTTGGACGCAAACTCACCACAGTGGATGCCGCGCAGCTTCCTGCGCGTCTGCTCCATTACGTCGAAACAGCCAAGCAGCTTCCCCTCTCCAAGAAGGGGACGAGTCCTCTGGACGTTGCCGACTCGGAATACGTTTTTGCCTTCATCGACCTCCTGCGCACGGGTGTCCTTCTCCGCAATACCCCCGCTGAGGGAGTGATGGACGCCACGCTTGATGAAGTGATTGCGGAGAATCTTCCGGGATCGGTTCAGCGGTTCCTCGACCTCCTGCGCAGGAAGAATGTGGACTGCTTTCGCCGCGCCCGGCAGTTGTACGATCTTGCGCAGAAGTGTCTCGCCTCCTCCACGCTCCCCGAAGCTCTGACCGAGCTCGCTGACATCATCGAGGGTTCCTGTCCCGAGCCTTCTCCCGACACGCTTCTCATCTCGACCGCCTTGCGCGAAGCCGTGCAGACGTGCGCCGCGCCCGACATCACCCCCGAGCTCACTCTCCTGATGCTCCAGCAACGTTTCGAAAACGCCACTTGTCGTCCCGATCAACCGGACGAAAACGAAGAACCGACCGTGGAGACCGTTGACTGGATCGAGCTGCCGTACACGCGCGGGAAGCGACTTCTCCTGCTGGGGCTGCATGAAGGCTGTGTGCCGGAGACGGGTGGCAATGCGGGTCCCCTCACGGAAAAGCTCAAGGAGCTCGTGGGTCTGCCCACGCAAAATTCCCGCAGCGCGCGGGACGCCTTCCTGCTCACCGCCCTCCTGAAGAGCCGAGGAGCAGCGGAAAATGTGCGCATTCTCACAGCCCGTCAGGGAACGGATGAGACCCCCATCGCGCCCTCGCCTCTTCTCCTTCGCTTCCCTGAAGACCATACCGATGACCTCGTCAAGCGCGTGAAAAAGCTTTTCAGCGACCCCGGGGAAGCTAAGGAACCGAAAGTCTATGAGCAATTCCGCCTGCTTCGGCAAACGGCTTCCTCCCCTG
>CANQSS010000022.1 GCA_947626545.1 uncultured Akkermansia sp. | reverse complement strand
CATCTCGAAAAGGAGGAGGAGTCGACTCTTGTTACACTCCCGTTCCTTATAAAATTGAGTTTTTCGAGATGGCAGATGTACGATTTTCGATGTACGATGGAGGCTCCGCCTATGTACGATGTAGGATGTAGGATGTACGATTTGGAAGTTCGCGCGCGATGCGCGGAGGAGGCGGAGCGGGAGCGAGGGGATGTCTTGGAGCCGTGATCGGGCGTGGTTAGAAAGCGGCGGTGGCGGCTGACGCCGCCTATGTACGACTGCCGAATCCGCGCGCTGTGCGGGTGGTAAGAACGACGAGATGCGTTTGGTCGTCGCTGGCGTTTGCCGAATCCGCGCGCGTTGTGCGGGTGGTAAGAGTGTGTTTAAATCGTAAATTATGAACACATTATGATACATTGCGCGTCGATAACTGTGTGTTGGGATTGCTTTTTCTTGGGACAGATGTGTGCCTGTGGTGACTATGGCGAAGATTCGGCTTGCAAGGAGAGAGGGAAACAGGTATGCTCGGGACGATATGAGTAAGGAATTGACACCGGAGCAAGAGAAGATGCGTGTGCAGAGGCAGCGGGCGTTGGATGCGGCAATGCTACAGATACAGAAGGATTTTGGGGAGAACGCCATCATGCGGCTGGGCGACCAGAAAAAGATGGAGGTGGATGTGATACCGACGGGCAATTTGCTGATTGACAGGGCGTTGGGAGTGGGCGGTTTTCCTCGCGGGCGAGTCGTCGAGATATTTGGACCGGAGTCATCCGGCAAGACGACTTTGACGCTCACGGCTATTGCGCAGGCGCAGAAGGCAGGGGGACTGGCGGCATTCATCGACGTGGAACACGCACTGGATCCCTCGTACGCTGCGAAGTTGGGAGTGAACTTGGATGATTTGCTCGTATCTCAACCCGGAAGCGGGGAGGAGGCTTTGCAGATATGTGAGGCATTGGTTCGCTCCAACACCATTGATGTGATTGTGGTGGACTCCGTAGCAGCTCTGGTGACGCGGCAGGAGTTGGAGGGAGATATAGGAGACAGCACAGTGGGCGCGCAGGCACGATTGATGAGCGCCGCGCTGCGTAAGCTCACTTCCCTTATTGCAAAGGCTCGCACTGTGTGCATTTTTACCAATCAGATTCGCGAAAAGATCGGGGTGATGTTTGGCAATCCGGAGACCACACCCGGCGGGCGCGCACTGAAATTCTACGCCTCGGTGCGCTGTGATATACGGCGCATAGGGCAGATTAAGGGGACGGATGGCGCCGTGGTGGGCAATCGCACCAAGCTGAAAGTCGTCAAGAATAAGGTAGCGCCTCCCTTCACAGAATGCGAATTTGATATCATGTACAACGAGGGCATATCCTCCGTGGGCAGCCTGATTGATTTGGCGATGGAGTACGACATCATTCAGAAACGGGGGTCGTGGTTCAGCTACAATGGAGCACAATTGGCGCAGGGACGCGATGCAGCCAAGGACGAGTTGCGTAAAAAAGAGGAGCTTTATGCCGAGGTGGAGGCGAAGGTGCGCGCCAAGCTCGATGAAAAGAAGTAGAAGGCGGTGGCAGGCGGAGCCTGCCTATGTACGAGGTACGATGTGCGATGTACGATTTGGAAGTTCGCGCGCGTTGCGCGGAGGAGGCGGAGCGAATGCAAAGCGGAATTTTGAAGGCCGCGATCGGGCGTAGTTAGAAAGCGGCGGTGGCAGACGGAGTCTGCCCATGTACGATGTACGATGTGCGAATTCGCGCGCGTTGCGCGGGGGCGCCTAACGGCGCTCGGTGGCGCTGTGTACGATTGCGAAGTTCCTGCAGCTCCGCTGCGCATTATTCCAAATCGTACATCGTACATCGTACATCGTGAGGGTCTTAGTTGAGGGTGGGTTCTTCCATCACTTCCTCCGGCCAGAGGGAGCGAATGATCATGAACTCCTCCCAAGCGAGGAGGATGTATTCGAAGACGGCAGGATTTACTTCAAAGCGCGTGATCGAGTGGTCTGCATGGGGGCAGGGCAAGAACTGCACGTCGTTACCGAGGCGTTGCCATTCTTTGCAGAACCACTCGCGCAACTCGCAATCCAGCAAAGGATCGCGCATGCCATGAACGCAGAAGAGCGGGGGCAGATTTTTCCGCAGGAGTGCGCAGGGATTCACGCGCTCGGGGTTGGAACTATCCAAGTGGATGCAGAGGGGACGCGCTTCTTGAGCCTCGGTATCTACAATGCCGCGAAAAATTGCGAGAGCGCATGGAGAAAGGGGTAAAACATCGCGTTTGCCGAGTTGCCAGAACCTGCGCTTGTGAACGATGGGCTGCATGCCGGCGTTGAGAGCCATGAGACCACCGGCATCTTCGCCCGCCAGCGTGATGCGGCGAGGATCAATGCCGAGACCCGGAGCATTGTCATGCAGCCAGTGCCATGCGTCAATGCCTTCTAAAATAATTTCATCGGCGGCCACATCGAAATGGTCGTAGTTGCGGTATTCGGGGATGACGCAGACAACGCCGCGGTGGGCGAGGTGCAGAGCCCAGGCCGCAAAGTCATCAGCTCGGTCGTGAGACCACATTCCCCCACAGAAGAAGAGGACAGCCGGTCGTGGATTTTGCAGAGAATGATTTGGGGGCGTGAAGATGAAAGCACGCAGGGAAAAACCATCTGCAAAGCGCTTCCAAACAACGAAGGGGGCGGAACAGAGCAACTCATGATTGCTTCGCGCTGATGGAGCGCGATATTGGCCGGTAAATGGCGTCATACCCGCGCACGAGTATGCAATTTTCTTGCCAAAAAGGCAAGTCTGATGTATGAATTGAGGGGCAATGAGAAAACTTTTTGCAACTTCCGTAGCAGCCGGAATAGTGTGGGTCGGAGTGGCAGCAGCGCAGCAAACGCCAACGCCCGCCGGCTCGCAGGCAAATACCAACTTGCAAGTGACGCCGGATGGCATTGCCACCCCAAATCAGGAGAAGGCACGCGAGCTAGCGGACACTACCTACAATACGTGGCGGTTGAGTGTGCAACGAGGAGATGAAGCTGCATGGCGTAACAGCACTTCCACCGCCCGGCAGATGAAAGTGCGAAACCTCATTGTCTCTGAACGCGGTAGTTTCCCGCGAGATTTTTTTCGCAGTGCACGGCAGGCGCCGCAGTTAGAAAACTTTCACTTCGTGGGGGCGCTCAGCGGGTGCAATGGGCGAACGATGGCGGCGACCTACATAGGAAAGATGCAGCTTGGGGATGCCGGGGCAAAGGAGAACGCTTTTGTGCTGGAGTTTGTGTACGAGAACGGGAAATGGCGGTTGGATCAGACACGATTTTTTGATCTGAGCCGGTTGCCGGGCGTGCTGAAGCGACTGCGTGGGCGTGACCTGAGTGTCCTGCGCGAGCAAGATGGATTCCACCCGTACCGCAGTATCCCGTCCGCTCCGCCTGCGTGCGCCAATCCGGAACTTATCGGCAAGGTGTTCGTAGATTGCCCCGGCCGTGAGATTGAGATGCGCATCAACGGCGTTTCCATCCATGAGTTTGACGATGAGCGGCGTGCGGATACCATATCCGGCGGACTGAGGCGAGGCGCCAATACCATTACTTACACCATTAAGCCGAGCAGCAATGAGCAGGATCATCCGAGCATGGCTATCGGCGTGTTTGTGATGCCGGAGACCGGGGGAAATCACCCGGTGTGCGTATTCGACCATGTGTTGGATGAGAAGGATGCGGCAAACGGGGGAAACTTCACTTTCACGGTGACCAACGAACATATTGCCTCCATGAATCCGCAATACAAGGGAGAGCAACCTCAGCCGATGCACGCTGTGCCGCTCAAACCAAAGCAGGGAGATAAACGCTGAGCCGCCATGGCAACCGCTTTCATACCGCCGGATTATTTCCGCCGCTACAGCGTGGCGGATATTTTTGGGAGCGGGCAGGAATGTGAGGTGGATTTGGGCTGTGGTGACGGCGGGTTTTTGCTGGCGGTGGCGCATCAGCACCCAGAGCGGTTGTACATAGGAGTTGAGCGTTTGCTGGGACGCCTTCGTAAAGTGTGCAGTCGGGCGGAGGCACAGGGACTGGAGAATGTGCGAGGTGTGCGGGCAGAAAGCCGTTACTTCTTGGAATGGATGCTGCAGGCGGAAAGCGTGCGGCGGCTGCACTATCTTTTCCCGGATCCCTGGCCCAAAGAGAGGCACCATAAAAAGCGTTTTGTGCAGGAGGACACCGTGCCGGTGCTGTATCGCGTATTGGCTCCGGAAGGGGAACTGCTTTTCCGTACCGATCATGAGGAATACTACAGTTGGGTGTGTGAGATCGTGGGAGGCTCGCCGCTGTTCCGGCGGGAGGAGTGGACGGACCTAGAAAATTATCCGGCGACAGATTTTCAGCGTCAGTGGGAGGCGCAAGGCAAGACAATATATTCGGCACGCTTTGTGCGTAACTCATGAGCTTTACCCTGCACAGAACCGACCCCTCCGGCGCGCGCCTTGGTACGCTGCACTTGGCGCATGGGGATGTGCCTACGCCCATTTTCATGCCGGTGGGGACCCAAGGTACCGTCAAAACATTGCACCCGGAAGAGTTGGAGGAATTGGGGGCGCAAATTGTGCTGGGCAATACGTACCACTTATGTTTGCGGCCGGGGGACGAGGTGATACGTGAACTGGGGGGCTTGCACAAATTTGCAGGCTGGGAGAGGCCGATGCTCACGGACTCCGGCGGATTTCAGGTATGGAGCTTGGCGCAGTTGCGTAAAATTACGGAAGAGGGTGTGCGTTTTCGCAACCATATTGATGGCGCCTACATGATGCTGACGCCCGAGAAGAGCATGGAAATCCAAGCGCACTTAGGGGCAGACATTGCCATGCTCTTTGACGAGTGTCCACCATATCCCTGTGATCGCGCCTATGCCGAAAAATCCTTGGGCTATACCTTACGATGGGCGGCACGCTGCAAGGCGTGGGTGCAGGCGCATTGCCCCATGAGCGGTAACGCGCCGCAGCAGCACTTCGGCATCGTGCAGGGATCCGTATTTGCGGATTTGCGTCGCACTTGCGCCGAGCAACTTGCAGAGATGGAATTCGATGGCTACGCTATCGGCGGCGTATCTGTGGGTGAGCCCGAGGAGGAAATGCTTCACGCTATCGAGAATACTACTCCGTATCTGCCGACGGAGAAAGCACGCTACGCTATGGGGTTGGGCACGCCGGTTCAGCTACTTGAAATGATTGAGCGCGGAGTGGATATGTTTGATTGCGTCATGCCCACTCGATTGGCGCGACATGGCATAGCGCTCACGCCGGACGGACCGATGCACATCACGAATGAACGCTGGAAAAAGGATGACCGTCCCATTCACGAGGAGAGTCACCCGCACGTGGCACGATTTTCGCGTGCGGCGATACGGCACTTCTTCCGCGCGGGAGAAATGCTGGCGCAGAGGGTACTCTCATTCCAGAACTTACACTTCTATTTACGGCTCATGGAGCAAGCGCGAGGCTCCATCGCGTCTGGACAATACGCCGCTTTCAAAAGCGGATTTATCGCGCGTTATCAAGCAAACCAATTATCATGAATACAATTACACTCATCCTAGCACAAGCCGCTGCACCGAACGCCCAAGGCAATCCTATGAGCATGTTCATCACGCTCGGCCTGATTTTTGTCATTTTCTATTTCTTGCTCATTCGTCCCCAGCGTAAGCAGCAGAAAGAACTTAAAGCTCGACAGGATGCCTTGAAAGCTGGGGATAAGGTGATCACGGCGGGTGGAATTTATGGCATTGTGCGCGAGGTGAAAGATACCTCTGTGCGCTTGGAAGTAGCTCCCAATACCGTCATTAAGATCGTCAAGAGTCAGGTAGTGCAGACAGTTGGCAAAGACGGTTCGCCGGAGGAGTAAAGGTTGATGCAGGGCAAACGCCATTTACGATTTACGATTTACGATTTGGGAAGTTCGCGCGCGTTGCGCGGGATGCGGAGCGAATGCAAAGCGGAATTTTGAAGGCTATGCGCGGACGTGATTACAAAGCGGCGGTGGCGGCTGACGCCGCCTATGTACGATTTATCAATATTTTGATGCGTATAAACGATGATATCAGTCAATAAGAGTATTTTCTCCGTCGATTAACTTCTCTCAAATGCTTTTGTCGTGAGCTTTATGCAGACCGTTTGGACCATTGAGGAATTAGAGGCACAGATTGGTGCGTTACCCACGCCACGACTAGCGGTGGTGGGCAATCCGATTGCGCACTCGCTTTCGCCGGACATGCAGTTGGCGGCCATGCGTGCGGCGCACGTGGGAGGATCGTACGTGCGCCTCTCTTGCCCGAAAGAAGAGGGAGCGTTTCGCGAACATGTGGAACGACTGCGTGGGTTGGGATTTCTTGGGGTGAATGTCACAGTGCCTTTCAAGCGTGAGGCGCGAGTCGTGGCGAACGAGGTGGACCGACTTTCTGAGCTGAGCGGGGCGACAAATACACTCGTGTTCCGTGGGGAAAAGATTGAGGGGTTCAACACGGATGGACCGGGCTTCGAGCATGCGTTGGAGGTGCATTGTGGTAGGAAACTCGCGGATGAACGTGTACTGATCATCGGCGCGTGTGGTGGAGCAGGGAGCGCATTGGCGATGCAGTGTGCGCTCACCGGTTGCAGACGACTGGTGCTGGCGAATCGTCCGCGCCCAGAGCTTGAGCAATTGGCAGCGCGCCTTTGCGACATAGCACCGAGGTTGGATATTGCCACTTGCTCTATGCTTGATGATGAGAAGATGCGTATGGCAGTGCAGGACGTGGACATTATCGTGAACGCCACGAGCTTGGGGTTGGCTGCCGGAGATCCACTGCCGATAGCGACTGAAATGCTATGCGCGGAGCATGTCGTATTCGACCTGATCACGCATTTGACACCGTTACAACAGGCGGCAACGGCGAAATGCCGTGTGTGTGACGGACGAGATATGCTTGTGGGGCAGGGTGCGCTCTCCTTTAAAAAGTGGTTCGGTAAGAAGGCGGATGAGAAAGCTATGCGGACGGCGGTGGCAGACGGAGCCTGCCTATGTACGATGTACGACACACACGACGGCCCCAAGCAGCTGCGAGGCAGCTGCTCATGTACGATTTACGACGTATGAGGTACGACGGAGGCAGACGGAATCTGCCCATGTACGATGTACGACGTACGATGTACGATTGCCAAATTCGTGCGCGCTGCGCGGGATGCGGAGCGAATGCGCTGTCCGGAGGGTGAAAACCGTCGGAGGTTCTGGGCAGCGGCCTATTTGCGATTTATTGGGAAAGCATTTTCGCTGTTGATGAACTTCTCTCAAATGCCTTTGAACTGGAGTTTGGCTCCTTGAACGTGCAGACAGCGCGATTCGGCAGCGTAGCCGAAAGAACCTTCATCCGGCTCATTCGGATTGGTGCGGTAGTGGCGGCGAATGGTCGGTGAGATACGCATAAAACTCACGATCGCGCGTCCCACCGCCCGAGCGTAGGCGCGCGCACCGGCGTCTGTGGCGAGGAAAGAAGCGTGGGCTCGGTTGTCGAGGAAAGCGGACTCCACCACAGCAGCAGGGATACCGGCATCATCGCAGGCGTTCAGCCAGCCGGCAGATCGGGTGGCATCCACACAGCGAACTTCCGTCTTGCAGCCGCGACCGGCATTGGGCATGCCGTGGTTGAGGATGTCGCGTTCCATGGTGGAACGCAGAGCTTGGGCGAGCTCAGAGCCATTGTATCGATTGCGCAGAATGACGGATGGGGAAGCTCCGGTTTTCCAGCGATTGCCTGAACTGTTGTGGTGCAGGAACACGATGCAGGCAGCGCGGTTGTATATAGCATAGTCCGCGCTCACCATCCCGGAAGCCACGCGATCCGGGAAATAGTGAGATGGGTAACGCTCGGCGTTGACATCCGGGTGGCGCAGGTATGTGATGGCAGATTTTTTGGCGTAGGAAATGAATGGCTCGGCGTTAGGAGGATTGCCGCGGTTGATGATCACGCAGCGGAAACCAGCACGCTGCACTTCCTGCTTCACAACGTAGGCATACTGATGCCAAAATTCACACTCACGCAGCACACGACCGTTTATCGCTCCGGGGGTTTTGGCTCCCGGAAGGGACAGGGAGTGTCCGATGTCAAGCACGACGAGTCGTGAGGTGCGCGAGCCACGGGGCACCTGGCTGCAAGCCGTCAGCACTCCCGCGAATAGACAGAAAAAGAGACAGAGAAAACGCATGAGGGCATGATACGGGGGCGGTTGAGATTGGTCAAGTGCGAACTTGACAATGAAAGATGGTATGGTAGAGTGGCGGCATGGAAGATTTGGTATTACCGCACAGCATTGCGAGCTACGAGTGTGGGGCGGATCTGTTGCTCAAGCCGGAATTTTACCTTTTATTTTGTCAGGAAATGGCAGAGCTTCATGCTTCGCGCAACAAAATGGGCTATGATTGGGTGGCGGAGCATGGGAAGCTTTGGGTGGAGGTGCAGGGTGACTTTGAATTGCTGCGCCGACCGAAATGGAAGGAGGAGGTGAGCCTGCGCACGAATACCGGGCAGGCTTCGCCGTTGCAAGCGCGTCGATTTGTGGAGATGAGCGATAAGGCGGGAGAAGTGATAGGCCGCGCCGATTTGATGTGGGTGATTATCGATATGAACACACGCCGACCCGTGCCGCTGAAGCGGGCAGATCTGGATGTGCCGACGGTGTGTCCACCAAGCATCACGGCTGAACCGCTAAAGTTCCCGGAAGATCAGGCAGAGGATTTGGGAACCGCATATTTCGTCACATCCCGTCGCGATATAGACTTTAATGGGCATATTAACAACTCTGCCTACTTGGCCTGGGCCATCGACACGATGCCGAACTCCCTTGGGCGTGAACCACGTCGCATCCATGTAGCCTATAAGCACGAGAGCATGGTGGGCGAGCCGCTGTGCGTCGTTCACCGCGCGGCGGGGTTGCTAAGCCAGCACCGCATCGAAGGCGGCGGAAAACTGCGGGCGATTATCACCATGGAATGGGCAAAATGAACGTCCGGTTATCCAAGGAAATTCAGGAACCATGATACGAGTTGGGGTCCGGTAAATAGCCACAGAAATGCGGCGAGAATGAGTGACGGACCGAAGGGCATGGGATCACCGCGGCGGATGCGCATGATGAGCGCGAAAATGAGTCCGATATAACTGCCGACAACGAGCGAAAAGAAGACGCCTTGCCAGCCGCAAAGTGAACCGATGGCCATGGCGATCCACGCATCGCCGGATCCCATAGAAGAACCCTGAGAAGACACCGCACGACATGTGCCGCAAAGCGTGTCGTATTTTTCTAAATCGTAGGAAGAATCACCAATAATCATCTGGGAGTCGGTGAAGCGTACGCGGCAGGAGGCGCCGGGGACTTGTTCGACCGTGGCGTCTTCGAGAACGAGCGCGCCACGCCGCTCAGCGAAAATCATTCCCCAGCGCAAGGAGTGATTGCCCACGACGAGCTCGATGTCCAGATTATCACCGATTTGGCGTAGTTCCCAATGCGTGGGCTCCGAGAAGCGCATATTGTGGCGGCCGAAAAGTAAGCGTCCGACCAGGGCAGTCAATCGGAACAGTACGTAACCGCAGACCACGCCAGCACATCCCCACAGCAGACCTTCCCACGAACTGAGTGTGCCGGAGCCAACAAGTGTGGGGGCGAGCACGGATGCCAGCAACCCGCATGCCGTGCAAATGCCGGAGATACGGGAGTGTACAACCATGAACTCCCAGTCCATGATGAGCAAGCAAAGCAAGCCGGCGCTCCACAGGCAGATGAGAAGGCGCGCAAGAAGGGATTCATAATCGAAATAAATCGAGATGCCACCGAACAGCAGGAAGCAGGCGCACTCAATAAGCAGGTATCGCGGGCTGATGGGTTTGTGGCAGCATGCGCTTTTGCCACGCAACATGATCCAGCTGATGATGGGTAGATTCAGATACCACGGGATGGCGGCATTGCAGGTGGGACAGAACGAGCGCGGCGGGTTGTTGACGCTCATACCGCGCGGGATACGATAAATCGCTACATTTAAAAAAGAACCAATGCAAGCCCCGATGAGAGCCAGCAATACCACTTGCCACCATTCGCCATTGCCTAGTAAAGGGTCTGTCCATTCTTCCATCATCGCTGCCCATTGTATCACGACGTCCTGTGAAATGTCAATTTTGCTTTCCTTCGAGCGACTTGAAGCCATATAATATGAGCATGAGCACATATCAAACAATAGCGCAAGTATCGGAGGCGTCCGGCTTGTCGTCGTCCACTCTCCGATTTTATGAGGAGGAAGGACTCATACCGCCAGTGCCGCGGGATGGGGCGGGGAATCGTCGGTACGGGGAGGCGGAAGTTGGGCGAGTGAACACGATACGCTGTTTGCGCGCGGCGGGTTTGTCGCTGCCGGAGATGAAGAGGTATTTTGCCATGATGGAAGAGGGGGAGGAAACACTGCGCGTGCGGCGGGAGATTCTCCAGGAAACGCGGGAGCGATTACGTCATCAACATCGTGAAATCAAACGTTGCTTGGATTACTTGGCACTTAAACTGGATCACTACGACCAGGTAATGGAGGCAGTGAAAAGAGGAAAAACGCCCCCTGTTTTTTCAGCGAGTATCCTCAATCGTTGCTTTGAGGAAAGGACGCACGATGCACATAAAACTAGTCGAAGGAGCGAGAAAAACGCGGGAGACGTGGACCGAGACCGGTAAGAATATCCCATGGGATGGTGCCAGTTTGTGTGGCGAGGTGCTCTATGCGGAGTAACGGGCCGATGAGTTCGGCGAAGTCTCCCGCCCTGACTTCCGGAACGGCAGAGACGTCTGCCATAATTTGATCCATGGTGACACGACCGAGTAATGGGCAGAGCACACCGTGGATCAGAGCGAATACCTGCTTGCAAGAAAGGTGGCGACGCCAGCCGTCTGCATAGCCGATGCCAATCGTTGCTACGCGCATGGGACGCGTGGACAGGAAGCAACGTCCGTACGAGACGCCGTGATTGGCAGGGAGCGTGCGCACCAGAGTGACGGCGGCTCGTAGTCGCAATGTGGGGCGAAGTTGATCTGACCAAACGCTGGGAACAGGCGACACGCCGTAGAGCATGAGTCCGGGACGTACCATGTTGGCACAGGGGATGCTGAAATTGAGGAGTCCTGCGCTTGCTGCCAAGTGAACATAGCGCAACTGCGCGTGTAAAGCAACTTCGCTCACGCAGTGTTCAAAACGCTCGATTTGCACGCGAGAAAAGACTTCATCCTCATCCGCCACGGGCATGTGCGACATAACGCCTTCTACGCGCAATGAGGGCAAATGTTTCAGATGCTCCATAGTTGCACTGAGGTCGGCGGGTAAAAAGCCCTCGCGTCCCATGCCGGTGTCTAGCGCCAAGTGCACGGGCAGTACGCGATGCGTCTCTGCCGCCAAACTTGCGTAATGATCCGCCTCTTCAAGGGAAGAAATCGTGAAACCCCAGTCGCTGGCAGCGATGACTTCACGCTCTTCCGGAATACTTGGACCGAGCAGGAAAGGACGCGTAACGCAACCGGCATTCTGCACACGAAGCGCTTCCGCAACGTTGGCCACACCGAAAAAGGCAGGGTGCTCGGCGTCCAAACGGCGCACCACCTGCTCCAACCCATGACCGTATGCGTTGGCCTTCACCACGGCAATCATTTGGCAACCGGGCGCTGCTTGCTGAGCCACGCGCAAGTTGTGTGCTATGGCATCCACATCCGTCTCCACAAAGGCTCTGGGTGAGCAATCGAGCATCACACGCATCACTCTAGCACCCTTCGGCGAAAGGAGCAAGAATTATGTCTCGGAAACTTGGGCAACCGCCCGCGGTCGCCATGTACGACGGGGGCGCCTGGTGGCGCCTATGTACGACGGTGGTAGACGGGGTCTGCCTATGTACGGTATACGAGGTACGATGTACGATTTGCAAATAATGCGCAGCGGAGCTGCGGGTGACGAGTAGACAGCGCGCATGCGCTGCCTCGCAGGGGTGAGGAGTTGTGGAACGGCTCCGAAGCAACCGGCAGGGTGGTGCCGGTGAGTCAACTTGCGAAATTCGGCGCGTTGCGCAGGGCAATTTGGTGAATGATTGATGACCGTTGGAGGTCACGATTTTTTATACGTATAAACGATGATATCAGTCAACAAGAGCATTTCCTCCGTTGATTGGTTTCTCTCAAATGCGGCTGCCTTGGGTAAAGGGCTTGATAGTGCGGAGAAGGTATGGTAGAATGCGGCTCGTATGAAGATTTCCTCACTGATAGCGCCCGGAGTAGGAGCGTGTGTAATTTTGATGTTCTCTGCATGCTCGAGCTCAGACGGAGACGGGTATTCCGAATCAGCTTTGCCAATCAGCGAAGTAGCAGATGGAGAAATACCGCCGTGGTTGCTAGAAGATGATGGAACGCAACAGGTGGGAGCCGGTACGCATACGCCGAGTGTATCCAGCCGAAACAATTACACTATCCCCGAACCGGATGAGCCGAAAAGCACCGGTGCGCGTCAGAACCAGCCGAAGCTGGCTGAAGCCGGACCGGATTCCACGGTTGTGGAGGCTCCTAGCGGCGGGGTGGATCCCATGGCGACCGGTACGGTTACGTCGGATAGGGTGACAGATACCCGTCCGCATGTTGTCACTGCGAGCAGAGGCGGCGAGAGTAGGGGGGCTGGCGGTAAGAAGGGCGATGGTAAAAAGCTTGTGCAGGGTAAGAAACCCAAGCGTCCGACTCTTGTGGTGTACAAAGTGCGCCCGGGCGATAACCTGACGGTCATTGCCAAGCGCAGCAACACCACCGTCGCACAGATCCAAAAGGATTCCAACCTGAAGGGGACAACGATTTACCCCGGGCAGGTCATCAAGGTGCGGTTTACACCGAAGGGGTATAAGCCTGAGAAGGACAACAAGAAGACAGGTAAAAAGGATAACGGTGGCAAAAAATCCGCTGCTACCAAAACGCACACCGTCACTTCCGGGCAAACTCTTTCCGGCATTGCCGCGAAATACGGCGTGAGCACGGCTGCACTCATGAAGGCCAACGGCATTCCCAAGAGTCAGGCGGACAAGATACGCGCCGGGCGCAAGCTGAAGATACCCGCGAAGCGTTGAGATTAGGAACCACGCTGTACCCATAGAGCAGGCATGACTACTTCGCCAATGAGACGGATTATGGCGATCGGGCTGCTGGTAGCAGTGGTAGGCGGACTGTGTTCTTGTCAATTTATGGGGAAGAACCTGTCGTTTTTCCGAGATACGGTGGGTAAGGCGCAGGTGGATGATGTGGTGGTGGAGAGTGGACGGGGCGGCTTGTCAGGACCGATTGTCAACGTGTCCTCACCCGCGATTCCATCGGTATCTGTTTCGTCGTCTGCCGCTCGTGGGCAGCGGCAGGTGGTGGTGCAAAAAGGAGAGACGCTTTCCTCCATTGCTCGTACGAATGGGGTGACTCTTTCCGAGATGTGTGCAGCCAACGGTCTCACTTGCTCTTCCTCCATTCGCAGCGGACAGAAACTCGTTATACCTCGTCCACGAGGCAATCGCGTTGCTGCGGCGGAGCGCAGGGGGGGGCGTACGACAATCCGACCAACTAAGGCCAAAGAAGCAGCAAAACCGCGCAGCAGCACGTACACCGTGAAGCCTGGGGAGACACTCGGCGGCATTGCCAACCGTCACAATACCACGGTGTCGGCCATCCTGAAGGCAAATGGCATGAAACCGGACCAAGCAGGGCACATTCGCGACGGACAGAAGCTGACGATACCGCGAGGGAGATGACAAATCGCCTCCAATGGGGAGCGACTATGGGAGCGGTTGTGCTGCTTGTCGGCTGCCGGGCAGCGCAGTCGGCGGTTGAACCCGAACGGGTACAGATCAGACCGCAGGAACAGGAAATCGCGTTAGCAGTACTCGAACCGTTGAACTTGCCCGAGCGGGTAGATACGCTGGGCATGAACCCGCTTCTTATGCCGGGCAAGGGCCAAGCTGTCTACGTGAATCCGTATCCGGATGGGAGCTATGAGCATTTCGCCGCCGCCAAGGAGTACCCGAAAACGGACAGGGTGTACAGCGATGACCGACTGCTGGAAGCCATTACCGTAACCAATTCTAAGATTATCATCTGCCTTCCGCAGCAACGTGCGCGACTCTACGTGTACGGCCGCGTGGCGATGGATTGGCCCGTATCCACCGGCACGGATGGGCATGAGACGCCCACGGGCGTGTTCCGCGTCATGGAAAAAGAGCGCAATCACCACTCCGGGCGTTATGGAAAGTGGGTGAGTTCCAGGGGCAAAGTGATAGACTCCAATGCCGACATTACGCGCGGCGCGCCGACGGGCGCAAGTTTCCGCCCATCATCCATGCCATGTTGGCATCGACTCACATGGGATGGCGTCGGAATACACGGAGGGCGTGTGGTACCGGGACGGAGGCTCTCGCACGGCTGCATTCGCTCTCCGTACGCGACAGCGCGCAAGCTTTACGAAAGCACGGTGCTTGGCATGCCCGTGTACGTTTCGCGTGCTGTAGAAGACTACAACAACGGAGGGCGAGTGAAGCCTGCTGATGTGAAATATCGACCTGGCGGGGATCATAGCGATGATGTTCTGCCTCGCACCAAATCATAAGACCGATGCGCGCCTGTCCCCCGAAACTCCCAGAAGACTACGAGCGTACATTGCGCTGTGCAAACGCTGCGCTGTACGCAGTGACGGTCGTGGCGGTGGCGGTATGTGTGGCTGTAGCCTGGGGGATGAAGGGCGAAGCGTGGAGTGTATGGCAGCGCGTGGCAGCGGTAGGCGGTGGAGTGTTGTCGGCGATTTGGGGCGGGTACTACGCGCTATACCGTGTGCACGTGGACGCTGTAGGAGTGGCTGCTGGCGCGGTCCACATGCGGCGCTGCGAGTGGCGGTACCTGCGCGGTGTACGCGTGAGCGAGAGTGATCTGATGGGTGTTGCTCAATGTACCATTTTCCTTTCTTTTTCGCCAGGTGGGGAGGTAGAAATCAGCAGTTCGCTGATGAATCTGGAAGAAGTGCAAAAGATGCTCGCTGAATGGCGTTCCTCTGGACTTTGTGAGGGCGATTCATCTGAGGAGTGTTAAGGTATTTAGCCTTCGAAGCAGTTCAGGAACCCAAAAAACGGCTCCGATCCAGTAATTTTCGGGCTAAAAAAGTGTGAAAAATGGGAAGAACGTGCCTTTTAGGCTTGAAATGCCGGGGCAGGATGATATGATGAAGTCCTATGAACAAGACTGAACTCGTAGAGAGCATTCATGAGAAACTTGGTGAGGGCGCTACCAAGAAGTGCGCTGAGGCTGCTCTGAGCGCCGTTCTCGACTCCATCACCGCTGCAGTGAAGAAAGGCGAGAAGGTTCAGCTCATCGGCTTCGGTACGTTTGAGATGAAGACGCGTGCTGCTCGCACCGGCCGCAATCCTCAGACGGGTGCTGCGATGAAAATCGCTGCTTCCACCACCCTGGCGTTCAAACCCTCCTCTGTTTTCAAGAAGAAGGGTGGCAAGAAGCCTGCCAAGAAGAAGTAAAATCTCTCTCCCGATAATTTCATAGATTTCAAAGACCGTCTCATCAAGAGGCGGTCTTTTTTTCTTGCGCCGAAAGGACCGTATCATGTAAAATGAGCGCGCAGTTGATGCGAAGGGCATGAAGCGACATATCTTGATAACAGGCGGTGCAGGATTTATCGGGTCGCACGTGGTGCGGCATTTTGTGCGCAAGTACGCAGATTACAAAGTAGTCAATCTTGACCTGCTCACGTACGCAGGGAATCTGGCAAATTTGTGCGATGTGGAGAATTGCCCCAATTATTGCTTCGTGCGCGGTGATATTGGCGACCTCGAACTCGTTCGCACCATCTTTCGCGAGCACAGCATCGATGGTGTCATTCATTTGGCAGCGGAGAGTCACGTGGATCGCTCCATTCGCGATCCTTTCCTCTTTGCGCGCACCAATATCATCGGCACCCTCACGCTGCTGCAGGCCGCTCGCGAGGCGTGGGAAGGCTTGCCGCCGGGGGAGAGGCGTTTTCACCACGTATCAACCGACGAAGTGTACGGCGCATTGCAGCCGGGAGAAGCTGCCTTCTGCGAGACGACGCGTTACGATCCCCACAGCCCGTATTCCGCTTCAAAAGCCGGGTCGGATCACTTTGTGCGCGCATACCACGATACGTATGGCCTGCCGGTGGTACTCACTAACTGTTCGAACAACTACGGACCGTATCAATTTCCAGAAAAACTCATCCCGCTTTGCATCCGGAATATTTGCCTCAATAAGCCGCTTCCCATCTACGGCAAGGGCGAAAATGTGCGGGACTGGCTTCATGTGGAGGATCACGCAGAGGCAATAGATGAGGTTTTTCATCGTGGTCGTGATGGTGAGAGCTACAATATTGGCGGTATCAATGAGTGGAAAAATATCGATGTGGTGAAGTTACTCATTCGCATCACGGATGAGGAACTAGGACGTGCACCCGGCAGCAGTGAGAAACTTATAACGTATGTTACCGACCGCGCAGGTCATGATTTGCGATATGCCATTAATGCAGAAAAATTTCGTAAGGAGCTTAGCTGGTCTCCGAAGCACAGCTTCGAGACCGGTCTGCGCAGTACAGTGCGCTGGTATCTTACCCATGAGCAGTGGGTAAAAAACGTCACCAGTGGGGCATACGAACGGTATTACGCAGAGATGTATGCTGACAAGTAATTGCGGGTCTTGCCTGTGGGAAGGAAATAGCGTATAATAACGCGAACAGAAACGAATATGTCAGACGCACGATATCAACCATTGCCTGGGTTTCGCGATTTAGCGCCGCAAGAGTACGCATTGCGGGCGTATTTATTTGACGCATGGCGCAAAGTGGCGTATCGGTACGGGTTCGTGGAGTGGGAGGCGCCGATGGTGGAGCCGACAGATCTGTACCTGAAGAAGAGCGGAGGAGAATTGCCAACTCAGCTTTTTCGCTTCAAGGACCAGGGGGAGCGCGATGTATCACTGCGACCTGAGTTGACAGCTTCGCTAGGACGCATCGTCAGTACGCGCCATCTGGATTACAATAAGCCGCTGAAGTGGTATGAAATAGGGCCGTGCTTTCGTTATGAAAAGCCACAAAAGGGGCGGCAGCGTGAGTTTGTGCAGTTTAATGTCGATATCTTGGGTGAAGCAGGAGCGGGGGCGGATGCAGAGTTGCTGGCGCTGGCCATTGACAGTATGCGGGTGCTTGGATTCAAAGAAACAGACTTTGTGGTACGTGTGAGTGACCGCGAGGTGTGGCTCAGGTACGCGCAAGAGCATGGTATTGCGGAGGAACGTACGCAGGATTTTTTAGCCGTGATTGACAAATTAGAGCGTGAGCGACCGGAGGTATCATCTGAGAAGCTGGCGTCTTTCGGGCTTACGCGCGAGCAGATTACGGATTTCATCGCCAATCCCCCCTCCGGGGTATCGCCGCGCTACGATGAGGTGTTGGAGGACTTGCAAGCGCGCGGGCTGGCTGGGTATGTGCAGCTGGACCTGAGCGTGGTGCGTGGATTGGCGTATTATACGGGGCTTGTGTTTGAAATTTTCGACAAAGCACACAGCTTGCGAGCGGTGGCTGGTGGAGGACGGTACGACAAGCTGGTATCGACGCTCACGGATGGATCTATCGATTTGCCCGCTACAGGGTTTGCGATGGGAGACG
Source organism: uncultured Akkermansia sp. (assembly GCA_947626545.1). Lineage (GTDB taxonomy): Bacteria > Verrucomicrobiota > Verrucomicrobiia > Verrucomicrobiales > Akkermansiaceae > Akkermansia. The sequence continues at coordinate 17,009 of CANQSS010000022.1, read as the reverse complement.
CTGTGATTGCTCACCTGATAGAGGCGTGTCCTGAGGCGCGTGCCTTGCGGGATGTGGCTCTTGCCTCGCACACATGCGATGTGTGTCTGGTGCTGGCTGCGCCTGAGATGCGGCAGAGTATGCTGCTACTTGCGTCCACCCTACGGGATGCGGGAGTGAGTGTTGATGTGCCATTGGCGTGGTCAAAGATGACCAAACAATTGCGGCACGCAGAGCGCTGCGGCGCCACTTACGCCGCTATCATCGGCACAGAGTTCCCGAGTATCGAACTCAAGCATATGGCTACCCGCGAATCTCGGCACATGAAGCTGGAAGAATTGGTCTGCGAACTCATCCCGCACAGATGAGGTCATGGCTACCGACGAAGCCAGCCTAGAAAGACGAGCGGCTGCTGGGGATGTGGCCGCCTGTATGCAACTCGGGAGGCGCTTGCTGCGTGGGCGCGGTGTGGCGCGCGATTACGAGCGCGCTCTGGCATGTTTTGACACCGCCGCTAGGGCAGGGGAGGCAGATGCGTTCTACTTGATGGGCAAGTGCTACATGAAAGGTGTGGGCTGCAGCAAGGACCCGGAAGGGGCCGTGAGCTGCCTCGAGAATGCTGCGCGCCGTGGACACGCGACCGCTGCATTGAAGCTCGGCGCATGTTTTGAGCAGGGTGTCGGCGCGCCGCAGAGTGACGAATTGGCAGCCTACTGGTACCGAAAGGCCGCGGCGCGTGGGGAATCGTGTGCATACGATGAGTTGTTGCGCTTGGGGCGCAAGACCAGTATGCAAAAAGGGAAGGAGGGAGCGTGAAGATTCTTGTTTTTGGAGCGCGTGGGCGCGTGGGCGAGATGCTATGCGAGGTTGCACGAGCGGCAGGTCATGAATTGCTTACCCCTACGCATGCGGAGTGTGATTTGGAGCACCCCGCCGCAGTGGGGGATCTGGTACTGCGCGGCGGGGCTGAGTTGGTGGTAAATTGTGCCGCTATTTCCCGTGTGGAAGAGTGTGAGCACGATGCTCTGCGCGCGCATCTGGTAAACGCGATGAGTCCGGCAGCCATGGCACTTGCCTGCCGCCATACGGGCGCTCGCTTTATTCACCTTTCCACGGATTATGTGTTGGACGGTCGTCGCCCGGGACTCAAACCGGCAGACGCTCGCTGCAGGCCCGTCAACACGTACGGAAGCTCCAAGGCTGAGGCGGAGTTTCAAGTGCGCGAGAGCAATTCAGAAGCACTTATCCTGCGCGTTTCTTGGGTGTGCGGCAACCCGAGCAAGCCCTCTTTTGTTGAGAATGCAGTGGCTCAGGCCTTGCGCGGAGAAAAGATTATTGCCGCGGAGGACCAGGATTCCATGCCCACGCATGTGAGGGATATCGTGCGTGTCATACTCAGCCCGCAATTGGTGGATGCAAGCGGTGTCCTGCAAGTGACAAGCAGCGGAGAGCCCATGAGCCGCTACGACGGCGTACGGATAGCTCTTGAGCGAGCCCACGCGATGGGCGCATTGCCTCAGCTGCCGTCTGTGGAGGCGCGGAAGGTTTGTAACATGAGCAGATTCTGCGCTCCGCGTCCTGCGCACACAGCCATGGATAATTGCCGCTTGCTTGCTTTGGGCATTTCTATGCCGAGCGCGCACGAAAGTGTTTGTCATGCGGCGGATGATTATTTGCGGTACGTGAGCGCCTGAAGAGCACATCTGTCCCAAGAAAAAGAGATCCCGATGGTAGTTAATGGCACATCATGCAGCATAAGCCGTTGGTTATTTACGATTTACGATTTACGATTTACGATTTGAATTATAGCGCGCCAGAGGCGCGGGAAAACCTCTGGCGTGACGCCGCGCAGGGTTCACGGCTTTGCTCAATCATCGATGGTTTGAGCTTCCTGCTGGCTTACCTTCTTCATCCATGGGAAACGCATGAGGAATGGGTTGTGAATGAGCCCAGAGAAGATTTTATTGGGACACGTGTGCCTGAAACGCCAAAAAAAGAGCCGAACTCACAAAGAGCCCGGCTCTGCAAGATCGGGGGAATACGCTGGGTGTGGGAATTATTTAGTTTCCTCCACCACATTGACGCGGCGACCATCACGATCAAAGAACACACGACCATCCACCAGTGAGAAGATCGTATAATCACGACCCATGCCCACACCCTTGCCGGGGTGGAACTTGGTACCGCGCTGGCGAATGATGATGTTGCCGGCGATGACAGACTGACCGCCGAATTTTTTCACACCGAGGCGCTTGCTGCGAGAATCGCGCCCGTTGCGTACAGAGCCTTGTCCTTTTTTATGTGCCATGACTGGTAATAAAATTTCTCAGGTTAATAATTAAGCATTAATCGCGGTGATCTTGACCTTAGTGAGAGCGGCGCGGAACCCCTTCTTTTTGTGGAAACCCTTGCGACGCTTAAACTTGAAAGCGATGCCCTTTGGTCCGCGGGCCTCAGCATCCAGCACCAGCGCCGTTACGCTGGCTCCTTCCACTACCGGTGCGCCAACCTTTGTCGTTTCTCCGTCCTCTACCAAAAGGACATGGTCGAACTTTGCCTCACCATCATTCTGCAAGTCGGGGAGGCGATCTACCTCCACCACATCGCCCACCGTAACCCGGTATTGCTTACTGCCGGATGCGAATATTGCGTATGCCATAATTTTCTGATTTTTTTGGTTGCGCCCGCATGTGCGGACTGGCACATTATAGGCATGCCACGTGTTTTGGCAAGTAAAATTTATTAAAAAATGAAAAATATCGCAAAAATTTTTCAACAAGGAGAAATGGTGGTGCAAGGGGAGGAGGCAATGCGACTGCTGGGCAAGCGTCTGGCAGGGGAGCTGGAGGCCGGAGATGTGTTGGGGCTCGTGGGTGAATTGGGCGCTGGCAAAACACGTCTCGTACAAGGCATACTGGATGGCTTGGGGTGCAAACAGACTGGCACCAGCCCTACGTTCAGCATTGTGCATGAACATACGGACGGATGTTTACCGGTGGCTCACTTTGATTTGTACCGACTGGAGCGACCGGATGAGGCGTTGCAAATAGGTTGGGATGAATATTTGACAAGTGGAATGGTTTTGCTCGTAGAGTGGGCAGATCGTTTCGACGGCGAGCTTTTGCCAAAAGAGACCACTTGGATGCAAATTGAACGCATGGGTGAGACTATGCGGCGCGTGAGGATAGAGCAGGCAGGTAGTTGACAATAGGAGCATAAAGGAAGCGCGTCGGAAAATAATTCCCGACGCGCTTGCGAATTTTCGTGGGAGAGGCGGTTGCCCACCTCCCCTTGGAAACTCTTACTTGGTGATGATAGCGGGAGCAGGAGCCGGAGCCGGAGCCACGGGTTCCTGCTGCTGCTGCTGCTGCTGGCAGCTGGCAAGAATGGCAACCGCCGTAAGAGCGAGAACAGAGATGGTCTTCATATTTTTCTTTGATTTACTAGGTTGAAGTCCCCCTGCCAACCGTAGGCAGAAGACGCGAGACCATTATAGCTAATTTGCCCTTGATGGCAAGTCTAAAATGGGAAAAAATGACAAACTGGTGAGTCTTGCGACATAAAAATGACGGAATTGACTTATAATAAGGAACTATCGAAAATCTAACTTTCTATCGGAAGGCATGAAAAAATGCCTTGGAGATTAAGAATACAGGGATGCGATGTCAGCGAGCACTTGATTTTGAAGTGCATCCAAGGAGGGGAACTGCTGTTCCGGCCGAATAAAACGGCAGAGTTGCACAGTGAGGAAAGAGCCGTAGAGATCGCCCTGCCAATTTGGGAAATGTACTTCCAACCGAGGGAGTTTACGCTGTTCAGCGATACTGGGGCGCAGACCAAGGTTGGCGATGCCGGAGAGGCGGGAATTTCCCACACGCGCAGAGATGGCATACACTCCTGCAGGGGGCAGGGCGCCGTGTGGGGGAACGGGTACGTTGGCCGTAGAAAACCCAAGGCGGCGAGCCAAATGCTGACCGTGTTCCACTGTCCCGGCGATGTTAAAGGGATGACCGAGTAAGGAGGCGGCGAGTTGCAGGTCCCCTGCGGCAAGTGTCGCGCGGATGCGCTGTGAGCTCACGGTCTCACCCTGTTGTCGCTCTAGCGGGCATATGCAGATGCGCCACCCGCGGCGAGCCCCTTCACGGGTAAGCAGTTCTGTATTTCCTGTGCTACCGACACCAAAGCGCCAATTTTCCCCGACGGAAATGCCCGCCACGCGGCAAGCTTCTTCCAAGGCGTCTAAAAATTGCACCGGGGTAAGCTTAGCAAGCTCATCATTGAAAGGCAGGCAGAGCAGAACATCTGCCTCTCCCAATTCGGCGATGAGTTGCGCCTTGTGTTGCGCGCAGGGGGTAATGAGCAGAGGCTGAGCGTCGGGGCGTAGCAAAGCCAGCGGGTGTTGTTGGAACGTGATGACCCCTCTCAGAGCCCCTGCAGTGGCTGCACTGTGCATCACGCGGACGTGTCCGAGGTGTACACCATCGAAGAATCCAATGGCCCAGTGAACGGGTTGCTTCAGAACGCGAACCTCATCAAGCGAATGGAAAATCTTCATGACTCAGAGGGAGAGGAAATCAATTGCTCCACAGGGATGAGCCGCGCGAGAATCTGTTGGCGTGAGGCGGATTTCAACTCCGGCACAGTAATGGCTTGAGCGATGTCAAAATGTCCGGATTTGATACGGCGCAGAGCCGTGAGATGTGCCCCACAGCCCAGCAGTTGTCCGATATCGTGGGCATAGGTACGCACGTAAAACCCCTTGGTGCAATGTACAGAGAAATCTACCTGCGCGCTGGATAAATCGATGCGGGAGATGGCGAAATCGAGCACACGTACGCGGCGGGCTTTGCGTTGCACCTCTTCTCCGCGTCGGGCGAGCTTGTAGCAGGGTACTCCATTGACTTTTACCGCTGAAAACATGGGAGGCACTTGGTCAAATTCCGTGTGGAAATGCTCGAAGGAGCGACGGATGTCCTCTTCGGTGATGCCGGTGGTAGGTTTGGTGGCTACCACTTCTCCCTCGGCATCATGACTGTCAGTTTCTATACCCAGTTGCAGGGTGCCGGTGTACACCTTGTCTTCGCTCATGAGTCGGTCCTGGAAGCGGGTAGCTTTACCGATGACGATGATAAGCATGCCGGTAGCCATAGGGTCAAGCGTGCCGCAATGACCCACCTTGCGCGTGTTCAGCAAACGACGGCAGAGAGCCACAGCATTGTGGGAGGTGAAACCGGGATCCTTATCCACCAGCAACACGCCGCTTGGGTTCTCAGGTGGCAGGGTAGTCATGCGAGTGAGTGCAAAACGGTTCGAATAGCTTGCAGTACGGTATGACGCACCTCGGTGAGCCTCCCGCGCATGCGGATACCGGCTGCCATGGGATGTCCGCCACCGCCGAATTGCGCAGCAATATCATTTACCCGGATAGCAGGATCTTTGGAGCGCAGGGAGATGCGAACAAACCCATCCTCCAGTTCCTCGAAGATGAGGGCCACTTTCGCTCCGCGCAGCACACGGATAATATCAACCAGATCTTTGGTATCCTGCAGTTGCAGGTGAAGATCTTGCCGTCGGGCGATGGAGAGGGAGTAGTGCACGATGAGGCCACCGGAATCCAACATCATGTTGTTAAGTACCTCGCTCTGCATACGGAAGGACGTCAAGGGGAGTTCTTGGTAGAGACGACGGTTCACATCCCCCACATCTACTCCGGCTTCGATAAGTCGTGCACCCAAACACATGACTTCAGGCGTGGTGGAACTGAATTGGAAAGAGCCGGTATCTGTGTTTACAGCCACGTAGAGGGCGGTGGCAATGGGGGCGGTAAGAGGTACTGCCAGCGTATCCAACAGTGGCACGAGTACGCAGGCGCAGGCAGCGGCATTCCCTTGAACCAGATTCATGGTAGCGTACAGCGTATTTGTCTCGTGGTGATCGATGTTTATGGTGAAGGGAGCAGTTTCGACCAGACTGCGGCCGACATCACCCAAGCGCTTAGGCTCTCCGCAATCTACGCAGATGAGGCATTCCACTCCGGAGGGCAGGGTCTTTGGCGGATTTGTGACGAGCTGTGCGCCTTCCAAGAAGGCAAAGCGTTCCGGTACAGCATCTTCAATCCACATATGCACATTCTTGCCGAGCGCTTGTAGCGCCATTCCGAGACCAAGCGTACTCCCCACGGCATCGCCATCCGGTCTCATATGCGAAATAACCGCTACCTCGTGCAGATTTGCGATTGTCTGCACTATTTCCTGACGCGTATTTGATGTCCCCATAGGTCGGGAGTCGTTATACCATCCAATCCGGCGCGAGTCAATGAGGATGTGATAAACGCATATGAAATGCGTTTACTATGTACGATTTACGAAGTACGATGTGCGATTTGGAAATTCGCGCGCGTTGCGCGGAGGAGGCGGAGCAGGTGCGGGGCGGGATTTGCAAGCCGTGCGCGGACGTGGTTACAAAGCAGCGGGAGGAGGCAGTGGCGCCGGCGCCTATGTACGATTTGGATTATAGCACGCCTGCGGCGTGGGGATGCGGTGCAAGAGCGGACGGAGATTCGTTCATCAGATCAGCTGAACTTCCTCGTCCGTACGGTAAATACTTTGTCGCCTCGGCGAACTTTTTGGGGAAGTCGGACGAGAATCACGGAGCCTTTGGGGGCATGAGAAACAGGGAGAGTGGCGCCGGTGGGATCATCGGCACGCATGTCCGTGACAACGTGACGTAGGATACCAGTGGTGGATCCGGTGATTTCGATCGTGGAGCCAGCTTGCAGATCGGAGGCATTCAGACGTATCTCGGCCACGCCGACGCGCGGGTAAAATTTGAGCACGGTTCCCGTAAAATCTCGTTGTTCGGCAGCATGACTACCGGGTGCACCACTCCAGCCATCCCACAACTCGCCCAGGTAATAGCCGCCGTGCCAGAATGAGCGGTTGAAAACACTGCGCAAACGCTCTTCCCACGCCTGCACGAGTTGCTCATTCCAATCGCCCCGAGCCCATGTTTGTGCGGCCTCGCGATACACGCTAGTGACTGTGCTCACATATGCTGCGGATCGCCCGCGCCCCTCCAGTTTGAGCACTGATACCCCAGCATCCAGCAACTGGTCGAGCACGCGAATGGTGCAGAGATCAGAGGGTGACATGATGTACTGATTATCGACTTCTAACTCAAAACCTGTTTCTGCGTCAATGGCGCGGTAGCGGCGGCGGCACAGTTGGTAGCAATCTCCGCGATTAGCGCTGTGATTGTGTGCGGCAAGGCTCATGCCGCATTTGCCGGAGATAGCGATGCACAGCGCCCCATGTGCAAAGAGCTCGATGCGCAATGGTTTGCCACTTGGTCCGCAGATCGGTTCGCTCTGTACGGTACGTATCATCTCCCGGACACGTCCCAGCGTGAGTTCACGTGCCGGCACCACCACATCCGCATACTGTGCACATGCGCGAAGAGCCTCAGTGTTGCTCACATTCGCCTGTACTGAAATATGAACCTCGAGTCCGATGCTGCGAGCAAATCGTATCACCGCCATATCAGCGGCAATCACGGCATCTACGCCTGCCTCTTTTGCTGAGCAAAGCAGCCGTTGCATTTCGTCAAGCTCATCATCATAGACAACCACGTTGCAGGTAAGGTAGGCGCGCGCTCCGCAAGCATGGCACAGGCGTGCTACCCGAGACAAATCTGCCGCGGAGAAGTTGCTGGCGGCGTGAGCGCGCATATTGAGCTTGCCGACTCCAAAGTACACACTGTCGGCACCAGCGCGAAGGGCAGCCGCCAAACTTTCAAAGGAGCCGGCCGGAGCCATAATTTCGACGGCTTGACGCATGGAATTATTTGCGTTCGTTTTCACGGCGCAGAAGAAGGCGGAACTCTCGCTCAGGACGACCATGTTGACGGTTGACATCTCCGAGCATTTTTTGAGCCGATATCGGCAGAAGATCCCAAATATCCGGTTCAACGAGCATGCGGTCATCCCCGACAAATGATACATCCGCCTCCACCGTTTTGCCACGGCCCTCCAGACGCACACGGTAGGGCGATTTCTCCTTTTGCAACCACTCGTAGCGTATCACGCCGTGTCCCGCTCCGCGCCAGCGCGCCTCTGCCGGCAGCACCTCCACCCGTATCCGGGCGCTCTGCTCGCGCCACTCTCCCAATACAAGGTTGCGGGGATTTTCCTGCGGCCAAAGCAGCATGTACAGCCCGGTGAGCAACATGCTCACGACTGAGAAAAGCAGCCACCAACGCAGAATTTTGCGCATACGTATATCAGACGGGTTGGCGGTAGGGCAGCGAACCCTATCAGGATGATTCGCTGGGGCGGTGTGCAGCGGCCTCGATGAGGAAGAGCTCCGCCACGCGGAAAGCGCGTCGGGCTGTCTCAGCGGCTGTGCGGTCGTCCATGAGCGCCAATCCCTCTTCCGTTACCTCACCCTTGAATATTTTCCACGCCCGAGCGACTAATTCATCAGCATCCACGGCCGGGTTACCTTGGGCGGGCTGAGCGTTTGCCGCCTCATCCTCCTTGTGGTGGCGGTTGTGGCGGCGCTTACGCGACTTGCCCGACGGTTCGTGTCCGCCAACCACTTCAGGTTCCGGGTAGGCGGGTGTACTAGTCTTTTGCGCTCCGGTTGCTCGTGGCTTGCGTGGTTTGGGTGCCGGTCCGCTCGCACTTTCCTTTGCTTTGTCCGTCGTGCGGCGTTTGGGTGGAGACTGCGATGAGGAAGGGGCAGCTGTTTTGGAATCATCGGGTGTTTTCATCATGTTTTTCATAAGGAAGTTGGGTATTACGTTTTACATTAAAATACCAGGAGGTTTTGTGGGGCGTTCCGTCCACGTCTTTCCAGCTCAGTTCCACAACAATCGGGGACTGATAGAGACGCAGGGGCGGATTCCATTGCACCGCGCCGGATGAACTCTCCACTCTGCTCGGCACGCGTCCAAAACCGCTCACCACCATTTGCACAGTCGGTAAATCGATGTTTTGGACAGTGCCCACCTGTGCCGAGATGACCGCCAGATCCTCATACACCTCTGCATTGGGCGCCGGATACACCGGAAAGGGGGGGATGGGTGAGTTGCGATGCGCCTTGGCTGCCTGCTGCGTGTTTGCTGCACGTAGTGAAAAATCCACGGCACGTCGGAAAATAGAGCTATCCGTGCCAAACACCATGTACCGGTGTACCTGCAGTACGTCTTCCTGCACATCCACCTTGCCGGGTATCACGGTGAAAGCCACCGCATACCCATAACTCGGCAATTGCCTGATCATCTCCGGCGTTACATAGCCGCCCGGATAGCAGTACGCGTTGATTGGTCCGAACAGCTCACCGAGCCGTTTGAAAGAGTCTCCCATTTCCTTATCCATCAGCTCCGAAAAAGCCTGCTCTCCGCGCTCAAGCTCCTTTTCCCATGTGCTGGGGTAATAGTGGCTTGTGGAATGGCTGCCGATGGTGGCGCCGTGCTGCTGCATTTCTCGGATCATCGCGGGTGTCATACTGTCGCCACGTCCACTCAGGTATTTGGTGTAGAGAAATAGAGTGAACGGATACCCATACTCTTTCAGGATGGGAAAGGCATCTGTGTACACACTGCGCCAGCCGTCATCCAGTGTGATGAGCACACACTTTGCCGGCAGCTGAAGATTACCCAGTCGCCATTCCAAAAATTCTTTCATGCTGATGACGCGCAACCCCGCCTTGCGGATGTACTCCATCTGCTGACGGAATTCCGAAGTGCGCATCAGCATTTCCGTCACCGGTTTTGTGTTGCTAAAGTTGTGATACCCGAGCACCGCCACGCGCGTCTTCTCGCGAGCCACCGGATGGGTATTGTCGATTTCCGGCGAATCACCGGAGGAGTCCTCTTGCGCCGGTGTCGTCGCATTTTTCTGGATCGGAACACACTCCTCCACGGGATCCGGATTCATGGGCGGCGGCTCAAAATACTGCCCCCATGCACTCCCGACCAGCACCATTCCTATCATGTTCAGCAAACGCCTCATCTACCCACAAGACTAGCATATCACCCCCCCTTGGCAAGCCTTTTTTTCTTGCAGTAATCCCCCTCTTGTCGTAAAATGACCCCATGAACAAAAATTTTTTCACCCTTGCTGCCGCTGCTGTCGCCATAGCCTTCTCTGCGTGTACAACGTGCTACAACGAGCGTTTTTGCCAGGAACTCGTCGGGCTGAGCAGCGCTCAAGTAGTTTCAACCTTGGGCGCACCGACCCATATTTACACCCAGGGATCCACTAAAGTGATGGAGTGGGCCTATGACGGAACCTATATGACCAACTACGTAGTGCCCGGTCACGCAGATTCTTGGGTGGATGCCCGTGGCGGGGTGCACTCCACCTTTGTGCCTCCCCACGAACAAGTGAATACCATCCCTCAGGTTGCTGTGCTGCGTCTCACGCTGGAGAAGGATCGTGTGACCGCTTACACATCGCAATTCAACGGATCCGGCATGTGCAACCACTTCATTCCCGAAAACTACATTCAGCGATACAAGATGGAGGACAAAGCCCGTTCTCGCAATTAATCCCTCACAGCATTCCCATGAAGAAGCCTCTTATCGCATGTCTGATGGTGGGGGGTGCAGTGGCGGCTCCCCTACCGGACTACCCCGTTGTGTATGACCCGGTCACGCGCGGACCGGTGCAGAATCCGGCCTACGCTGCGCCGCATCCTGCTTCGCGCTCGATGATGCCTCGCGGAAACGCGACGACTTCGGCGTCGGCCTACACTGCGCCGGGTTACTCTGGATCCACCGCGCAGCATTACCCCCGCTACAGGGATCCCTCGAATTATGAGTTTACGATCTCCGTGAATTATGGTTTCAAAGCCAGTCCGGACAATCCGTACTCCTGCGACATGCTTGGTTTCGAGCTGGAAGGGGCCTATTACCTCACCAATCACCAAGCCGTCACTCTCTCCATCGGCTTTGCCGGTGGCGGGGATGATGAAAACTTCTGGGTTACTCCACGTGAGGGTCCTCCAATTCCCTGGACAGACAGTTTCGATCGCTCCTCCGTCACTCTTGCATTGGGCTACCGCTTCTCCCATCGGTTGAGCCGCTTTTGTGAGCTGCAGGTGGGCGCCAAGTGTGGCTTGGATGTGCAGAGCATCGATACGGAATTCGGCTATGGTTGGAGCGATTACTATTACGACAACCCATGGGATTGTGGGAAACGCCATACCACTGCCGGCATGATATACGCCGGTTACGTGAACCTCTGCTTTCCTATTTCCCGCAACGCCATGCTCCTTGTCGGCTATCAGTACCGTGGTTCTACCGCTAAGCCTGACGCTAAATACGGCTACCCCTATGACATGAGTATTCAGACCGGCACCATGCGCTGGCACGAAGTGCGCGTGGGTGCAGCCTTCACCTTCTGACCCCCGCAGCATTCAAGCCACCAGCCTGTCCGGCTCCTCGGTTTGTCGGGCGTATGATCAGGTGACAAATAGTTCCGATGGCTCCAAATCATTTCCGGATTCCCTTTCCCTTTCAACCTCCGTTTTATGAAACTGCATTTCACCAAAATGACCGGCGCGGGCAACGACTTTGTCATGGTCGATAACCGCGATCTTTCGCTCTCTTCCCTGCTCACCAAGCAGACAATAGCCCATCTCTGCGACCGCCGATTTGGCATTGGCGGAGACGGTCTCATTGCCGTAGAACCGCCTAGTGCCGGTGGTGAGGTGCGCATGCGCTATTACAATTCTGATGGAGGTGAGGCCGAAATGTGCGGCAACGGCGCACGCTGTTTTACCGCCTTTGTCCACCGCCTCATCCCCTCCCACCCTGCCGACCTCTGCTTTGAGACTCTCGCCGGCATGATACATGGACGCGTGCATGCAGACGGTTCTATTACCATTCAGCTCACCGATCCCAAAGGAATGAGACTGAATGCGCTTCCTCCCTCTGCCACACTACCTGTCCCCGTCCATTTTGTGAACACCGGCGTACCCCATGCCGTTGCCTTCCTGGACAGGGTGGAAGACATCGATATCATGAAGCTGGGCGCACACCTGCGCTACCACGAAGCCTTTGCTCCTGCCGGTACCAACGCCAACTTCGCCTGCGTGCTTGCCCCTCAACACCTCAAATTGCGCACGTATGAGCGTGGTGTGGAGGGCGAAACGCTTGCCTGCGGCACCGGTATGACCGCTACGGCCTTGCTGCATGCCGAACTCACCGGCGCGTCCTCGCCCATTCAGTTGGATGTAGCGGGCGGTTGCACTCTTTCCGTGGGCTTTGAAAAGGCGCCTGATGGCACATACAGTCACATCACTCTCACCGGCCCGGCGGTCGTGGTATTTGAGGGCACAATTTCGTTGTAGGATTGAGTAATGATTCCCCCGCTCCCCGACGGTCGCTCCATTGTGCTCATCGGTCTGATGGGCTGCGGCAAGTCCACCGTTGGTCGCGAATTGAGCCGCGCCACCGGTTTGCCCTTTTTGGATACAGATCTGCTCATCGAAGACCAAGTGGGCATGGAGATTCCGCGCATCTTTGCCGAATTGGGTGAGTCTCGCTTCCGGGCATTGGAGGTTGCTCTCCTCAACTATTTGCGGGATCATCCTTCTCCTCGCTCATCCGGCATCATTTCCACCGGCGGCGGCATCGTCCTGCGTCCGGAGAATCGCGATACTCTGCGCTCCCTCGGCTTCGTCGTCTGGCTGGATGTGGATCTGCCCAATCTCCTTTCCCGTACTGCTCGCGCTCAGAATCGACCCTTGTTGTACGGTCAGGATCGCGAATCGCGCCTCCGTCAACTTCTCGGTGCGCGTAGCCCGCTCTACGCTCAGACCGCCCATTTTCGCATCAACTCTTCTGAACTAAAAGTCGCTCAAGTTGTGGACATTATTCTGCAGCAGACCCATTCTTTTTTTTCTTAACGTTGTACTCTCGGGACTGACGTGATTGGCAGGGCAAACGCATTAGAAAATGCGTTTGCTATGTACGATTTACGATGAACGATGTACGATTTAGAACTCTAATAACCTCAAAATTTAGCGGATGGGGTGGGATTCGAACCCACGGAAGGTTACCCTTCGGCGGTTTTCAAGACCGCTGCATTCAACCACTCTGCCACCCATCCGTATCTGATGCAAAGACGCGCCGCCATTGTAGCGAATTGCCCCCCGCGGCTCAAGTCTAATTTTTGGATAGACGCGGAAATTGTTGTGCGACGTTTTTTGAGCTTGCGGAATGTCGCGCTGCAAGCTATAAGTGGGGACGATGAATTTACCCAACAGCATTACCTTGGTGCGTCTAGTCATGGTCATCATTTTTACGGTGGCTCTGGCCGTGGGTGCTGCCGTGTCCCCGGTTGCTGCAGAGTCCGCTCCGTTTGACGGTTGGTTCGTTGTTGTTTCTCTCCCGGCGTGTGTTGCCCTCTGGGCTTTCGTTCTTGGTGCGGTGAGCGATTTTTTTGACGGGCACCTTGCTCGCAAATACGGCTTGGTCACAAATTTGGGCAAACTTCTCGACCCGCTGGCGGATAAGATTTTGGTTTGCGCTGCCTTTGTGTATCTGAGCTCTGTGGGCATGTGCCCGTTTTGGGTGACGATACTCATCCTGTTTCGCGAATTTTTGGTGACGGGGTTGCGCCAGCTTGCCGCACTGAAGGGAGTGGCTCTCGCTGCCGATTTATCCGGCAAGTGGAAGACCGGGTTGCAGCTCGGTTTCTGCATTGCATGCCTTTTCCATTTGGCGTATGGCGGCAATGCTCCGCAGCCACTGCGTTTCTTGTCTGTGGGAGAGGGCGGAGAGTGGTGCCGCTCCTTTTTCCTGTGGGGCAGCGTTTTGCTCACGGTATGGAGCGGACTGCATTATCTGGTGCGTGGGCGTCATTTGCTTCATGGATAATTTTGCATGCTCTGTGTCATGGGAACTTCCGGCGACAAACCAGAGGATGAATTGGTCGAGCGCTTCATTCGGTACATGAAGGCGGAGCGCAACGCCTCGCCGCTCACCATGGATTCCTACCGTCGCTCACTTGCCCAGTTCCGCGAGTGGATGGGCGAGCAGTTCTCTGCATGGCACGCGTGTACCTCGCAGCACTTTCGAAGCTGGCTTTACCTTGCTATGGAACAGCAGCTCAAGTCATCCACCATCCGTCTGCGCTTTGCCGCCCTGCGCTCTTTCTACAACTATTTGGTGCGCTACGGTGAGGTAGCGGTCAACCCCCTCGCCGATGTCGCCCTGCCGAAGGCGCGGCATCCTTTGCCCGTGCACCTCAATCTCAAACAGATGGAGGAGTTGCTCAGCATGCCCTTCCGCATTCCGCCGGATAAAAAGAGCCCGCCCTGGCTACCGTACCGCGATGCCGCCATTCTGGAGCTGTTTTACTCTTGCGGTATGCGGCTCAGCGAGCTCGTGAGTCTGAATTCAAGCGCCTTGCCGGATGGCGAGGATTGCCTGCGTGTGGTTGGCAAAGGGCGTAAGGTGCGGCTCATCCCCGTAGGCGACTATGCTCGCGCGGCTGTGCGCAAATATCGCAACATGGCCGGTATCAGCGGGGTGATGCCCCTCTTCATCAGTCGTCTTGGCAAGCGGCTCACCGGCCGTAGCATCCAGCTCATGCTCGATAAGTACCTGCGTCTTTCCGATATTCCCTTCCATATCTCCCCACATAAATTGCGCCACACATTTGCCACACACATGCTGGATGCCGGTGCAGATTTGCGCTCCGTGCAGGAGCTCCTTGGTCACGCCTCGCTCTCCACGACGCAGATATACACGCACGTCACAAAATCCCGCATGAAAGAGGTGTACACGGAGGCTCACCCACGTGCTCGCGCTACTGCGCCGGGGCGTTCTCAGCGTTCAAGTACTCCTTAATTCCTTTCACCGGGAAGCGAAGACTGTTGTTTTGGAAACGAGCCAGATCGCGGTGCGCCCTTTCCTTGCTGCCAAAGAGCTGTTCCGGGCTCAACCTCTGCTCCGGCGGAACATTCAGCTTTTGCTGCAGTACAAAGAGCAAGCAGAGCAGTGAAGGTACGCGTTGTGTCGGGCTTTTGTAAAGCTCGCGTCCCAAATCCCACGCTTCCTGCTCGCGTCCGCGAATGCGGCACAGGTTGTAAAATTCTTGCCGTTGGTAGAGCCCGGACGCTCCCAGTTGTGTGGCGCGATGGTAGGCATCCGCCGCCTGCGCAAAGGAGGGGAAACGGTTGAGGTCTGCATACGTATCCCCCAAGTTGAGGTACAGCAGCGCAGATTCCGGGTGACGTGCCATGCCATCCTTCAAAAAACGCACACCACGGTCAAAATAGGTTTTGGAGAGAGCCACGCGCTCGCGGTCATCCAGTTGCTCGTTGTTGATGGCATGCGCCGCTGCGTTTACGGCCATATCACGCGCGGCACTTACCCAGTAATTTTGCCTTGCCGGGTTGAGTGTCGTAGCCATTTGCCAACGTCGTTCCACAAGCGGCCAGTCCCGCTTTACCCACGCTGTCGTGGCATCCAGCACCATGATTTCTGCCGCCAAACTCCGCAGTCCCCCGAGCAGAAAAAAGGAGAGCTGCTCTCCCAGTGCATCCCGCTCCGTCAAAGCTGCGCTTTGCTCCGTACGCAGGTGCTCGGCTGCCTCCTGCGCCGCTAATCGCCTGCTCAGCGGCTGCAGCGCTGTCCCACCCGCCACCAAAATGGCCAGGCAGAAAATAGATTGCAGCGTCGCTTTTCCTAGTAATTTCATCCGCATCGTTGCCGTGCATCATGCCATCCCCAGTCGCGCGCGTATGTCTTGGCAGAGCTGTTCCCACAGCGGCACAGGAGCATTCACTTCATGCGCTCGTCGAAGAGGCTCGCCCCATATGGCGTCATATTCCACCGGACGTCCCAAATTGTAATCCACCGCACTGCTCGGTACAAAAGGACCCATGTGCGCCGTGCGGTACATCTGCTTGTCTGCAATCCCTTCCGGAGTTGGATAACCGCGCATCTTCGCCGTCAAGCATACCTCATCAATGATACCCCGCGCGCGCTCTTGTTGACCGGGCATCGCGAAAAGATCCACCACACTAATGCCGCCGTGTGCCAGGCAGAGTCCGTTGAAGGGGATATTCCACGTCAGCTTGCACCAGAGTATCTGCTCCGTGTGCATAAAGGCTTCGGTATGAATCTTCGCGCGTCTGAAAAGCTCTGCCAACTCTTGTGCGACGTGTAACCCCTCTTCTGTGGGCAATAAAGGAGCAAATTGGATATCTCCTCCCTCCAGGTGCGTGATGCATCCTGCCTCCTTGACCATGCAGCACACAAAGCAAAGTCCCATGAACACTTGTCCCTTCGGCGCCACACGTCCGATAAGTTCCGCATTGCCCATGCCATTTTGCAGTGTCAGCACTCGCGTGCCTTCATGCATCAGCGGCGGCAGCGCAGAGGGGAACAGATCATTGCAGCACGTTTTCCACGCCACCACGACCAGATCCACCGGACCGCATTCTTCCGGTGTACGCACTGCGTTTACCTTCTCCAGTCGTATATCCCCATCCACCGAAGTAATGCTCAATCCACGCTCCTTCACGGTTGCCCACGCCGACCTTAGTATGAAGTTCACTTTGTGCCCGGCTTCGGCTAAACGAGCGCCGTAGTAACTGCCAATTGCTCCTGCTCCTAATATTGCTATCTTCACGCACCATACATTACCACGTCCCTCCTCGCCCCGCAAGCAAGAATGCAACCCAGGGCAACCGCATTAGAAAATGCGGTTGCCAATTTACGATGTATGATGTACGACGATGGCAGACGGGGTCTGCCTATGTACGATTTACGAGGCACGATGTACGATTGCGGAATTCGGTGCCTTGCGCGGGGCAATTTGGCGAACGATTGATGACCGTTGGTTGTCATGGTCTTTGGTATGTATAAAAACATCAGTCAATAAGAGTCTTTTCTGCTGATTAACTTCTCTCAAACTCGGTTGCCCTGTGGTCTATGTGGATTGCAAGATTAAATGCAACAGATGACAGAAAAAGTTGCGGTCATGAAAAGAGAGGGGTAAAATAGTGGCG
>CANQSS010000021.1 GCA_947626545.1 uncultured Akkermansia sp. | reverse complement strand
AGTATGCCTATGGCGCACTGAATTTATGAGGTAACCGATCGAGCATTTCGGCGTCCTGAATTTATGAGGTACCGCGCGTCCCAAGAAAAAGCACCCCCAACACGCAGTTATCGGCATATCATGAAGCATATGCCATTGGTTATTTACGATTTACGATTTGGAAATTCGCGCGCCTGTGGCGCGGGTGCGCGAAGCTAGATCGGGAAGTGAAGCGTGAAGGCAATGATCGGACGTAGTTAGAAAGGGGCGGGAAGGCTGACCATTTACGATTTACAACACGCACGACGGTCCCGTTGAGGGCGCACGCGTTAGCGGGCGGTAAGTGCGTATGGACAGCGCGCATGCGCTGCCCGAAGGGCGAACCGCCGATGGGGCGGCGGTGAGTCAACTTTCGATGTACGATTCAAGAAATTCCCATGCTTGCGCGCGAACTTGGCGAAGTTTGCCGTCTTGCTGGCTTACCTTCTTCATCCATGGGAAACGCATGAGGAATGGGTTGAATGAGCCCAGAGAAGAGTTTATTGGGACACGTGTGTACTCCACCCAAGGCAACCGCACTAGGAAATGCGGTTGCCCACGCACGATGTACAATTGAAAAATTCCCGCGCCTCCGGCGCGCTATATTCTCAAATCGTAAATCGTAAATGGATTAGAAGTTAATTCTGTAACCGACGGAGGCATCCGCACTGGTCCATCCTTGGCGCCACTCGAGAGAAGCGTCCATGAAGATGCTGCCGTACTGCGTACCGAGCGGGATGGTGATGCCGGCGCCGATTTCAATGCCCACGGCGCCCACCTCAGCGCTCTCCACCTCAGCATAGGTTCCGGAGCCGGCGATAGCATTGTCGGAGACGCCGGAGCGATCGCCCAGGTCGGCCTTCACCAGCGCACGAGCCTCAAAAACCGAGGTGCGGTTGAGTGCACGTCCGCCAACAACGCTCTGCATGCACGCGCCTGCCCCGAGGGTGACAACATCCTGGCGCATCTTTCCGACTCTCAAACCGGCATCACTGTCGGATTCAACGTAGCCCTTGATGCTGGCGTGGCGAGCCTCGACGTTAAAGACAGGCTGGAGGGCAAAGGTACCATCTCCGTTCACGAAGCTGGTGTAGCCAACTTCATACAAGGCGCCCAAAGCATAGCCGTCTGTGCTGCCCTTGGTGCGGTAGCTGCCGGAGCCGTAGTTGACGGTGCGATCCAGCCCTATATCCGCCCTGCCTCCGCTCACCACGAAGGTGTGCACCCAGGCGCCGCTGCTGGCGCGCAAGAACGCGCTCAGGTAGGTCGTATCCAAGTCGCCCGTGGCGGAATCGGCGGAATCCGTCTTCAGGTCGCCGTACATGGCAGACAGAGCCAGTCCGAAGGTCGCAGCCTGGGAAACATCGATATCGACGCCCACCGTGCCGCCCCAGCTGTTGAGTGTGAAGCCGGGCAAGTACCCATCGGCATCCAGCTTGTGGTAACCGCCCTCGCCGCTGATCCAAGCATGCCAGAGGGGCAGGTCATTGTTCGAATCAACGGGCACCTCACTGCCCATGGTCGTGGTGCGGTTGCGAATCGTCTTGAGCTGGCGGTGCATATCCTCCATGAATGCCGGCGCCAGTGTCGCAACTGAGGCGCCCGCCGCTGAGGTGAGCGTGCGCTCCAGTGCGGCGGCATTCTGGCCCTCATACATGCCGATCAGGGCATTCGTCAGTTGCGCGTACGCGGACCCCGGATTGTGGAGAGCTTCAGAGAGGGAGTCCTCTTTCGATTTATTCTTCAGCGAATCCCACATCATCGTGGCGCCGGCTCGCCCGTTCTTGCCGGCATTCGGCATAGCCCGCTCGAGACGGTTTTCCTGGACATCAGTCGTGGTAACCACCAGCTGACCCTCCTTATCAACCTTCACGTCGTAGTCTTTCAGCAAAGTCCCCGCCCCGTCGAAGGAGAAGTGAATGAAGTCATCGATGCTATCCCTCAGCTCTTCACTCACGGTGAAACCGGTCAACGTCTGACCATCTCGCATTTCTCCAGCGGTACGGAAAGAAAGTGAACCGGTCGTCCCCCTACTGGCAATATGAGCCTGCACCAGCCCATCCATCGGCTGGTTGCCGAACTCTACTTCCATGGAGCCGTTACCCAAATCCACATCTCCCAGCGCCAGCAGATCCCCACCCTTGCTGACATCGACTTTCAACTTCGAGTCATCGTCGAGCTGAACATCCCACGCGTTGCCCCCCGAGGGCGTCGCGCTCCTGGCGTTATCCAAGGTGAAGGTCGCGCCGTTCGCCACCACCAACTTGCCGGCGCCTTCATCGCCGGTTCCGGCGAGTGTGCCCGAGAAGGAGCCGCCTTTCACGGTGAAGCTGCTGCCCGCGCCGCCTTTCAGCGTGCCCGTGCCCTTCAGCTCGTTGACCGTTTGGTTGCTCTTGCCGATATCCAGCGTGGATTGCTCCAGCAGGTTGACGCCTACGCTCTTGATCTGGTCGTTGCCTCCGGCCAAGGCCAGGCTGGACTTCTCACCTACCGTGAGCAAGCCGGTACCATCGCTCGCAATGGTCGTGCTCTCCAGCTTGCCATTGCCGCTGTACACGATCTCGCCCTGTTCCTTGAGGGTGATCCGGTTTCTGGAGAAAGCTTCCGCTCCACTTGTCTCCTCCTCAATGCCGCCGACGGTCAGTTTGCCGCCCTGAACGACGAGTCCGTCCTTGCTCTCGAGCTGCTCGTCCCCGTCCAGCTCCCTGCCGTAGTCGAAGACTAGCGAGCCGATGTGGCTGTCCATCCCCTTCACCACGAGGTCGCCGTTGCGCAGTTGCAGGTCGCCCGCGATGTTCAGTCCGCCCTTCTCCGTGCCGTCACCCACCGTGAGGGTGCCCTGTCCGGTCTTCCGGAAGGTGGTGCCCTCTCCGCCCGTCAGTTTGCCATCGAAGCGGGTGTCCTGCCCCTGCAGTTGGCTCAGGTGTTCCTGCTGGTCAGGCACAGCGTCTTCCAGCCAGCCATCCTGCTCCAAGGGATCCGCAATTTTCTGATTGTGGAGCTCCACCGTGCCCTCGCCGGTGGCCGATACGGACGAGCCGGTCAACCCCACCAGGTTGTTGATGGTCACATCCCCTGCCCTACTGAGATCCAGCGACAGTGTGGTGTCTTCGTCAACAAGCGTGGCTTTCATGCCGGACAGGTCCTGCGCAGCTTTCGGATCGCTGATCGTGTGCGGATCCGTCTGATTTTGTCCCGGATCGGACGTTTCGTTGAGCACGAGATAGACGGAGGCCGAGGAGCCGTACAGCACCAAGTCGCCGCCGTCCGCTCCCAACTTGAAGCCGATTCCGTCCAACAAGCCGGCATAGGAGCCGCTGCGCAGCATCTCTTCCAACACCTCTTCCTGGTTCTCCGATCCAAACGAGATCTTCGCGCCGCTGATCAAATGCAGGTAGGTAGCCAAATTCTCATCTCGGTGCTTGAGCAGGATCTTGAGAAGCGCCTCGTTGCTGAAGTCCATCGTGAAGGCGCTCGCATCGTTGATCACGAGATTGCCGCTGGATTCAACGAGATACTCGTCGCTCTTACCAACTCCCTCCCCCTGATTCTTGTCCGTGAAGACGAATGTGACCTTCGTCTGGTCGCTGCCGACGGTGATGGGTCCGCTCACTCCGGTCAAATGCCCATTTTCATTGATGACAACCTCCTTGAACATACTGCCCGCCGTGCCTTTGACATCGACCTTAGAGCCCTTGTCCTTAGCGGTAATCACCTTCAGGGCGACGTCGTTTCTCGTGGTCAGTGGTCCACTCAAGGTTCCGCTCTTCAGCACAAAGGCGCCGTTTCCTTCATAATTCTTGCCTTCCCAGTTGGCCTCTGTGCCGTCATCGTCGCCCAGCCAGATCTCATTGCCATTGAAGACGAGTTTGCCGGTGGAGGAGTTGTCTGTGCTTGCAAGCACGAGCGCTGTGCCCTCCCCCATATCGTTCACCAAGACCGGCGAATTGCCCAGCTCCTCATCTCCCACGGCGCCATCCAGTCGAACCTTCCCGAGAGGTGCATCCTCCAACGCTCCCTCCGGCGCATTTGCCAGGGTGAAGCGGATTGTTCCCGTGCCGGCCAGACGGGCAGATACGGTGCTGCCCTTGGCCAGCTCCAGCGTCCATGAGGAATCCTGCCCGGCCACGAGCGTGCCTGTGAAATCGCCTAGCGTGTCAGTTTGCGTGCCAATGATCGTGTGGTTGAATCCACCCCGCGCGTTGGCCAGCACACCGTTGCCGCTCATCTTGTCCACCTTGAGGGTGATGCTCTTGTTGAGATCGCTCGCCGCATCCGCGCTGTAACCGCCCAACATATTGGTGGTATTGTCCTCCACCTCGATGGTACCCACGTTCACCGTCGCGGTTTCCACGGCGTCGGTAAACGTCAGGGCGCGTCCCGCCAGAGCGAGTGTGGATTTGTCGTGCCCCAACGCGTCAGCTTGCGCCACCTGCACGGTGCTGGACTCGCCGTCGCCGAGCAGTCTCAGTGTGCCGGTGAAGTTGTTCCGCATGATGTCCTTCTCCCTGTCGCCGGTGACATCGAGCGTGTAGCTGCCCTCAGACGTACCCTCCGCAAGCTCGTCGGCGCCGATGGTGACAGTGCCGGAACCACTCATGCCGCGACTGACGGTCAACTCGGTGCCGTTGCTGGCCACCAGTTGCAGCTCAGCGTCGTCATTCTCAGCGCTCAGTTGTGCGTCACTACTGGCCCCAATCGCCACAAGACCGCCGCCGGTGACCTCCACCACCAGCTTGCCCTCTCGCGAGCGCAGCGTGCCGCCCCATTCGCCTCCGTTGGCGTCTCGTCCGCCGTCCGTATCCCACACAAAGTGGAAGACGCCGCGCCCGGATTGGATGATGCCGCTCGTCACGCCCAGCCGGATACCCGTCTTTTCGGACATCTTGCCGCTCCAAGTCGCCGTCATCCCCTCTTCGTTGGGCACACTGCGGGCTTTTGCGTTCTCCACGACGTCGCCTGCCAGCGCGCTGTTGCCCACTTGGATGCGCAGGGCAACGCTCTGGTCGGTCAATTTGTCGCTCAAGTCGCTCTGGAAAGCCAACGCTCCATCCCTTTCAGCGTACATCAATGTGCCGCCTTTGAGGGTCACCTTCGCGTCCGAACCCTTCAGGGCATCCGGATTTGCCACGGAAAGGCGACCGCCGACATGGACGAGTATTTCATGGAGATTGCTGCCGTCGATATTCAGCTCCAGTGTGCTGCGCACCTCATCTTCATCGTAACCGCGATTCTCCTCTTCGCCGATAATGATGCTGCCGGTGGGTCGCAGGCTGCCGGGCGTCGTTTCCGCGAAGGTGTAGCTGCCACCGCGCACATAGACGTCGTTCGGTGTAACCGTTCCATCGATCGTGACCTGCCCGTCAGTCAATGCGCCGTCAAAGAAATAGACGTCGTTCTTACTAAGGTCTGCATTGTTCAGTTCAGCGCCATCACTGCGACTCCAGTTCTCAGTGCTGTCGTTCCTCCAGGTCCCGCCATCGTCGCCCCACCACACCCAGGAATCATAGCTGTACATCATGACTCGCAGCACCAGCGCGTCGCCTCCCTCTTCCCTCTCCAGCGAGAAGTGCCTCTGCATGCCGGAAACCTGCGGATCCCCGCTCGGGGCGATGTCCTTGAAGAGATCATCCAGGGAATTGCCGCTGCCGTCCACCACGTTGAAGTAAGCTTTCAGTTCCGAGGGATCTACCTCCTCCGGATTGCTCAGGCCTTCAAACGTCGACCAATCGACGCCATCCGCCAAGCGGTACCAGCCGGCCGCCAAGTAGCCGTCATTTTCAGTAGCGCCGCGCAATTGAAGTGTCACTTTCCGCCCGTTCTCCTGGCTGCTCGCCCCGGCAAAGCTCAGCTTCAGCCCGCCTTCCGCGCGCAAATACGCATCTCCCGTTTTCCCGGTTGCGAGCAGGTTGCGGACATCATATCCAAGCCCGCCCAGCAGGCTCTGCGTGCCGCCGCTGTCGCGCAGCACCAGGTGACCGCCCTCCACGACGGTGAGCCCCTCGTAAGCCTCTTCCGTGCCCACAAAACCGGTGGAAGCGTCGTACTTCTGCGCGTTCCAACTGCGCAGTCCCTTGAGGACGAGGTCACCCTTCCCTTGCTTGATGAAAGAATCGTGGTTCGTTGCCTCCTCGGGAAGTCCCGTTCCCGCCACCTTGTGCATCACGCGCATCACGGTGCCGCTCAAGTCCACCTTCAGCCCTTCATCCACATTCACTGCATCGAAATCCTGCAGGCGGAGATTCCCGGCAAAGCGGGTGATGTTGGCAAACGTATCATCCCCCCCCTTGTCGCTGAAGTGCAGCTGCGCCGCCGCTTCAGCCCACGTGCCGTACTGCCCGGGGTTCGCTCCCTCGGTGTAGCCCACCGTCGAGTAGTCCTCGAGGTTCTGCCGGGCCGTGACATTCCTCTGATAGCCGCCGGATAGCATAAATTGCTCGTAGTTCACCTGCTCCCCGCCGGCCGTCATCCCGGAGAATTGGGTGAACTCCATGTCTCCCGTCACCTCCACCTCGGTTCTTGCCGTGTGCACGTGCAGTTGCGCATCGGGGGCGGTGTTGTAGTGGTTGCCCGCGGCATACACGCCGCCCGCGACAGTTCCACCGGTGAGCTTGACCGTGATGGCTCCCTGCTGCGGGTGCTGCTGCACGCCTGAGGGATCGACTGATCCCTTCTCCGCGCGACGGAAGGATCCGCCGAAGATGAGTCCGTGCACGGTGCTGCCCGCCACATCGATGGTCACATTCCCCAGCGTGAATTGATCCGGGTTCTCTGTGTTGTCAGAATAGTGCCCGCCGATGATGTTGCCGGTGATCGTCCCGCCTTTCAGCTGCATGTTTACAGCGCCCTGCATGTCGATCGTATTGACGCCGGCGGAATCCGAGGTATAGCTGCCGCCCACGACCAGTCCGGTGATATCCCCGCCGCTGATGATGAGGTTGGTGTCGCCGCCGATTTGAACCGTGTGCCCGCCGGCCGTTGTCCCGTCGTCAATGAGCATGCTCCCCGCCACCACGGCGACGCCGCTGTGCGCGTGCATGGTTCCGCCGGGGGACACTTCGGCTTTGATGGTGCCCCCGTTGATCTCCACGTTCGTGTTGCCGGTGATGATGGCGCTGCCTCCCTCGCCGTCATCGGTCAGGTAGCTGCCGCCCACGACCACGCCGGTGATCTCCGGCTGCGCGGCTCCCTCCTCCCCCGATCCGATGACAACCTGCGTGTTGCCGTCAATCTTCGGTCCCTCGCTCCGCTCCTGCGTGTTCACGCCCGTGGTGTTGATGTAATCGCCGCCCACGAGGTGTACGTCGTTGAAGGTACCGCCGTCGATCTGCAGCTGCGTGAGATACTCTTCGTTGCTCATGGCCTTGTGCGTGGCCGAGCCTTCTGTGCTGCGGTAGAAGCTGCCGCCCGCAACGAATGCGATATCCGTCTGCTTCTCCGCTTCTCCTCCGGGCATGCCGAAGGTGCCGTCATGGATGATCACCGTGCTCGCACCCGTGAAGGTATCGAGGCTGCCCTTCCCTCCTTCGAGCGATACGTTGCCGCCCGCCACGCGGAAGTAGTTCCCATCGAAGAGTTCGACTTTGGTGTTGCCCTCAAAACTTCCCACATGGGTCGAGGTTTGCCCGGCGCCGGGTGCCTGGTACCACATGCCGCCCGCCACGATGTCCGTGTAATTGCCGCCGTGCAGCTCCACATAGGTGTCGCCCACAAATTGCGTGCTACCGCTGCCTGCCGCATCGCGCCTGCTCGCGCCGTTGATGCCGGCGGTGAAGGTGTGGTCCTCCGTGGCGTAGATGGTGATGTGCGTGTCGTCTCCGTCACCGCCGGCTACTCCTTGGAATACCGACTTCCGCTCTCCCGCCCCGCCGCCGATTTCTTTCGGCACGGTGTAGTTGCCGCCGACGATGGCTTTCTCAAATTTGCCCGCTGCATTGAGGCCGTCGCCATTGTTGTCGTCCAGTTTTGTGTCGCCTTCGATCGCTTTGCCATCCAGCAGGTTCACAAAGATGTTCGTGGCGCCGTTAAATGTGTGGGCAATGTTGTCCCCCACCTTTTCTGTCGGCACGTCGATCCATACATTGCCGCCGACCACGGCTGCAAAGGCGCTTGCCCCCTCGCTCGTCCCGTCGGAAATGCGCGGCGCTTCGCCTCCCTCCGGGTTGCCCAGCAAGGTGTAGATGAAGATGTGCGTATCGCCTTCAAAGTCGTGATAATCGCTTGCCGCGTCCGACCAGGTGATCACGCTGCCGCCCACTATGCCGCCGCGCACCTCGCTCTTCACCCCCCCCCCATTCCCGTCGTACACGGAGATGAACGTGCCGGCATCCTTTTGCTGGAAGCCGAAGAAGGTGTTGGTGACGTGGTTGCCGCCGATGATGTAGTCCACGGTTCCGCCCTCCACCTGCAAGTGCGTGTTGCCGTTGAAGCCGACAAATGTATCGGGACTCTCGGGCGCGGTGGTGCTCACGCAGGAGCTGCCGCCCACCAGCAAGTGGAAGTGATTCGCCGTCGCATCATCCGCTTTCAGGACGATGAAGCTGTTGCGCGTCTCTGTCGTCGGGGCCTCCTCACCGCGGAACACGGAGCCGCCCACAACGCTCAAGTACGTCTCTGCCGCCTCATCGCCCTTGGTCAGGCGAATGCCGGTGATCTTGCCCCTGTTCTCATAGAAGGCGCCCGGCCCCACGCTTACCCCCTCGGTGGTGCCGATGCCGGCCAAGCTGAGCACCTGCCCGGTGAAGTCCGTCACTCCTTTCTGTCCCAAGAGCTGCTCGAGCGCCCCCCCCGGCGCAGTGAATGCTTCGGCGTGCTCGCCCATCCACTCGATGCCCGGTCCGCGGTGGTTCTCATCCTCCGCTTCAAGTCCCCAATTCGCATCGTACTCCGTGTCCTCCTTCCTGAAGTCCATGGCAAGGTAGAGCAGGTGACCCTTCCACATCAGGTCGAATTTCTTGCCGACGTTGTTGCCCACAAGCCCGAAGCGTTCGACAAGCTCCTTGTCTTCCCCGTCTTCCTTCGTTTCGTCGTGAATGCCTAGGCAGAAGCCTTCGTTGCACGCCTCTTCCCCGATGCTAACCGTGTCCACATCCAATCCCAGCACGTCCCCATCGCTCAGGCAACCGATTATGTTGCTGAGTTCCAGTCTCAGCAGACCATCCCCGTTGTCCATGTAGCCTTTGTCATAGGCCAAGGCGGCGTCTTGCCCCAGCCCGGTGAGGCTGCCTATCGTCAGTTCGCCCTCTTTCGTCATCCACAGGGTGCCCTCGAGCCTGAGCCCATCGATGCTGAAGCTGCCCGAGCCCCTCTTCCGCAACTCTGCTCCGTAGCTCACTACCACCTGGTGGCAGCTTCCCGAAGAACCGCTACTCTGCATGGAAATCAAGCCGTTCATGTTGAGCGTGCCCGTGATGGTTCCGGTGTAGTTTTCCAACCTTCCGACCACCACGCGCTTGTCGGAGCCGTCCGTTCCCTCGATGGCGAGGTTCTGGCCGCCCGTCAATCTACCGATGGTGAGGGTTCCATTCCCGCTTCCGACGGTGACTGTGCTGCCTCCACCCGCTACGTTGACCGCCTCAAAGTTGTTCTGCTCTCCCCGGAGTGAGAGGGTGCCGCCGTTCAGCTTCACGGTGCCTCCCACTTCGTTCGCGGTCGCCGCGCTCAGGGTGCCGCCGTCCACAACTTCCACTTCTTTCACCTCCCAACCGTTGCCGTGGACCACGAGTGTGCCTCCCGACACTTTGACCTTGCCGTCTCCCCCGACATTCTGCAGTTGGAACGTGCCGTCGCCGACTTTTTCCAGCGTGACGCCCGCGCCGAGCGTCAGTGCGTGGTCAGTGGCGGCACTGCCGCCATCCGCCGCGTAGTTAAGCTTGAGGGTTCTCGCCTCGCCATTCAGGGAGTTGACGCCGCCGTCGGCCGACGTCTGAAGATCGCCCACTTCCAGCTCCCGTTGCAGTTCGAGGATGCCGCCGTTCGCCCCGGCAAAGGACAGGGTTCCGGTGTAGCCGTCCGCCGTGCCTGCCCATTGGAGCGCGGTGTTCTTGTCGCCCTCTTTCCCCTGCACCTGCAGGGTTCCGCTGCCGCTGAGCTGTCCACTGACGGTGTTGGCGTCCTGCCCATTCGCCCGGAATGCCAAGACGCTGCCCTCGCCAAGGTTAATGCTGCCGTTCAACTCGCTGCCGGTGAAGGTCTGCTTGGCTCCCGCACCCAGCTTCAGCGTGATGTTCCGATCGATCGTGTAATTGCCGCCGACGTGTTCGGTCGTGCCCGTCAGTGTCAAGGTACGTGCCACTTCAGAGCTAATGGTGCCGCCCACGTCGTTCCAGTTCTGTGTGAGGGTCGCCGTGGCGTCTCCGCCCAGCCATCCCAGTTGCATGTCTTCCGTCAGCGTCACTCGGCTCTGGTTGGCCAAGTACAACCCGCCTGCAAACGCAAGGTCATTTCCTTCCCCATCCCCGAGTGTCAGCGCCAACGCCGTGTCTTTCCAGCCCACGCGCAAGCCGTGAGTAGCACTGCCCGCTCCATTACCAAAGGCTTTCACAGTCAACGCTCCACTAGTCTCCAGCGAGGAGTCTGCGCCGGCGAGCGAACCGTTGCCCCCGCTCAGGTCGAGCTGGTCGATGGTCAGGCTGCTCCCGCTTGCTACGCGCACGGTCCCGTTGGCTGTCACTTCCGCGTCTGCTGCCGACCCGCCGGTGAAGTGCACTGTCCCCACTGTGTAGTCGCCGTCTTCTACGGAGAAGACTGCGTTGGCATTCTGCGTGGCTGCCGTGGGCGCCTCTCCGATCGCCACGGTCACATCGTTCGCCAGCTTGTTGTTCTCTGCTTCCGCCAGTCCCACGATATTCAGCGTACCCCCCTGCACCGCGATGCTGCCATCTTGCGTGCCCGCTGCCCACCCCGTGTACTTCGAAATCGTCAGGGTGCCCGCTCCGCTCTTGGTGAGCCGATGCCCATCCGTAACAAACGTCATGTCCAGCGTCAGACCATTCTCTCCCACGGCGAAATCCGCTCCGGCCTCCGCCACCTTCACCGTGCCTTCACTGCCCGCGAATGTACCCACTTGCACGGTGCCGCCCACGGTCAGCTCCGAGGCGCTCCCACTGATGGTCACCTGACTCGAGTGCAAGCCGCCCAACATACTCGCGTGCGCGCCATTGGTCAGCGTAATCGCGCCGCCCTGCGCCGTGCTGCCCGATGCGCCTTTGTACGCTCCGTTCACGGTCAGCGAAGCATCCGTCCCATCGAGGGTTACGCCACCCACCGACACCATGTCGTTATCCACTTTAACAGAACCTTGGATGGAGACCGCATCTCCATACGAAGCGCTCAGGTTGCCGTGCACAGTCAATTCCCCGTTCTTGTACACGGTCAGCTGCCTCACCTGCAGCAATTCATCCTCGCCGCCCTCTGTCCCCACCGTCACCGTTGTCGGGTTGGTGTCCTTCGTCTCAGCGTCCTCATTGCCTACCACCAGCGCTCCGGCGTGCCCATGCCCAAAGTAGGTGTCCGCATTGCCTGAGTTCACGTCGCCGGCGAAATTGCCATCGATCGTCATATCCGCCCCACCTTTCACCGTGAACGTTCCGCCGACTGAGTTGACCTGCAGGTTGCCGTGGATGGTCAGGTTGCCTTGCGTTCCATCAATCGTAGCGTCTCCCAGCCCATTCGACAGACCTCCGCCCAGCACGACGTTACCGTTTACCGTCATTTGGTTCTCCTTCTGGTTTAAGAACCAAATACCCGCGGTTGACAGAGCCGTCTCCCCCTCACCGAGACTTTCGCCCAAGGTGATCGTGCCTCCGTCCAGCTCAATCCAATGCCCGGACTGCATTGTGAGAGATTTCTTAACCGTAAGCGTGCTGCCACTTTCCACGGAAATCCTGCGCCCCGCCGACATGTCGATGCTCCCGTCAAATGTGGCTGTACCGCCGTCCTCTATGACCAAAGCATACTCGGCGTAAGCTCCAGAGGCAGCTAACTGGCTGTAGAAGTTCGTATCCCCGTGCACGGTCACGGAAGAACCGGCGCCCTGCATCCACAGCCCTTTCGCCCTGAAAATATCCGTGTTGCCACTATCCCCTTCGAATGCCTGACCCTCCGTGCCAATTTCGAGGCTGCCCGATGAGTCGGCGGCGCCCACGTATACCACGCCGGCATGCCCGATCCCGGACGGTCCACGCAGGTATCCGGCCTTGACAGAGGCCCCACCCGTCACATTCAACACAACGTTATACGCGGAGTCGGCCAAGCCCAGCCTGCCGGCCACATTGAACTCTCCGCCGCTCACAGTGAGCGCCTGCAGGATGGCATCACCCTCCACGGTCTGCACCGCACTACCGGTCTTGAAAATGGTAAAGAAATAAGTGGCCTCTCCCTGATCGTTCGGGCCGGCTTCGAAATTCCCGGTAAATGTGTAGCCCGTGGTTTCGTCATAGTACTCGTAGAGCCCCGGATCACTCTCCCCGAGCGGAATGCCACCGTCAAGGTAAAGGGTTCTATTTCCATTCCTGCTCGCGCTGCCCTGATAGATATCCCCCGTGCCAGAAAGCCCCGCAATATGGAGATCTTCTCCATCTTGCACCGTAAACTTGGCACCATCCTCAAGTCGAATAAGGAATCCGCCAAATTGGGAACCATTCGCATCCTTCATGATGAGACCATCCCCCGCCGCCACGCGGAGAACGCCCGTGCCTTCTGCACCATAGTTCTGAGACACGTAAATCCCCTGGCCAGACTGATCGTCGAACGTCAGAACATGACCAGTGCCCACGAACTTACCGCCACCGCCAAAATTAAAATAATTGCCCGTGGAAAGCAAGGTGGCATCACTTCCCCATGCCAAATCCCATGAGAAGAAAGGCTCTATATAACCGCCATCCCACACGAACGCGGCTCCCGCTCCTTCAGCCCCCGAGCCATTCAACTCCAGAACACTGTGTTCCACCCCCTCAGCAAATGAGCATCCGAATGCGTAATTGTAGCCGTTGTTGCCCTTCCAGAAAACCGAAGCCCCATCCTTCACCACCAAACGGCGCACCAAACCGTCCGTTGCGCCTGTACCGCCTTCGAAATGCAGCTGCGTTCCGCTTTCCACTTCCACCTGCCCGATGCCGACATGCTCGGCATCCCGCTGCACAGTGGCATCCCCGCCGGCGAAGAGCGCGGCAAAGAGGTTGCTCTCCGCGTTCAGCGTGACCTCGCTGCCGAAGTCGAGTATGACCTTGCCCGTCGCATCCGCTTCGTTGTAGAATGTGCTCGGACCGTAATGCGAAATGGTGGAATCCTTAAAGGTGACGGTGCCGTTGCCCACATTCGCGCTCGCGACCTGCAGAGAGCCCGTACCTTGGAAAACGACGCTGGCGCCCTCGCCCAGGGTAAACTCATGGGACACCGTCAGCGAGTGACTTGCCGTGTCGAAAATCCAGCCTCCGCTGTTCACAGCCATGTCCCATGCGCGCACGTCGCTGCCCAGGGTCACAGTCTTCGCGCTGCCGTCTCCGGTGAATGTCACGTTGTCCCCGTCGTAGAATCGTTTGTACTTAGGGTCCTGCTTCGACGGATCCGAATTTGTCCATTGGTCCGTGCCACTTTCCCCACTTTGCCATGTGAGAGCAGCCTCACCGGCCTCCCACGTGAGGGTCTGCTGCTCAGCTCCATTGAGCACGAGATCACCGCTGGCGTCATCGTAGCTGAGGGTGCCGCGACCAATGGCAATTTCATCGAAATGCACGGTGACTCCACTGGCCTTGTCCCCATCCCAGAGGTGGTACCTGTTCTCCGTAAACCTGGTCATATCTACCTCATTCGCGGAAATTTGGAGGGTGATGGTCCGCCCACTGGCGCCGGCGGTGCTCCCCTTGAGTTTTGCCTCGGCATTCAAACTCAGCTGCAGGGTGAGGTCCGAGCCCAGCGCCGCAGTCGCCGTGCCCAGCGTCAGTTTCCCGTCCTCCAGGCGCAAGGTCCCGCTGGACACAGCCCCGCCCAGCGCCAATTCGCCCCCGGTCACGGTCACCGTCTCGCCCGTCAACCCGCCGTTCAGCGTCACAACGCCGCCGCTGACCTGCACGCTTCCCATGCTCGCTGCCCCGTTCACAGTTACAGCGCCGCCGCTGACGCTCACGGATCCGGTCGACTCAACCGTCAACCCGCCATTCAATGTCACCGTGCCGCCACCGACTGACAGGCTCCCGCTTTGGGACAGAGTCGCCATGCCGTCCACCGTGAGCTGACCGTCGTTGTTCACCTGCACGTTTCCTCGAGCCTCGAAGAGTTGACCTACGGTCACCGTACCATTATCCACGTTCAAATTCTGGAAAAGAGCGGAAGCACCCTCCACCTGCAGAATGCCCTCATTGGTCACCCGGACACTGCTCATGCCATCACTTTCTCCCGTTCCGTACAACTTGCCCCGCACAGTCACCTGCCCGCCGGAAATGTCCATGGAAAGATTCCCTGCTCCCAACACATTGCGAGAAGACCATATGGAAAGGTCGTGTTCAAATGTAGCAGTTGATCTCGTGACGTCTCCCTCCCCCGTCTTACCGATGACTGTCAAATCGTGGAGCTTTACGTTCCCCGTCGTCACTGTCAGCGTACCGATACTGGTCGCGTCGTTCGCGTCCCCCAAGATAACGCCGCTGGAATGCCCTCCGGTCTGACCCACAATCTCGCTGACCGTCACCCTGCCGCCGCCAAGGATCTTGAACAGTCCGTTATCCTTCCCGCCTAGCTGACCGTGCACCACGAGCTCGCCGCCTTCAACGACGAGAGTGCCCGCGTTTCGATTATCCTCGGTAAACCACATGTTGACCGAACTATCCGCCGCTCCCACTTCCAGCTTACCGCCAGCAACTTTGAAGCTCCTATCCACACTCCAATCCCCGCTTCCGGTCAATGTCAGCGTGCCATCTCCCGTCTTGCCAAAGCCGATGCCGGCGTCAGTGAAGAATGTGTTTTGAGCTTCTGCGGTAACACCTGCCTTGAAGTTATTGTACCACGTTGCAAAATCCGCGCTCTGCGTATCCTCTACCCTCTTGAGGACAAAGACGTTTTCCTCGATTCCGTCCTTGCGCTTAAAGTGGACGCCTTGGACAACATCCCAAGACAAAGCATCCACGGAAAGATCTGCCCCCAACGTGAGACCGCCGCCCCATCCCAAGGTCAGGGTGCCGCGCAGCTCTCCTCCTCCATCCAATGCCAGATCTCCATACGAACGGAAATTCCCCTGAGCATTCAGCCGCCCCTTGACGTGAACATTTGTAACGCCGCCTTTTCCTTCTATGTCAAACACAGTGCGGTCCGCTGTGTCGAGATCTCGCACAATAAGGTCGCCGCCCACAATGAGCGTCGACGGTGTGCCGCTATTCCCGTTATCATCCGTGTCATAAGATCCCGTCCCGCTGATAACCATATCCCCATCTACCTGAATGCACACGTGGGCCTCATCCGGTATGTAAAGCTTGCCGCCACTGATGGTAAGTTCACCGACATGGACGTGTCCGGACAAGCTTTGCTGAGCTTCCGCACTCCCCAAATTGACGGTCAACTTCAGCGCACTGGTCCCATCCCAACCGGTCAAGATATCACCGGGGGCGGCGCTTGCGCCTACCATTCCGTTGAAAGCATAAGACTCCGTCCCGTTAAGCACGAGTTCAGCGTTACCCTCGCCCTCTCCCCCGGCAACTATGTAACCGCCGGCGGAGGAGTTCAAGCCGTACACGGTGAGGGTTTTCGTATCCTCCGCAGTTTCTCCTTTTCCGAGAACCAAGTAAGGAGCAGCACCCCCAGAATCACTACCTTGATTGCTGAAGCCCAAGGTGCCTTGCAGGGTACCGCCGCCAAGGAGCTCCACGTGCGCGTCGCCCTGAGAGTCACTGTGGGAACCCAGCAGGAGATTGTGCGATGCACCAGCGCCTCCGGTGGCCAGCTCCCCGGTCAACCTGAACACGGAACCGGTTTGTACTGAAATGAGCGTATCGTCCTCAATGAAGAGCGAACCGGACAGCGTCACGGTCGTATTGTTCGCGAGTCTCAGAGCTCCTTCCCACGAGTTCACATCGGATCTCCCTCCCAGATGTAGAGACCCGGCTTGAAAGTCCGCACTCCCCTCAAGATAGAGCATGGCGTCCTTCACGTAGATGTTTTTGATGGTGGCCCCGTCACCAAATCTCCATCCCCCGTCAAAATGGAACTGGCCCCCTGTAATCAACAGATCCCCGATATGGCCTTGCAGGGAAAGCGTGCCGGTGTAGTGCTCGCTGGCCGGATCCGATTCTGTGATCTTGACATTGATGGCGCTCCCCTCATCACCTCCGCCCTGCAAGGTCACCGTGTCGTCAGCATAGTCGAAGTCGCTGCCGTACGTGAGCGTGCCGCTCTGACTCACCACCAACTCATTAGCCGCTGTGAACGTCTCACTCCCAAATTCGCTGTCCGGCGGCCAACCGGAGGGAAGGTCCGCCCCCTGAGGCGCCAAGCGACCAAGGGAATCCAGCTCCCAATTCTTCCCCTCAGGGAAGGTTATGTGGATGTGCTCTCCCCATGATGCGTCCCACGTCTCCACATCGAATAAGGCATACCCCATTGCCACCGCATCATCTGTGAAGTCGGTCAGGGTCAGGTATAGCTCCCCACTCCAGCCTTCGGACAAGCGCAACTGCGGAGAATTGGTCGCGCTATAGGCGATATTCAGACAATGGGTTGCGTCGGTAGTGATTTGCTCTTGGACAGTCAACTTGCCATGCGCAAGCGTCACCTGCCCACCGGAGGTCAAGTCGAGAGAGGTCAGTGTGGAATCGCCCCCCGCGAAAGTCAGCGAGACCCCATCTCCCAGCGTCAAACTGCTGCCGGCGCTCATGGTGAGTCCCATTTCGATCAAGACAGAGGCAGCGCCCTCCGCAGTACCGTAAGAGGAAAGATTGACTGAAACCCCATCTCCGATCGTGAAAACACTGTCGGCGTTCCCGGTGAAGGAGAGCGTCTTGCCCTTCGCAATTTTCCAATCGCTGTTGCTATTCACAGCGACGCTCCGCCCCACCAGAGTGGTGCTGGATCCGATGTACCCCTTGACCGTTTGTCCCTCCTCAGCTTGGAAAATGATCGCTTGTTTCTGACTGGCATTACTTGCGGGGCGACCTATCCGGTAACTAACATCCGAAGTATCGACGATCAAGCCACCCAGACGGAAGTTGCCGTTCCAGTTGCAATTAATGTTAACCTCCCCGGTCTCACTATCCAGCTTTTTGATCTGAAGCGTATTGGTAAGAACATTATCGTTGGTGTTCCAAAACTTACCAAGCGAATCAGCACCTTGCCCTACGGGATTGTTGCCATTCGATGTATCGGCCAACTCTAAAGTCTCTAAGCCGGAATTCCCACTATTGCCCGGATTGTTCCCCTCAGCGCTATCCATCCGACTAAATACTGTCCCGGAGAAGGTATCTTTATGCGAACCATCTGTATCGCTCCACGTGTATTCCTGCTCCGCCCTTGCTTGGGAAGCGGAAATGGCAGATAGAGCAGCGAAAGCGGCCGCGATGCCTGAGGCGGAGGCGATGGTTGTAGAAACGCCGAGGGAAGGCAAAGCTAACGCAGCAAGGCAAGCCATCAAAGCCTTGCGAAGACCCGAAGGAAGATGCAGTTTCATCGTTGTAAAAGGGTAAGTACGTGATAAATCCTCACTGGCAGACACTCCATCGTCTCGAGAGGATTCTTGAAAGTATCATTTTTTGAGAAGGAAGTAAAACATTTTTTCACTTTTCTCCCAATTTTTTTCCCACATTCCCCACATCCATCCCAAGAAAAAGCACCCCCAATAAGTAAGCAACGGCACATCATGCAGCATAATCCTTTGGTTATTTACGATTTACAACACGCACATACAGCCGTCGGCCGCTTTCCCGCGCAACGCGCGCTCACTCTGTAATCGTACGTCGAAGTTGACTCACCGGCACCACCCTGCCCTGGTTGCTTCGGAGTCGCCTCACGACTCCTCACCCCTTCGGGGCAAAAGCTAATGCTTTTGGCCAAACTGGCTTACAGCCGTCGCCAGTTTTCACCCTCCGGGGCAGCGCATCCGCGCTGTCCATACGCACTCACCGCCCGCTGCGCGTGCGCCCTCATCGGGGCCGTCGTGCGTGTTGTCCATCGTACATGGGCGGCGCCAGTCGCCCCGCCCCTTACCGCGGAGTTCCCCCCTCTTACCGCGGAGTTCGCATAAATCCAAAAAAAGCGCAAACCATTCATCATAAATCACAACTAACCGCAAAGCAACTCACGAAGTTTCCTCCTTACCGCGGACCTTACTGCGGAGTTCCCCCATCTTACTGCGGAGTTCGCATAAATCCAAAAAAATCGCAAACCATTCATCATAAATCACAACTAACCGCAAAGCAACTCACGAAGTTCCACGCTTACCGCGGACCTTACTGCGGAGTTCCCCCATCTTACCGCGGAGTTCGCGCAAATCCAAAAAAAATCGCAAACCATTCATCATAAATCGCAACCAGCCGCAAAGCGACTCACGAAGTTCCACGCTTACCGCGGACCTTACTGCGGAGTTCCCCCCTCTTACCGCGGAGTTCGCACAAATCCAAAAAAATCGCAAACCATTCATCATAAATCGCAACTAGCCGCAAAGCGACTCACGAAGTTCCACGCTTACCGCGAACCTTACCGCGGAGTTCTCCCCTCTTACTGCGGAGTTCCCTCCCTCACTGCGGCGCGGTAGGCCTGTTGTGGATGGTTAGGCTCATCCGGGTGTAGTAACTCGAGCTGCTTTGTCGCTTCTAGGACTTTGAGCGCTGTGTGCAATGATCGCAACTTCCGATTCAAAAGTCTGCCCATTTCAGAACTGGATGTCCATTGGTCGAGGCAAATATCCAAAATGGCCTGCTTTAATTTGTCCAGGGGAACACGTTTACTGTTGCGCACCTCGATGACGCTTTCGGGGTACTGCCGTCCGACGGCGTCCATTTCCTCTGCTTGGACGATTTTTGAGAGACGATACGTCTTTGCTGATGTTTTACCCTCAGAACGGAGACAGCCAAGATGCTCCAGCTCCGCAAGCCTCTTTGTTAAGTCGTATGTATGAATATACGGATAAATCTCACGTATCTCTTTATTTCCGGCTTTTTTCATGTGTGAAATGATGAGCAGAAGGGTGCGCTGCTCCAAACTCAAACTCTCATAGATCTTCTTTCCAATATGGTTTACCAATTCTTCTTCTTCTTTCTTGGGAATGATGCTGATAAACGGCAAGCTCCATTCAATTTGGAATGGCTCCCTGTGCTCCACAATTTGCGGAGGCATAAAACTTTGCTCCATCCATGCTCTAAGAATCGTGTCGACTCCAGCCCCAGCCTTTTCCACTATTCCCATGCGTAGAAACATCGTCTGCAACTCTGGATTGCGACAAACACTTACCCCTCCGCTCATCATTCTTTCTCGAGATATGAGAAGAGTACCCGGATTGATGAACACGACTTTGTCTGGGTAACGTCGAACAATAATCCCCCCGTCTCCTTCGTAATCAGCATGTACAACCGCATTTGCAAATGCTTCTCGGATGGCTTTGTGAGCCGTTGTCTCCCCGAGAGCCGTCATATCATCATTCAGGCGGAAAGGACGCTTGAGTGGCTCCGTCAGCCGAGGTAACACCCTAAAGAAAAATTGGAAAAGGTTGCAATTCCAGCTCCCGTCATTATATACTCTTTCTATCCATCTTTTGTCGCTCTCCCTCTCTTCGCTCCCATCATACTCAAAATAATCGACATGAAAGCGAGGGAAAAAATGACGAATAGCATCATCTGTTCCGAACATCAGTAGTCCCGCCACCGTGAGGCCATCTTCTTTCCCGTCCTCGGAACGTACGTATCCCCCCAACTTCTCTAAAAGTGCTTTATCCTCCAACGCCACCCACGCATGACTGGGATCATAGCTCATCATGCGATTTCGGTAGGCTCTCCAACTGACCATATCTACGCATTCCCATGTCGTGTGATGTACCAATCGAGCTGTCGCACTTTTCAGCATCTTATCTCGAATCATTTGCTGAATCATGTCTTCCCTACAGCGAACGTCTGATTCATTGGAGCGCACAAAAGTATTCTTCATGTTACCTCCGCAATAAATCGGTTTCTGATTCACATCAGCTGCCGGTACTGAAATAGCTATGATCTCGTAACCTTCCAAGTTCATCGCGCACACAGAACCATCTGCCAAACATAAATTAACGTTGACTTTTTCAGGGTTATTCAGGCAAGTCGTCAAATTTTTGAGCATCATACCCGGATTTTTCACGCCGGATACACTTCCGTTATCCTCTACGCCCAACACAATGATGCCTCCATCCGTGTTGGCGAAAGCACTGTATGTCTCCCACATACTTTCAGGTAACTTATCTGACGCTCGTTTGAATTCGAGTCCGCTACCTTCAACCCATGTTGACGGTTCACGATGTAACGTCGCAACTACCTTTTGTAAACTCTCCTTTGCTCGCGTCTCTCTCATACCCCTCCCAGAATACCACACGTCCCCTCCCATGTCGAGCTTCCCATTTGACTACCACGACGTATGCAGGAGCTCCCCAAAATCGCAAATAGTCACAAAGCAACTCACGAAGTTCTACGCTTACCGCGGACCTTACTGCGGAGTTCCCGCCTCTTACCGCGGAGTTCGCGCAAATCCAAAAAAAATCGCAAACCATTCATCATAAATCACAACTAACCGCAAAGCGACTCACGAAGTTCCACGCTTACCGCGGACCTTACTGCGGAGTTCCCCCCTCTTACCGCGGAGTTCGCGCAAATCCAAAAAAATCGCAAACCATTCATCATAAATCGCAACCAGCCGCAAAGCGACTCACGAAGTTCCACGCTTACCGCGGACCTTACTGCGGAGTTCCCTTCCTACTTCCCCGCGCAACGTGCGCGAACATCGCAATCGTACGTTGACTCGTAGGCACCCCATTGCCTACTTGCCCCTGCGGGGCAGCGCATCCGCGCTCTCTACTCGCCGCCCGCAGCTCTGCTGCGCATTATTTGCAAATCGTACATCGTACATCGTACCTCGTACATAGGCGCCACTAGGCGCCCCCGCCCCCGATCGTCGCCCTCACGATTCAGCACCCGCGCCTGCTTTGCCAAACTCCCGCGCCTCCGGCGCGCTAAATTTACAAATCGTAAATCGTAAATCGTAAATCGTAAATGTCTTTCATTCTTCCATCAGCGCTTCTTCGGCCAGCAGGCGGCAACCGCGCAGGTCGAGCTTGCCCGTGGCGAGCACAGGGATGGCTTCCACCGGCACGAGGTAGCGCGGCGCCCACAGATTCGGCAACTCCCGCTCGGCAAGCTTGGCACGCAAGTCGCTGAGGATGGCGCGCTCCTGAGAACTACGCTGGTGCTCCGGCAAAGCGGAAAGCAGCACGAGCGCCTCGCCCTTCTGCGCATCCACCACGCCGGTGACGGCAATTTTCACGCCGTCTTCCGGGGGAAGCTTCAGGATCTGGGAGATGGCGAGTTCGATCCCCTCGTGCGGCACCATTTCGCCGCCGATTTTGGAGAAGCGCGAGAGGCGTCCGCCCAGGGTGATGAACCCATTGAGGTCGAGCTGCCCGATATCGCCGCTCTTGAACCAGCCGTCCTTGAAGATGGAATCATTGAGCTCGGGCTTACCCACGTAGCCGCGGAAAACATTGGCGCCTCGGAACCAAATCATACCGCGCTCAGTGAGGGGAAGCTCCTTGGTGTCGTCATCCACATCGGTGACGCGCACGGCTATGCCGGGCAGCGGGGCGCCAATGCTGCGTTTCACCATTCCCGGCACGTAAAAGGCGGAGCCGGGCACCATGGGGGCATCCTTGATATTCAACGAGCAGACGGGTGTAGCCTCGGTGAGTCCGTAGCCTTCGAGCAAGGTTACGCCGCACTTGCGCTTGTATTCCTCCTCCAAATCCGGCTGCAACTTCTCCGCCCCCACGATGAAGTGGTGGATGGAGGCAAAGGTGTCCTCCCCCGCTCGGCGCAGCATGGCCCGTGCGAAGGTGGGAGTGGTGGCCAAAAGCGTGAGTTTGTACTTCTTCACCAGCTCGCAGAGCGTCCTCGCCTCCGTGGGGTTCGGGTAGGCGCAGATGGGATAGCCGCACAGCAGGGGCAGCATCAATGTCACCGTGAGCCCGAAGCTGTGGAAAATCGGCAGACTCCCCAAAAATCTCTCGTCCTTCAGCGGGATGCGGCAGGAACACTGCGCCACATTGGCCAGCACCATGCGGTGTGTGAGCGCCACCCCCTTCGGCTCCCCGGAGGAACCGGACGTGAAGAGCATCACCGCTTCATCCTCACCGCGGCGTGCGTCCGTGTCGCACATCTTGCAGATGACGGATACCGGGGCGGCCTTGGCCAGCAGGACGTTCGCGATGAGCGCGGGTTTGGAGAGAGTGCGCAACAGATCTTCCACGAGAATGAGCTGCTCCTCAGGCGGCCAGGGGAAGTTGGGCAGTTTCTCCATGAACTTGCGCGCCGTGATGAAGGTTTTGAGTTCGGCCTGGCGCACGGTGCTTTCAAAGGAGGCTCGCGAGCTTGCGTAGTTGATCATCACCGGTGTGATGCCCGCCAACAAGCAGGACACCAGCCCGATGGTTCCTCCCGGCCCCGGCGGCAAGATCACGCCGATCCGCTTGTCGCCCCGCTTGCGCAGGACTCGCGCCACGGTCATCGCCACGCCGAGCAATTTGAAGTTCGGCAACTTGGTCCCCGTCATCCCATCCACCATCTCCACATTCGGGTGCGCTCGCATCGACTGCACGATGTGCGTGGTGAGCGATTCATTCAGCAACGGTTGCGCCGAGAACAGCTCTTCCCCCTTCTCCAGCCACGCCGCCAGCAGACGCTCGCCCGTTTGCGGCCCAGGCGAAAGTTTCGGCAGGATGTGAAACTCCTCGCAGCAATCCTCATCCTCGCGCTCCCGGTACAGGGTGGTGATCGTCTTGCCGTAATACCCTAAAAATACGGGCACCGGCGCAATGTGCAGACTTCCCAAATGCCTCAAAAAAGGCGAGGGCACGTCTGCCAGCGTCCCGCGCGTCTTGGCTACCTGCCCCGGTAAAAATACCACGCTCTGCCCCGCGCTCATGTGCGTGAGAATCTGCTCGCGCACGGCCCTCGATGTCGTGTGCCGAAAATCAAAATACTCGATGGAGATATCCTTCGTCTTGAGATATTCCATAATCTCCGGCGCCGGCGGAAATGTGCTGTCCACCAAATAACACACCTTCCCTTCCAGCATATGGTGCAGCGCCTTCCCCGTGCGTATACTCAGTCGATTGGGCATGTAAAAGCCCGGTGTCACCAAGTTGTCCTGTCCATGTACATTGAGCGTCGCTGTCATAGGAACGTGCGTAAATCATACCAAATCACCCCCGCCCTGTCAAGAGTCACACCTGTCCCACAGGGCAACCGCATTAGAAAATGCGTTTGCCTACGTGCTATTGAAAAATCCCCGCGCAACGCGCGCGAATTCGCAAATCGTACATAGGCAGGCTCTG
Source organism: uncultured Akkermansia sp. (assembly GCA_947626545.1). Classification (GTDB taxonomy): domain Bacteria; phylum Verrucomicrobiota; class Verrucomicrobiia; order Verrucomicrobiales; family Akkermansiaceae; genus Akkermansia. The sequence goes on along the minus strand of CANQSS010000021.1, from coordinate 14,272 downwards.
TCTGCCTCCGTCGTAAATCGTAAATGGATTGACACAGCTTCGCATGATTCGCAAGCCTTTCTAACCAACAACCATCCACGATTTCACCCACCCCCTCCGCTTACGCTCCGCATAGCCCGCGCCTCTGGCGCGCTAAATTTCCAAATCGTACCTCGTACATCGTACATCGTACATAGGCAAACGCATTTTTCTAATGCGTTTGCCTCGTGTGTTTGTCGATTTGTTCACTCAGTTCGGCCCAGCGAGAGAAGAGAGATTCGCTTTCGCTGTCCAGTTGGCGGTATTCCTCGGTGAGGGAGCGCAACAGGTTGGCATCGGAGGTGACGTCCGGCTTGTCGAGGAGGTCGGTGATTTCAGCCTTCCTGGCATCCCTCGCGGCGATGTCTTCTTCCACCTTTTTCAGCTCAGTTTGAAGGGGTTTGATGACGCGTGCAGCGTGCTCGCGTGCGAGAGCGCGTTCGCGGCGGAGCAGTTGGCGATTTTTCTCGGTTGGGCGGGGAGCTGAGGAGGAAAGCTTGCCGGAGGAATCCGCGGCGTTCGCCGCATCGGCCTCGATCTTCTCAAGGTACTGGGTCACATTGCCATAGAAGAGACGCGGGTTATGACCCGGGCGAAACTCCAGCACTTTATTGACCAGCGGATCCAGGAAGCTGCGGTTGTGGGAGACGATGCAAAAAGCGCCGGGGTATTCCGCGAGTGCGCGCTGCAGAACTTCTTGGCTCTCAACATCCAAGTGGTTAGTCGGCTCGTCCATGATCAGGAAGTTGGCCGGGTGCAGCAGCATGCAAACCAGAGCCACGCGAGATTTTTCTCCGCCGGAAAGGACGCCGATGCGCTTGAAAACGTCATCCCCATGGAACAGGAAGCAGCCCAACAAATTGCGCACGATAGGGAGCGTCTCGCGCGAGGCGGCCTGTTCCACACATTCCAGCACGGTTTGGGAGGGATCCAGCACGTCCGCATGCGTTTGAGAGAAGAAGGCGACGTGGGTGTGGGAACCGAACTTTACCGTGCCGGAATCAGCCTCTTCCGTCATGGCTATCAAGCGGGAGAATGTCGATTTGCCGGCGCCGTTCACACCGACGATGGCGATGCGGTCGCCTTTTTCCATGCGGAAATTGAATCTCTTGAGCAGGTGGATGTTACCGTAGGCCTTGGAAACATATTGCAGTTCCACCACCGTCGCGCCGCCCGCCGGGGCAGGAGGAAAGTGGAAGGACATGATATCCTCATCGCTTTCTTCTTCAATCAGTTCGATTTTTTCAAGCTGCTTGAGGCGGCTCTGAACCTGGCCGGCCCTGCTGGCCTCGTAGCGGAAGCGGTTGATGAAGGCGCGCGTCTTTTCGATTTGCTTCTGCTGACTCTTGGCCGCTTTTTTCCGGGCTTCGCGTCGGGCGGCACTCTCCTTCAGGTAATAAGAGAAGTTTCCGGCATATTCCTCAGCGCGGCCGTGGTGCAGGGCAATCGTGCGCGACACCAGAGAATCGAGCAGCGCCACATCGTGCGAAATGATGCAGATCGCCCCGCGGTAGCCGCGCAGATATTGTTCCAGCCAGCGCTGACTCTGCAGGTCCAAGTGGTTCGTGGGTTCGTCGAGCAGGAGTACATCCGGCTCCCGGAGCAGGAGTTTCGCCAGGGCAATGCGCATTTGCCAACCGCCGGAGAACTCCCCGCAGTCGCGTGTAAAGTCCTCATTGCCAAAGCCGAGACCGCGTAGAATCGTCTCTGCGCGCGGGCGGAGGGAGTGGGCATCGTGATCCTGAAGGATGAGCTCCAGACGTCCCAGCTCCTCCAGGGTGTCGCGGTAGGAGGGGTCACTCGGATTCATCTTTTGAAAATCAGCGGATAAGGCCTCCAGTTGACGGCTCATCTCCGCGACATCACCCACCGAATCGAGGACTTCCTGCAGCAGCGGAACACCGGAAAGATGGATGCCATCCTGCGGCAGGTAGCCGACGCGGGTATGGCGGGGCAGGACAACATGCCCGGCATCCGGTCGAATGTCTCCGATGATGCACTTCATCAGGGTGGATTTACCGGCTCCATTGTGACCGGCGAAAGCGACGCGCTGCCCGCGCTCCACCACGAAGGAGAGCGCATCAAACAAAACCCGTGCGCCGTATGCTATGCAGAGCTCCTGGACGGCAAACTCCATAACCCATCAGCACCCGCACTGGAAAATGCGGTTGCTATCTATCATTTATGATTTGAGAAATTCGCGCACGCTGCGCAGGATCAAAGGCGTTTGCCCTGGGCCTCCAGAGCGGCGTTCCAGCGGCTGATATTTTTTTCCTGCTCGGTGAAGAGATCTGTGCAGTCATCGTGGATTTCGATAGCGATGATCTTATCGCCCTGAGCTACAGCATTCACCACGGTTTGATCCTCCGGACCCTCCACCTCGCCGAAGATGGTGTGTTTGCCGTTGAGCCACTCGGTCGGCACGTGGGTGATGAAGAATTGGGAGCCGTTTGTGCCGTGCCCCGTCCAGTCCAGTCCCGCATTGGCCATGGCCAAGAGACCCGGCTTGGTGAATTTGAGCGTAGGAATACACTCATCATCAAACTTGTAACCGGGTCCACCGCAGCCTGTCCCCTCCGGATCGCCTCCTTGGATCATGAAGTCCGCTATCACGCGGTGGAAAGTCAGTCCATCGTAAAAACCCCGCTTTGCCAGGTTCAGAAAGCTTGCTGCCGTCACCGGCGTTTTGGATGCAAAAACAGTGAGACGAATGTCTCCTTTGCTCGTCTTCAGCGTGATGTGTTTGTCGGTTGCCATGCCCGCAGCATACCAGCCAAACACGTCCTTGGCAAGACAAAAGGCAGACGGAGCCACCGAGCGCCGTCAGCCCCCTCCGGCTTCCCGTCCCTTTCTAACCACGCCCGATCACGGATCCAGGACATCCCGCCCGCACCCACTCCGCCAAATTCCCGCAGCTCCGCTGCGCATTATTCTAAATCGTACATCGAAAATCGTAAATCGTACATGAGCAGACGCCCTGCGGCTGCTTGGGGCCGTCGTGCGTGTTGTACCTCGTACATAGGCAGACCCCGTCTGCCCCCGCCTTCCCGCCCCTTTCTAACCACGCCCGCGCATGGTTTTGAAAATTCCGCTTCGCACCCGCTCCGCATCCCCGCGCCTCCGGCGCGCTAAATTTACAAATCGTAAATCGTAAATCGTAAATGGCCAGCCGCCTCCGGTCTCCTTTTATAAGGGTTTCACATAGCCCTTCCGAACAGCTTCTCGATGAAGAAATCGAGATTGTTTGAGCAGGCTCTCAGAGACAATTAATGCGATCTCATCACTCATCCCCTCCCCAATCAATCTCAGAGCCTCATCCTGCATTTCCGTCCTATCGGCAATCAATTCAGGACGATTCAATCCGAGTCGCCGAAGTGTTTCACTCGCCAATGCAAGATCTTTCTCATCAGAAAACGCCTCGGGATTCACCTCAATGCGCATGTCTTCTGCCAGCCGAAATGCCTCTTCCGGTAATTCAAACGGATCAAAAATAGGTTCTGCATCCTTCTTGACTGAGTTAATATGAGAAGACGCGAGCCGATAATTTGACCATTCGTAGCGAAGCTCAGGGTGTCGGCTCTGAGGTAGAAAATGATCGACAACGGCATCTAATCGACAATTTATCTTGAAGGTCGTGTACGCACAATAACCCTCATATGCCTCGTACAAATCCTCCCTACACCTGTTCCAGAACTTAGGAGGTTCTTTCCCTTTAGGGTTCTTTGAAACAAAATCATTCCCCGGTACGCGAACCGCCTCGTTAAAGTCGGCAGGTTCTTCTTTGCGCTCTACTCGGATCATCATTCAATTGTACAGTTATTCCGTGCTAAATAAACACTCCATCGCAACCAGAAGCTATCACGCGAAGGAAGCACCTCTTCCAGTCTTTCCTGTATTTGACGCACTGCCTTTTCATCAAACGAAGGACAATCCATCAATCGCTGAGCCTCACTCAGCACTTCCTGGGAACGATTCGAGCGTGTTGATTCCAGATCAAAGGCATCGCTTAGCAGCCATTTAGAGACATCTCCTTTTTGGGTGAAGTCCTTTCGCTCTGCAATGACTCTCCCATCCCTCAAGTCAATATCTATCCATGTGTCATGCTCGCAAAAGAAATCCTCACATGAAGCCATGACAAGGGGAGAATGGGTGCTGACAATATACTGGATGTTGACGCAATGGGTCAGAGATTCGACTGCTTTTTGCAGCATCATGAGTATGTTCTTCTGCCAGCGAGGATGCAAATGAGCCTCTATTTCATCAATGATGATCGTCATATCAGAGGTTGCCTGCTCCCCTATTTTTTCGCATGCAACCTTATGTTCCTGCCATGCCCATACGAGGAAATACGCGATGGATAGCACCCGCTTGATGGCGGAGGACAATAGCACAATCGGAACATCGCTGTGCTTTTTATAAGGCATACGGACACAAGCATACCGCTGAGCGTCCATCATGCGAGTAATGCCGCCCAAAGTCATCGGCTCATTCGGCGGCGAGAGCGTCTCAAACGCGGCTTTTAGTTGCCGGTATGGTTCCGCTTTCTCCATGAGCCAATATAACATGTCGGCCACGATCCCGTTGCAGGTCTTGTACCCATCGCTTTCTTCTTTCCCCTTCCATACCTCTGTCGCCGTATAGACAAATGCCGGGCTGTGCTCAAATGGATTTTGCTCTTTCGGCTTCCGATAATTACGCGCAGGATCCCATATCGAAAACCCTCCATCCAGCATGGCATAGATAACCAAGCCCTGCCTCGTCGGTCTCCCCTTCGGTAATTTCCATGCGGACAGTTTCGGATCAAACGTTGACGTGTATCCGACTTCTTTGCCTGTTTGCCCGGACAGGCCGACGGTAATTTCTCCTCTCTCCCCAAAAGGCGGGTACGCCATGCGCCCTGACCTGACGGCCGGATTTAGATCTTGCGGCCACTGGCGTGTCAATGCCCACCACGCCACATCCAAGATGAAACTTTTGCCAAGTCCATTGTCCCCCGTAAAGATATTCACCCTCTCGGAAAAGGTCAGATCCAACCTTTCAGATGGCCCAACATTTTCTATCTGGAGACGTCTCAGCATGATAACTCACATGTACTTTAGCACAACGCGCACTGATGTCAACATCGCAGTGCGCCCTAGGGCAAACGCATTTGAGAAAAGTCAATTAACAGAGAAAAATACTCTTATTGATTGATATCGATTTTTATACGTATCAAAAACCGCGATAATCAGTGGTCATCATGATGATGGTTCTAAAGGAATCTCAGCATGCATTAATGATCCGAAAAAATATGCGCAATGCGCACATTATTAATAAATCGTACATCGTACGTCGTCCATCGTACATAGGCGCCGCCAGCCGCCCCCGCCCCTTTCTAACCACGCCCGCGCATGACTTTCAAAATTCCGCCTTGCATTCGCTCCGCATCCCCGCGCAACGCGCGCGAACTTCGCAATCGTACATCGTACGTCGTACCTCGTACATAGGCGCCGCTTGGCGCCCCCGCCCCTTTCTAACCACTTCCGTGCGTCGTTCCTCAGTTCCGCACCCGCACCTGCTTCGCAAAAATTCCCGCGCCTCCGGCGCGCTAAATTTCCAAATCGTAAATCGTAAATCGTAAATCGTAAATGTCCAGTTTTTCCCACACCTCCTCCACGCCGATGAGTTCCACCCTGCCGGGAGAAACGAGGTTAGCGACATGATCCCCGCGCAGCACACTGCGGGCATTGCGGTGGTCGAAAAGCCCGATTGTAAAGCGCCCGGTCATAGCGGCCATGTGGGTCGGCCCGGTATCATTGCCCACCACAGCGAGCGAGCGCAACGCCACCTGCGGCACATCAGTCAGCGACGTCAACCCCACCATATTCACCACCCAGTCGCGCCCACGGGCGATGGCCTCTCCCTCGGCCGCCTCATCCCGCGTACCCAGCACCACCACAGAAATCCCCATTCGCCCCAGCCGGTCAGCCAGTTCGCCATACCTCTCCACCGGCCAGCGTTTGTAGGTGTGCTTGGCGGAACAGCCGGGGATGAAGAGGACGTAGCGCTGCGGCAGCATGTCGAAATGCTTACCCTCCGCACGCATACCGCTCAGATCCGTCTTTTCCCATGGAATGTGGGCTGCCTGCACCTGTGCCCGCCCAACGCCCCAACTGCATTTTTTTTTGATGGTGATGAGCTGCTGCGTCTTGGTGTCCACCCAGCGGTACACTCCGCACGGCCAGAGAAACCGCAGCACGCGCCTGTAGAAACGCGCACGCTGCGACTGCTGAAAATCGTAAATATCAGTGAATCCTCCCCGCGCAATGCCGCGCAGCACACGCAGGGTCTCCACCTTGCCGCGTCGGTTGTCCTCCAGACACCCGGTGAATATCCCCATGGCCTGCGCAATCGGGAAAAAGCCTTTAGCCGTCAACAGCCACAGCTCGGCCTCCGGGTGCTCGCGTCGTATCGCCTGCAGCGTCCCCATCGCCAGCACCACATCCCCCAACGCCCCATGCTTGATGATTAATATCTTCTCCATCACCTCTCACGCCAATCTACCAAATTGCCCCTCCCTTAGCAAGATATTTTCAACCGCAAGGCAACCGCATTAGAAAATGTGGTTGCCTATGTACGAGGTAGCAAAGCCGGGGAAACGGCTCCGCAAAATTCGAAACCTTTCTAATCACGCCAGCACTCTGTTCCCCCCAACCACCTCCGCCTACGCTCCGCAAAATTCCGCGAGCCGGCGGCTCGCCAAATTTCCAAATCGTACATCGTACCTCGTACATCGTACATAGTCGGCGTCCTCGCCGCCCCCTCCCCGCGCAAAGCGCGCTATAATCGCGATCGTACATCGTACCTCGTACATAGGCACCGCTAGGTGCCTCCGTCGTACATCGTACATGGGCAGCCGCCTCCTGCCTCGTACCGTAAAAAACCGCCCGCTGGTACCAAAGGAAGTATGATTGTTAGTGATACCGCCGCCTCCTGCCTCGTACCGTAAAAAACCGCCCGCAGGATTTCTCCGACGGGCGGTTCACCAATGATTTACGGGGCGCTGATACCCCACAAGCCGGAACATACAACAAAAACGGTGCCATGTCAACCTTTTTTTGCCCACAGCCACGGCAAACGCATTTTCTAATGCGTTTGCCCTGTGCCCACAGCGTCTCCCCCTCGGCAACTTCAAGAGGGAGACGGATGGCTTCTAGCTGAGGAATAGAACGATGAGTAGTTCTACCAGTTGCCCTCTCGACACAGGGTCGAGAGCCATCAGCCATATCAGCGCTGTGTATTTCATTGGTTTTGATTACACCCGCTGTTCCAGGGCTCGCACCCTGACGGGTGCAGGCGCATTCTACCCGTTTTTCGTGTCTGAGTCAACCCCGCGCAACGCGCGCTATAATCGCAATCGTACATCGTACATCGTACCTCGTACATAGGCGCCGCCAGGTGCCACCGTCGTACATTGTACGTCGTACATCGTACATGGGCAGACCTTGTCTGCCTCCGTCGTAAATCGTACATGGGCAGGCCCCGCCTGCCACCGGGCGCCGCCAGGCGCCCCCGCCCCTTTGTAACCACCCCCGCGCATGGTTTTGGAAATTCCGCTTCGCATTCGCTCCGCATCCCCGCGCCTCCGGCGCGCTAAATTTCCAAATCGTAAATCGTAAATGAATTATCGTAAATGCCTTTTTCTCTTGCCATAAATCTCATCTGTCCGTATAATGTAGGTCGTTCTCCATGGTATCGCTCATTGAAACACTGCGTTCGCTGGCAAATGTGCGCGTCCTCGTGGTGGGGGATCTGATGCTGGATCGCTTCACGTACGGCAAGGTCGAGCGGATTTCTCCGGAAGCGCCGGTGCCTGTTTTTCAGATCCGCGAGCAGAAGGAAATGCTGGGCGGTGCGGGAAATGTTGTGGCAAACCTGCGCGCGCTGGGCTGCAGTGTCTCGGTGGTCGGTCTGGTGGGACGTGATACGGATGGCGACCGCGTGGAGCGCATGCTCAAGGAGTGCGGCGCAAAGCCCATGCTGTTCCGTCCGGCGGATTTCCCGACGATCGTGAAGATGCGCCTCATCGCCTCCGGCAGTCATCTTTCGCGGGTGGATCGCGAGGAGCCTCTGCCCAGTCTCGACAGGGAGCTGCCGCGTATCGCCAATATCGTGCGCCGCTTTGTGCAGCAGGTGGATATTGTGCTGCTCTCCGACTACGGAAAGGGGCTGCTCACGGAACAAACGTCTCCCATCATCATCGACATTTGCCGCGAACTGGGAAAGCAAGTCATCGTGGATCCCAAGGGCGCGGATTACACCAAATACAGAGGCGCCACGCTGGTGAAGCCGAATTTGAAGGAGTTTGCCCAGGCTACGGCCGCCTCCCTGCCCGACCCGCGCACGCCGGACTTCGAGCCGCGCCTCACGGATCTCGCCCTTTCGCTCATCAATCGCCTGAACATCACCAACCTCATCGTCACGCTCGGGGAGCACGGCATGGCGCTCATCTCCCCCCAGGCGAACCCGCCTTTCCTGCGCATCCCGACCCAAGCAAAGGAGGTGTATGATGTGTCCGGCGCCGGCGATACCTCGCTGGCTGTATTGGGGGCGGCGCTGGGCTGCGGTACGCCCATTGAGGCAGCCATGCGGCTCGCAAACGTAGCCTCCGGGCTGGTGGTGGCCAAGCTCGGCACGGCCACAGTCACGGCGGATGAAATCACGCGCGCTCTCTCGCAGTCCGGCGCCCGCAGTGGTTTGACGATCCTCCCGCCGGAGCGCAAGATCATGACGCTCGACCAGGCGGAACAAGCCGTCCGCAATTTGCGCAAGGCGGGTAAGCGCATCGGTTTCACCAACGGCGCTTTCGACTGTTGCCACATGGGTCACCTGCGCTCTTTCATGGAAACCCGAAAGCTCTGCGATGTGCTGGTGGTCGCTCTCAATTCGGATGCCAGCGTGCGCCGTCTGAAAGGTCCGTCCCGTCCGGTGCAGGACGAGGCGACGCGCTCGCTGCTGCTCGCCAGTATGGAATTCGTGGACCTGGTGATTCTCTTCGACGAAGATACGCCGATGCACATCGTCGAACGCTTGCGACCGGATGTGCTGGCTAAGGAGGGCTATACGATCGACCAATGGCCTGAGGCGCAGTTTGCGCAGACCTACGGGGCACAAGTTGTCACCCTCCCCCGCGTGGAAGGCTATTCCACGTCCAACCTCGTGAAAAAAATAAAGTGATGGAAACGTATATCGCCGAACAATTGCAACAACTCTCCCGCGCAGCGGCAGATCTCTGCTCCCTTGCCTCGCAAATCGAACGGGCTGCGCACGTATGCCTGGATGCCCTGCGCTCCGGTCACAAGATCATTTTCTGCGGTAACGGCGGAAGCGCCGCACAATCCCAACACCTGGCCGCTGAACTCGTGGGACGCTACAGGCTGAACCGCCCGGCTCTCCCCGCCCTTTCGCTGACGGTGGACACCTCCAACATCACCGCCATTGCTAATGACTACTCCTTTGATCAGGTTTTTGCGCGCCAGTTGGCGGGAGTCGGCACCGCGGGGGATGTTCTCATCGGTCTTTCGACTTCCGGTAATTCTTGCAATGTGGTGCTCGCCATGCAGCAGGCGAAGATCATGGACATCCGTCGCATCGCGCTGGTGGGCGCCAAAGGCGGAGATATGCAATCCCTGGCCGAGCTGGTTCTGCCGGTTCCGGCTGATTCTTCTGCGCATATTCAGGAGCTGCACATCGCTGTGGGTCACCTGATTTGCGATCTCATCGAGTCTTCCCTGTACACTTGAAGCCCCCCCCTCATGCTCATTAGTATCCTCACATTCATGGACAATATGCATATATGAAAAAGATAATCCTTACCTTTTTCCTGACTTTTTTGGTTAACGTCGTATGTCTCCCCTTGTGGACAGAATATGAGTACGGAGATTTTGTGCGGACACTTTTCAATAAGGAAGCGAGACTTGATCTTGTGTACCATGGCGAGCTCACCGGAGCTGAACCTTTTTCTTTCCAATCAACTCCTCAGCCTTCCCTGTGCACTCGATTTTATGGGTCAGCAAATAATGTCTGTGGAGTCAATCTGAGCCTGAGAGCAAGGGAAAAATGGCAGAAGATATCCCTTCGACTCCAAGCACGCAGGGATGGGGAAATTAACATGATTTTCAGGAGTCCGTCAGTTCTTGATGAGTATGGATATCAGCATTCTGTGTTAACAGATTGGAAGGATCTCAAAATTAACGGGGCGGTTATCTTCAAAGGAATGAAGAGCCTCTCTGTAGACAATGTCTTTGCTAAAACTCTCCCTGTCAGAAAAGGTGACATCCTTCAAATAGAGGTCGAGTTTCGCAGATATCATTTTTCTACCCACGACTTTAAATTTTTGCAATCCGGAAACCTATGGTTTCTTATCATGGGCAATATACTCACCTTTTTCATGATTTATCGATTACTCAGCTACTTAGCTATACGGGGGGGGGGTAATATAAGTGATACTGTCTTTTTAGTAGTATTTTTTCCTTGTTTATTTATTCCAATGATCGGCATTTCGGATGCAATGAAATCTGGACGTGAAGGTAGAATGCTTGCAGTGAAACCTGCGTTGAAAGAAATTTTGAAAGGGAATGTGGGTGCGAGGAGCTATGAAGAATGGTTGAGCGATCATTTCGGTGGACGTGTTTCTCTGCTCAAACTGCACGATGGTATCCGAAATAAAGTATCCTCTGTCATCCGAGCAAAACATGCCTTTTATTTCAAGGATTCTGGTTGGTTGTTTGGGAGGTCTCTCCTCGGGCAACATTGGGATTTCAGTTCAACTTTTTCTAAATCTATTGTGCAAAATTTGGTCCAACTAAATCAATTCTGCCAGCAAAATAAAATTAAATTCTACGTTTTAGAGGTGCCAAGCAAGGAGCATATTTATAAGGATAGAAATAAGCTCGGATTTGATAAGCAAAGATTTACCAAGGTGTCACAGGCACAGGAAACCATTAGAGATGAAGCACGGAAGTACCATATTCCCTACGTCTATCCGTACATAGCGCTTTTTAATGCAGCCAAACAGGATTTTGTGTTTTTTAAATGGTCTCACCACTGGACGGATGGAGGGGCATTTATTGGGTATTGTGAACTGATGAAAGAGGTACGCAAGGATTTCCCTGATATGCCCATTGTATCTCTTGACGACTATCAAGAATCCCATAATCAACTTATTCGTGATGAGTGGAATAGAGAATATTGGCGTGGTTTTACTGAGCGTATTCTGAACTTCAGTGACGACCCTTCGAATCGTTCCACCTACAAGTACTATGACCACAGGAATGGTGAAAAAATGGCGGTGAAAGTCGGGAAGTTTATAAAGGATTTCAGTTATCCAGGGGGGAAACACAAAGTCATGCTCATCGGAAGATCACAGAATGAAAATCTCCTCCAATTTCTTCCATATTCCACGGCTTACCTCAAATTCATCAGATTGAATAGAGGACAGGTAAAAACAGCAGATGAATTTAAAATCATGAAATTGTACAAGAAAGACATCCTCGCCTTTAAGCCGGATATTCTTATTTTATCTATCCATACGGACGAGCTACCTAGGCTCCGCGACATCTGTGCAAGCAAATAAGGTCTGTTTTCTCTTATGCTCTTTCTGTCTCCCATTTCAGATTTCGTGCTTATCAATTTACTCTAATATCCAAATATTATTTGCAAACCTTTAGACAATGTGACAGCGATGAAGGGAAGTTCAAAAGAGTACAAATCAAATTTTCTAAAACTTTACATTATCTAGCACTACTTAAAAGCCCACCGGGCAAATAGGCATCCATCAAAAAAACTATGAGTACAGAAAGACAAGAAAATGAAGCCGGGAAAAACCGATCCACCCACAATATGTACTCCCTGTTTCAGTTGATCGGCAAAACATGTCCCTTCCTTTTTTGTACTGTTGATACGTTGCAATTAATTTGCAATCCACAAACATAACTTAGATAAGAACTAATAGTTACATTTTACTTATTAATCAAACCTAAACCCAATTACTATATATGCCAGGAATACATTGTAACGATGATGAGAGGCAACTGCAGGAAATGTGGAATGACGGAAAATATGGAGACCGTTTAGTTTCCATCTCTGTGGATGGCGAACAAGGCTTGCGAGGATTGAAGGATTTCAAAATAGTGTTTAATTATCCCATTACAGTTATCTGTGGAAAGAACGGAGTAGGAAAATCAACTATTCTTGCTCTCGCGGCATTAGGATATCATGGAGAAGGTGGCTTCACCCCTTATGGACAAAGAAAGACTTCTCCTGGTACGGGGATATCCTACTATACATTTCAAAATTTTTTCTACAGATCAGCGTATGATCCAGAATATGGAAATGTAACTATAAAATGGGAATACGGGGTATCAAAGGAGAAGGTAATTACGAAACAGAGCAAGAAGTGGATGCATTATGAAGGGAGACCAAAGAGAGCGGTTCATTTTATTGGTATCTCGCGAATTAAATGTGCCATGGATGAAAAATACTTACAAAGAGACTTTAAGAAAAAGAGTCAAGTAAAGTATAGTACCTCTCTCAACGAAGAATATATCAATTATTTGAATCAAATTTTAGAAGGCAGCTATTCTTCAGCAAGTCAAATGGATAGTAAGAGCCATAGCATTCGTGTTTGTGATAAAAAAGTAAACTATTCCAGTTTCAACATGGGAACAGGAGAGGATGTCATTATTAAGCTTTTAACTACCATTCAAGAGATGCCTAATAACTCTCTATGTGTTATCGAGGAAATAGAGATGGGTATTCATCCTGCAGCGTTACGCAAATTAGCCCAAGTTTTAGTGAAAATATCAGGGAAGAGAAGGATTCAATTCATTATATCAAGCCATTCCATAGATTTTATAGATTCCCTCCCTCGAGTTGCCAGAGTGCTGGTTGAACGTAATGCGGGGAAAACAACTGTCATGCATTCTCCCACAACACGCTTCGCTATCAGCAATATCGCCAATGAGAAGCTTCCTGAAATGATTATTTTCTGTGAAGACACTGTTGCTAGCGAAATAATAAATTTTGTCATACCACCAAAATATAGGCTGAGGGTGAAAATAATTCCAGTTGGCAGCAAGGGAGAACTGCCCAAAGTGTACCAGTGGCACCGTTTGTGTTACCCGAATGTTAAGCTTTTAATTATATGGGATGGAGATGTAAGCGAAAAAGAAATGGGAAAGTACACAAAGGGAATAATTGAGAAACAAGGATGTGCTGCTCCGTATAGCCACCTCCCTAGGTTGTGTTGCCCTGAAAAAATGCTTGCTGACCAGATAAATGAATCTCGAGCAGCAAAATCTGCCCTCGCTGAACGATTGGGTTATACAGACACGGATATAGACCAATTTGAAGAGATATGGGAGAGGGTACTTAACATCCCTGACAAACATAATATTTTCCATGCCCTTGCCCAAGCGACAGGACTGAACGAAGAGACAATTCAGGGGGATATAATTAGAATTGCTACGGGAGCAGTTCCTTCCGAATTTTGTTCTCTCCAGCAAAAGATCAAGGATTTTCTCGATGGCGGGAGTGTAGACGGAGAGGTTTTCATGGGGCGATAAGAAAAGTATGCTTAATTGTGAGAAAATTAAAGAGAAGATATTCAAAGGGGTTCCCTTGTTTACGACTCACAAAGAAAAGGGAAACTGTTGGGAATAGTATTTGCTCGTACAAGAATAAGGATTCAAAAGACTTCTCATATTCTCTCAAACTGACATGACACAGCTGCATGGTGAAATGAATAAAAAGTTTACCAAGTTTGGGAAGACATCCCTGGAGTAACCTTAACCCTACTGACGCCATCGGTATACGGGGGACTCTCTGCTCAACCAAATAAATAAACCATCATGTTATTCTCATCCACAACATTCCTATTTTTGTTCCTGCCGATCGTGTGCGCCCTGTACCTTTTGGTACGGAAGGAGCTGAAGGATTATGTCCTGCTTCTGGCAAGCATCTTCTTCTACGCATGGGGAGAACCGCGGTATGTGGCGGTGATGCTGCTCACCATCATCATCAACTACGTCGGGGCTATTCTGATTTCGAAGTATAAGTGTAAAAAAGCGTTGCTTCTACTCACTATCCTAGGCGATCTGAGCTTCCTGTTCTACTTCAAGTATTTCAACTTCTTTGTCGAGAACATCAACGCGCTTTTCGGAGGGCACATCGACTTCATCAAGGTCATCATGCCCATTGGCATCTCCTTCTACAC